>DIXL01000026.1 GCA_002428685.1 Cloacimonetes bacterium UBA6081 | reverse complement strand
CAAAGCTCTCACTTGAAATCTCACTCTACCCCATCATCGCGGCTATATCATCCTCGGGGGTGGTGATTTGTTTCAGGCCGAAGGTGTCGATAATAACCTTGGCTACTCCGGGTGAAAGGAAGCCTGGCAGGGTTGGCCCCACCTGGATATTCTTGAATCCCAATGATAGCAAGGCCAAAAGCACTGCCACAGCCTTCTGCTCATACCAGGCAAGGTCAAAGGACAAGGGAAGCTGGTTCACATCTTCCAAACCAAAGGCTTCTTTCAGCTTCAGCGCAATCACTGCCAGCGAATAGGAATCGTTGCATTGGCCGGCATCCAGCACTCTTGGGATACCGCCGATATCGCCCAGGTTCAGCTTTATATAGCGGTATTTAGCGCAACCCGCGGTGAGGATAACCGTGTCCTTAGGCAGTTTTTCAGCCACTTCGGTGAAGTATTTACGGCTGGGCATACGTCCATCGCAACCTGCCATTACCACAAAACGCTTGATGGCACCGCTCTTTACGGCATCGATAATCTTGTCTGCCAGGCTCAATACGGTTGCATGGGCAAAGCCACCGGTGATTTTACCTGTTTCAATCTCTTTGGGTGGCTGGCATTTCTTGGCAGCGGCGATAAGCTCGGAGAAGTCCTTCTTGCCGCCTGCTTTGCGTTCACCTATGTGTTTAGCACCAGGATATCCCGCCATGCCGGTGGTGAAAAAGCGATCCAGATAGGTTTGCTCTTTACGCAGGGGCACGATGCAATTAGTGGTCATTAAAATTGCACCGTTGAAGTTTTCAAAATCCTCCAATTGATGCCACCACGAACCGCCATAATTGCCGATGAAGTGTTTGTATTTCTTAAAGGCGGGATAGTAGTGCGCTGGCAGCATTTCGCTGTGGGTATAGATGTCCACGCCGCTGTCTTTGGACTGTTCCAAAAGCTCTTCAAAGTCTTTCAGGTCATGGCCGCTAACGATGATACCAGGGTTCTTGCCCACGCCGAGATTCACTTTGGTAGGCTCGGGATTGCCGTAGGTGGAGGTATTGGCCTTGTCCAACAGTGCCATAACCTTAACGGCTGTTTCGCCTGTTTTTAGCACAAGGCCAACCAGCTTATCGGCGGAAAGGGTGTCATCCAAAGTGGCTGCAAGCCCTTCCATGATGAATTTGTTTACATCGTCATCCTGATAGCCAAGCATATCAGCGTGTTCGCCATAGGCAGCTATGCCTTTGAGGCCATAGACAATGGTTTCGCGCAGGGAGCGGACATCTTCGTTTTCGGTTCGGAGCACGCCAACTTTTAAGGCAAAAGCATCGTATTCTTCTGGAGTTACTTTGAAGCTAACCGCTTCGGGGCAGGTGGTGCAATTGCCGTCTAACAGCTTGCACAGCTCGGCCTTGCGTTTGTCGCGCAGTTCCAGGGTTTTGCTTATTACATTACGGATAAGCACTTCGTCCCAGTTGGCGTTGGTGATGGTCCTAAACAGGCCACCCATTACAAACACAGCGTCTTTGGGATAGTAAACGCCTTTTTCGTTAAGTTTAACTGATACATACGCCAGGCCTTTCAGACCGTAGATAAGCAGGTCGAAAAGATTGGCAAGTTCGGGGGATTTGCCACATACGCCGCGCATGGTGCAGCCTATGTTGCGCGAGGTTTCCTGGCATTGATAGCAGAACATACTCATGGGTTTTCTCCTTGGAGTTTTTTATTTATTGGGTGAAATTTTTAGGGTTGGAAGGTTGGAAGGTTGGAAGGTTGGAAGGTTGATAGGTTTTGAAGGTTGGAAGGTTGGAAGGTTGGAAGGTTGATAGGTTGATAGGTTTTGAAAGTTGGCACTCGTTAAGTTTGGAGTCGATTCCGCCATATCTTGGTTCAAATTGGCCTCTTGTTAAGTTTGGAGTCGATTCCGCCATAAATTGGTTTGAATAAGTCTCGATTTTTGCGGCGGAATGGACTACAAACGGCGGTAGCTGGTGTGGCAGGATGCCGTGTGTAGTCCTTTCAGCCTTGAAATCGGGTGATAAGTTTGAACTTGGGGAAGGCTGAAACGACTCCACACTCACGAAATCGGGTGATAAGTTTGAACTTGGGGAAGGCTGAAACGACTCCACACTCACATCGTTACGGGAAGGCTGAAACGACTCCACATTCACAACACTTCCTTCTACCCTTTGAACCTTCCAACTCCTCATCCGCATGATATAATCCATTGTCCCTTATGGTTTTGGCATTTTAATAACTAATAAACGTAGGTTGGTGTCCCCTTCGTTGAGGACTGCGTGGGGAATATCCTTGGGACTATCGATGGTAGTGTCCTTGGGAAAGCTCTGTTTTTCGTCCCCAATTTCCAGGGTGGCAGTGCCTTCCAACACATAGAAAACTACGTTGACAGGCGTTTTGTGGGTTTTTAATATTGCACCCGGCACTAAGCCCAGATGCACAATTTCACCTTCGGGTGCTGCATATAGCTTGGTGCCGTGAATCCCATTGGCATTCACCACGGGTGCGAGGTCTTTCCAATAACGGCTTTGCATGATATCTCCTTTTATTATTGGGATGCTGAATTCCGCTTCGGCTGAGGGGAATCAGAATTTCCCACCCCATTGTTAAATTACGTCGCCCCCTACAGAAACGACATAAACTTTTACAAAATGAAGCTTTCCGGCTTTTTCCAAAGCACGCTTAATCAGCACTTCCGTGCCACCGCAACAGGGCACTTCCATGCGCACGATAGTAACGCTTTTTATAATATGCAAGATGAAAATCTGTGAGAGCTTATCAATGTAGCGTTCCAGATCAGGATCAAGCTTGGGACAGAAGGTAATCACAATTTTACCCTGTAAAAAGCGATTATGATAATCCCCATAAGCATAAGGTACGCAATCAGCCGAGATAAGCAAATCGCAATTCTCAAAATACTCCGCTGCGGGGTTCAAAAGCGTTAGCTGCACAGGCCATTGGCGTAATTGACTAATCACCTTTTTTGGGGTAGCTACAGCATCGGTAGCTACGGACATCTTGTCTGTAGCACTTTCTACCGCAGACAGGACTTCCGCGGCTACGGATATGCTTCGTGCCTGGGTTCCCGAGCAGCCACAAGCCATGTTATCTTCGGTGGTTAAGCACTCAATGTTGTAGCCATTGGCTTTCAGGATTTCCAGGGCTTGGGTGTAAAAAGTGGTTTCGCCGTGGTCTTTCAGGTGCTTCAAATGAGCTTTGATGGTGTTCTCGCCGGCAGCCATGATGTTTTCCATTACGATTGATTCGCTATAGGGCTCTGCTTCACGCTCTTCCACTTCGATTGCACCTTCGGGACAGTTGCCCAGACAAGCTCCCAGCCCATCACAAAACAGGTCGCTCACCAGTCTGGCCTTGCCATCAATTATCTGCAATGCGCCTTCGGGGCAGCCGGGAATGCAAGCTCCGCAACCGGTGCATTTAGCTTCGTCAATCCTAATAATTTGTCTCTTCACTTTTTTGCTCCTATTATGTAATATAACTTTTCGTTATCATTGTTACTATGGTTTCCCACAGTTTTTCTCCTTCCGTTTTCAAGGGAAAGGCGTTGTCACTTAGCTGCCATTGCATCACTAACAAACGCATGGAACCGACGATAATGCGGAATAAATGGATTGCTTCCAGATCGGGTCTAATTTCATTTAGCTTTTGGGCTGCTTCAATTGATTGTAGCAGTTGGTCGCGGTGGATGTGAATGATGGCAAGGTTATGCTCTGCCAGACTGCGGTCATTTTGGAAAATCTCTTCGGAAAACATCACTTTTGCCAGATCCGGATTCTCTAAAAATAGGGTGTAGCGATTCATCACAAACGCCTTCACCTGTTCCAAAGGATCGGATATTTCACTTTGGATGCTTCCCATTGCCTGCTGTGCCAGGCTTTGAAAATACTCCAGAATCTTGTGGATAAGCTCCGTTTTACTATCAAAATGCCGGTATAAAGCCGCTTCCGATACTCCGACAGCATCTGCCAAATTTTTGGTGGTAAGGTCTTGAAAGCCTTCAATGGCTATGATGCCAATGGCTTTTTTGATAATATCCAGTTGTCTGATAGTAAGCTCCATTCATCTTCCTTATTGTTAGTAAGCATTCACTAACCAAGCTAATTCACCTGCGTAATTTGTCAAGAACTATTTTAGTAGGAATTTGATATTCTTGCATATCACACATGGTAATCTATTATATAGCAGCGTTATAAAGAAAGCTATTCCTTTCATGTTGCTTAGTCATTCTGCTGATAATATCAGAAACTCATCCCGAAACTAACCTGAACTTTCTTTGGGTTGTGTTTGGGATAAGAGCCAGTTAGCTCGCAGTGAGTAACTAAGGAAGAAGCTTAGAAAAGGGGAAAACCATTTTTGGCTTGACAGAAACAAATGATTTAAAACTAAATGAAAAAAGAGGAAATAAGAATGCCAAAGAAACACAATACGATAGTGCAAGAGCTTGAACTGCATGAAGTTGAAGGCTATACAGAAGCCCAGAAGCAGTATTATTATTCCCTGGGATTTCGTCCATATAAAAACGAAAAGGGTATAATTAAGTGGCTGATGCCCGATCAACATTCATTGCGCATAATTAAAGCCAACAAACGCCCTTGGATAGCCAGAGCCCTATTCCCCACCGCTGTTCAGTCCAAAAGGCGTCGCAGACATAAACCCAACTTTATAAAGTTCATACGCATTAATTGGTTTTTTATCTTGCTGATAATTGTTATTGTAGTGGCTGTAATGTTTCTTTTGCAAAATCCCAGTATATTATTTTAGGAGAATAGATTAGCTTGAAAATATTACTGACTAACGACGATGGTATCATGGCTGCCGGAATCAGGGCCTTAGCTGCTGAATTACGTGCTGCCGGTCATTTGATCTATGTCATTGCTCCCGATAGCGAACGTAGTGCAGCATCTCACTCCATTAGCCTGCGTAAAGACATACCTGTAAAGAAAATAGCTGCCAATGAATGGGCAGTTGGCGGCACTCCTGTAGATTGCTCTGTCATCGCTTTGCAAAAGATAATTACCGAGCCAATTGATTTGGTGATATCGGGAATAAATGCGGGTCAAAACATGGGTGAAGACGTTTTATATTCCGGAACTGTGGCTGCTGCAGTAGAAGCTTCGCTGATGGGAAACAAAGCAATTGCTATCTCTATAAATTCTTATTCAAACCAAAAGTTTGAAGTAGCTGCACAATGGATGAGAAAAATGTTGGATATGGGATTTCATAACCTGGCGAAATCGCATCAGGTATTGAATGTTAACATTCCCAATTTAGATTCTAAGCAAATTAAAGGTATTCGCCTAACCAAAACCGGACATCGAAAATACTACAATTTTATCAAGGTAACCGAAGAATCCGGTGATGATTTCAGCTACCGAATTGGGGGTGATTTGCCTGTTTGGAACACAGATCACGGCACCGATGCCGAAGCAGTTACTGAAGGCTATATTTCCATTACACCATTGGGGTTTGATCTTACTAATGGCGAGGCTTTCCCCGATATTTTGGAATGGTTGGAAACCAACAAATTACTGAAGCTGGAAAGCTAATGCGGTTTGAAGATCAACGCCATGTATTGGTGAATGACCTTGCTATTGAAGGTATAACGGATCAGGCTGTTTTGGCGGCTATTTTAAAGGTCCCCCGCGAAGATTATGTGCTGCCCGAATACCGTGAATATGCATATCAAAACAGACCACTGCCCATCCTGCTGTCGCAAACAATTTCCCAACCCTTGATGATTGCCATCATGATGCAGCTATTAGAGCTAAAAAAAACTGATTCGGTGCTCGAAATTGGCACCGGCAGCGGGTATCAAAGCGCGCTTTTGGCAGAACTGGTAAAAGAAGTTTGCAGTGTAGAGCGATTGGATATCCTGTCCTTAAATGCGCAAAAAACCTTAAAAAATGCGGGCTACAAAAACATCTATTTTCGCATTGGCGATGGACATAATGGCTGGCAAAAAGCCTACCCCCCCCGCAAAGTATTTGATAAAATTATTGTAAGTGCCGCAGCCGAAAGCATCCCCGAAAGCTTGATTAATCAACTTGCAGAAGGTGGCATTATGGCTATCCCCGTAGGTGGTAGCGGGATGCAGATTCTAAATATTGTAACCCGTTTAAACGGAGAAGTTAGTATCCGTCAGACAGGCGGATGTTCTTTTGTCCCCTTTGTCAATGACGATAAATTTAAGAGGTGAGCATGTTTGAATTACATATCGCATGGCTTAAAACCCTTTTACACAAATCCGATAAGTTTGCTTATCTAAAACGCTATTCCATCTTTAAGGAATTATCTTCCTTCGAACTCTACCTATTAAACAATTACTTTCATGCCCGCAGTTTTAAGGCTGGGGAAATGCTTTTTGACAAAAATTACCCCTTGGAAGTGATCTACTTTGTAGAGAAAGGTGAGATCAGCGTTACCGGCAATGCCCATCCCAGCGGACACAGCACAGTAAAAAAGCACCAAATTCTAGGCTTGCTTGATATGTTTCACGAAAACATTCGCAGCTCGTCTGCAATTGCCCTTGGCGATTTGGAAACGATAGCCATCTCCCGCCATGACCTGACGGATGTAATTAGGCAAAATCCCAGAATGGGGATTAAAATCCTCACGGGAATTTGCCACTTTTATAGCAATTACATTTTTACCATCTGTAAGCCGGTAGAATAGTGCCATGAACTGGACAAAACTGATCTTCTACCTCTTTCTGCTGGCTGTAATAGTAATGGGAGTATTCTTCTACCGATGGGTTTTTGCCAATATGCTTTTAGCAGTGGTGTTTTCCTATATTCTTGATCCTTTTGTCTCGTGGTTTGAACGACGAAGATTCCCCCGTTGGTTTTCTGTCTTGGCTGTGTATGTAATAATTGGGGGTGTAATTGCCTGGTTTACCATGCGATTTATTCCCGATCTTGTTCAGCAAGGAAACTACCTGTTTAGCATGTTCACCAGTGGAGAAAAGATAAGCGGTCAATACATTGTAAATCTGCCGTTTTTTAATGGAGTTTTCCGCTTCATACAGGATTTGGATACCAAAATCCCCAATCTTGACCTTGCTCCCAGAGTTCTGGTATTTTTGGACAATACCAATACTTTCCTGGCTGCCATCCCCAAATTGCTGATTGACAATTATCAAAACATCCTATCCACAATCTCGCTGATAGCTACAATCCCTTTATTAAGTTTCTTTTTACTGAAGGATAAATACAAACTCCGCAAAGCAGCACTGGAGTTTTCCACTAACCGATATTTTGAGGTATGCATGATTCTGCTGCGTAAGATTGATGCCACCGTGGGAACTTACCTCAGAGCAATGCTTTTTGAGGTTATTGTGGTGGGTGTAATGGCATCCACAGCTCTTACTTTTGTGGGTGTCCCCAATCCAGTGCTAATAGGTGCAACCGCTGGTGTGGCAAATATAATCCCCTATTTTGGCCCATTTATGGGTGGAGCTCTTGCCGCTTTAAGTGTCCTGATTTCCGGAGGTTCTGTAGCCACAGTTATCTATGCAATTATTGCCATGTATCTGGTGCAGGTGCTTGATAACAACATAATTTACCCCTTGGTGGTAGGCGGTACAATTAGTATGCATCCCTTGATAGTGCTGTGCACTGTAATTGCGGGAGGATGGTATGGAGGCATTATCTGGATGCTGGTCTCTGTGCCTTTGGTTTATATTGTTTACAGTTTAACCCGTGTTCTTTACATAAATTTGAAAGATTTTGAAATAATATAAAAGAGGAAATCCATGAGTATATTGGATAAATGTTATAACTTCCATGATGCCCGCAAGGCTATGGCCATGGGCTACTACCCCTATTTTAGGGAAATTAGTTCCGAACAGGATACCGAAGTAATCTGCAACGGCCAAAAGATGCTGATGATGGGTTCAAATAGCTATTTGGGCTTAACTACCCATCCCCGGGTAAAAGAGGCTGCCATCAAAGCCATCGAAAAATACGGCAGTGGCTGTGCAGGAAGCCGTTTTTTAAATGGCACTTTGGATATTCATTTACAACTGGAAGCAGATTTGGCCGAACTGGTTGGCAAAGAATCAGCTTTGGCCTATCCAACCGGCTACCAGGCAAATGTGGGCTGCATCTCTGCAATGATTGGCAAACACGACTATGTGATAACCGATAAATTTGATCATGCCTCTATTATCGATGGTTGCTGGCTGGCCGAGGGCATTATGCTACGTTATAATCACAATGATATGAAAGCATTGGAACGCGCCTTGCATAAGATTGAAGGCAAGAACAGCATGATAGTAGTGGATGGGGTATTCAGTATGGAAGGTGATGTAGCCAATTTGCCGGAAATTGCACAGCTTGCCAAAAAATACGGTTCTAATATTATGGTGGATGAAGCCCATTCCCTTGGTGTTTTTGGCGTTAATGGTGCTGGGGTTGCAACACACTTTAACCTTACCAAAGAAACTGATTTTATCATGGGCACCTTTAGTAAATCCCTGGCTTCTGTAGGAGGTTTTATTGCCGCTGATGAAACTTTGATTCACTATCTGAAGCATAAATCCCGTGCCTTGATCTTTTCGGCCTCATTGCCACCAGCCTCTACCGCAAGTGTGATTGAAGCTATTAAGATTATGAAAGAAGAACCGGAACGCATAGCTCAATTGTGGGAAAATACCAATTACATGCTTGCAGAATTCAAAGCTATGGGCTATAATACCGGTGATTCTTGCACACCCGTAATCCCTCTGCATGTGGGAGATATGATGAGTGCTTTCCAAATGTGGAAACGCTTGGGCGAAGAAGGAGTATTTATCAATCCCGTTGTGCCGCCTGCTGTTCCACCCAATTCATGTTTAATTAGAACATCATTTATGGCCACCCATACCAGAGCGCAGTTGGACCTGGCTTTAGATAAATTCCGTCTAATTGGCAAAGAACTAAACATAATCTAATGAAGAGATTAACAAAAATACAGCCATCCATGGAGGAATAATGGCAAGCAAAAGCAGTGTGGAATACTATTCCAGTTTCAAGGAGATGTCAACAATCAGGGCTATCGCTGAAACCCTGATGAATAACCATCTGGTTCGCAAAGTTACTCTGAAAGAAGCTTATGAACTGGCCAAAAACCAGCCCGGCGTTAGTGTTACCGATATGCCTATGTGCCAGGAATTTATCAAGCTGCACAATTTACCTGAAGATACTAAAGTTCTTAATGACTGCCATGGCAACATTATTGGCAGAACCGCCAAAGCCAGACGCTTTTACCACCGCTTGAACACTTCCCAGAAAAACAAACTGGAAGGTGATTTCCGCGAGGCTGTATGGCAGATGCAACACTATCCGCTTATCAAGGCCGAAGCCATCCTGGGGATGGATAAAGACCTGATGATAAAGGCCACTTTTATCACCACAGAAACCGATGCTGCCAACGTTTACAACTGGTTATTAAACTTTGCCCCTTATGAACAACTGCAAGCTGAATATAAAACCAGCCCCAAGCTACCCATTCAGGACATCATCCTTATTGCCTTCAACGAATGGACTTGCAACGATGATTTTTACAACAACGTAGGTGCTCCCCAGCTTGCTTTGGTGGATGAAAAGCACAATGTGATCGTAAATCTTGGCATGCGCTATTTTGGTGAACGCAAGAAAGGAACCTTGACTCTGGCTTGGACATCCGGCATCCGCATCGGTATGGCAGCATGTCATGGTGGAATCAAGGAAATTGACTTCACTACCTGCAAGGATAGCAAATATCACAAGTATGGAAAGCAGTCAATAGCTTTTTACGGCCTTTCCGGAACGGGTAAATCCAGCCATACTAACAATGCCGACAACGCCGGAACCTTGCCTGAAGGCTTTGACAAAGTGGTCTTGCATGATGATGCTTTCCAGATTGATTTGGAAAACAAGGTCTGCAGAGCCTGGGAACCTACTTTGTTCGACAAAACAGATAGCCGCGATATAAAACACCCCGATTGGAAATACGCGCTTGCTTTGATGAACCACATGGTAGTGGATATTGATGGCAAAAAGGTTCCTGTGGGCTTGGATGTCCGCAATTCCAATGGCCGTGCCTTATTAGACCGCGGTCTATTGGGCAAGTATGTAAACAAGTGTGCTTTCCCCAAAGCTCTGGTTTGGCTGATGAAAGACTCTGTGCTGCCTCCCATCATCAAATGCACCGATAAAAACCTGGCAATTGCTATGGGCGCAGCATTAATGACTCAGCGTAACCGTGCCGAAAACGTTGCCGAAGAAGAACTTAACAAGCTTGTGTTCGAGCCTTTTGCCAATCCCTTCCGCGTTTATGAGCTATACCGTGATGTGGATGCCTTTTTAAAGGTTGCCGATAACGGAGCAGATATCTACTGTTTTAATTCCCGTGGTTATTGGAAAGAATCGGACGATATGTTAGAAGCCATTCCGCTGAAAACTTCTCTGACGCTGCAAACCGCCATTCTGATAGATCAAATAAAGTGGGAACCGTGGTCTCTGCTACCTGGTGCCATGATTCCTACCCGCGAATCCATAGAAGCTATTTTGCCAGGATATTATGACAAATACAATCCAGAACTGCGTGGAAATAAAGATAACTACATCGCTCTATTGAAAGACAGGTTCCAACAACGCCGCGACTATCTGATGAGTAGCGACCTGAAGGAAAAACCCGATACCCAAAAGAAACTGGTAGCGGCATTAAGCGTAAAAGCTTGATAAAAAGATACAACTCTAACATAATCAATGGGCGGGAAAACAATCCCGCCCTTTTCTTGCTTTACAAGACCATTGCACAAATAGTGTTTATTATCTATGGCTGGCTTGCCTATATCACCGTTTTCTACTGATAGCAGAACAGTTCCTTATCGGGATTCTTCCAGCTATAATGAACATGCCCGATATAGATAGTATGGTCACCGCTTCGAACTTGGCTGATCACTTCGCATTCAAAGCAGGCAAGGGCTTCATTTAAAACAGGTAATTTATGTAGTTTCCCCGGTATCCATTTTGCGTCTCCAGCGATAAATTTGTCCATATCTCTTCCGGAATTTGAACCGCAAAGAGTAAGCAAGGGTTTCATTTCGGGTGAAGGAAACAGCAAATTAAAATATCTGTTTGCCTCCAAACAATCGTGTGAATAGCGAGTAGTGCCAATGGAAATGGCAAACATCGGGGGTTGAATGGAGGTTCGCATAAACCATTCTATAGTAATCAAGTTGTAATAGCCATCCGGTTTTTGGGTAACTGCCAATGCTACCTTTGCGGGTAAGTGAACCGCTGCATAGGTGGCAGGTAAATCGGAAATCTGTATCATTTTATCTCCTGAGATATTTAAATCGTTTCCAGAAATAATAATTCTCTTTCACAGTCTGACAACGAGAATTATACTTTAGTTTTAACTCTAAAAAGACCAGAGGACAGTTGCAAATAGTAACGCTGGGGACAAATAACGAAACTACTACGAAATGGGAGTTGCAATCCCAGGGAGTCTATTTAGAGTCAAAACTTAACTATCGACATAGTATAAAAGCAGGAGACCAATGTTTAAATAAATGTTAGTCAGTTTCAACCATGACACAGGTGAATTCGACGATCATGAATTCAACCGCTTTTGTCGTGAGCACAGCATAGTAAGAATTGAGAAGTAATTTATCAATTATTTAGTTTGCTTTGGGATATCTGTCTTCCTATTATGTTGAATTCTGTAATCCTCTCTTTGCTTAACCAGTTTGTTGAGAAGTGAGCCCGATTATCGTTGTCTATGGAGGAAAAGTCAATCGTTTTATCAACATGAACGCCGAATAAATCCGGATTATTCCAAATCTTAGTTCCTGGATAAACTTGAAGAGGGCCTAAGCGCAATTGAGTTGTCGGCAGTTTTTTTGCCAGCTCCAATGTTTTTAAAATATCATCTTCTTCTTCAAAGGGCAAGCCAAGAATAAATGATCCGTAAGCATTTATTTCCAAGTCTTTACAAATCCTGAATATCCTGATGACCTCGTCTGGAGCATAGTTTCTATTTAGTAACTTCATAATTTTGGGTGATCCTGATTCAATACCAAAGAAAATTCCCTTGCAACCAGAACTGGACATAATTTGTATAAGCTCTTCATCAATTGTATTAATTCTTGAAGAACAACCCCATAGAATATTGTGTTTCTTAATTATTTCTGAAAACGCTATTACTCTATCTCGATTATATGTAAATATATCGTCAACAAAGGTAACCGCGTTGTCATTAGAGCTTGTAGTTATCTGTATTACTTCATCCAATACACTGTTTAAAGACCGTTCTCTATATTTATATTGTTGCATTGCTGAAGTTGAACAATAAGGACAGCCGCATGGACAGCCTCTCGTAGTTATAATTGAGTTTCTATATTTTTGATTCGGCTTGAAAAAATAAGATGTGTCTCGAAGGGGAGGATTAATTGAGTCAAGATCTTCTATTAGTTGTATCTCAGTATTTCTTTTATCTTTGGATATCACATTATATGGTGGAAAGAGATTGGTTTTCTTTGAGAGGTAATCCACAAGATTTCCAAATGCAATTTCTCCCTCATGTAAAACTATGAAATCAATAGATTTTTCTTCAATGGCTTCCATGTACATAAAGGTGGCATGATTGCCTCCCAAAACTGTTACAACATCTATTTCATCCTTTATTAACTTGGCAATATCCAAAGAAGGTCTGTACATTGATGAGAATACGGTACTAAACCCAATAACATCAGGATTGAATGCTAAAATAGATTTCACTATATACGAATTTGGGGCGGGATTATTATAGAAGTCGAATATTTTAACTTCACAGTAGTCAGGAAGATTGGCAGCTAATGACATTAATCCTAATGGTGGTTCAGGCAGTTTTCCATCAAAATATGCAATTTTAACTGTTGGTACTGCTAACGCTATCCTCATAGTGTTTCCTCTGGTTGTTTATCAATATCAAGTCCCAGTAATGCTTGAAAATTACTTCTAATTGCTCATGAATCTTTTCACAGTATGCACTCCCATTTTCTTTTGCTTTCAACCTGCCGAATACGCAACCCCCTCCACAGAATAATCGTGAGTTACAACCACTGCATTCATCTAAAGCTGTGACAGGTGTTGCCCATTGATCCCATTTTTTTTCATCTATGGAAAAATAATCTTTCCAGGTTCCAATTGATTTTTGATTGTCACTGACAGACTCTAGGCAACAATGTATAAATCCATCAGGTGAAAAGACTAATTGACCCTTATAAGAAGCTTGGCAATAATGAAATCGAGGTAGTTCTAAAGTTTGCTTTTGAGATAATTTGTAAACTACATCAGCTCCTCGCCAGAATTCTAACGAGTAATGCGATTCCCCTGGAAGCCCCCTAATTTTGTTTACTAACATATCCAAGGTTTGCGCTTTGTTTATATTACACGCAGCATTTACGCAACTACGATCTGTTACCGGAGAGAAATAGACAGAAAAGTTACTGCTGTTAATCAGGCCTTCTTCAAAAAAATAAATCAATAACTCATCTATTGAATCGACATTATCCATATCCATGTTAACTCTTATTGAGACATTAAATCCATACTGTATCGCAAGCTTTACATTGCTCATAATTTTCAAAAAAGTTCCTTCATTGCTCTTTAACTTTCTTCTTTTGTTATGAATTTCGGGTGGCCCATCTATCGTTATTTGAAATCCATCAATCCCTAAACCATAAAACTCATCTAGATATTTATCTAAATGATATCCTGAAGTTGTAAAGTGGCAGCTTAGATGGTTCTCTTTCAGTTCATTGACTAATTCTAAAATAATCCCTTTTTTCATGTCATCGTCCAATAGGGGCTCTCCACCAAAGATATTAACTTCTGGGGCTAAGTGCCAGCCACTAGCTTTGAAATAATTGATTGATGGCTGTATGATTTTCTTAAATGCAGAGGCGTTTATCTCTGAATCTAATCTTTGATTATGTTGCCAACAGTATGAGCAGTTCAGATCACAATCCATCCAAGGGATAATTATGACTTCCGGTCTGACATTCTTTTTTAACGATTGCATATAAAGATCATAAAACAAAGATAACTCTTCTGAATAGCTCAAATCACTTGTTGAAAAGTATTTTCTCAGTTCTTTAGAGAGACTTTTATCACCTTCCGAGATTCTATCCAAGGTGTCATTCTTCAAATAATCGACCGATCCCATCGCTAAATTCACAAGCAAATAGAAATCATTAAAAGCCTTGTTGTCAGGTATTTTATAGATATATGTGTCCTGCTTTATATTCCTCATGTAACCACCCTTATGATGCTCGCCATGCAAAAGATAAATGAGCTGGTTATCAACCAGCTCACTAAATCCATTTTTCAAAGTATTGATTGTTCGATTTTGTATGTTTCTTTGCAACAAACACCGATAGTTGTTTGATTGAAATGAGAGTCTAAGGCTTCAGCCAAATCTTCCCGATAAACTTCACCATCCATTTTTCCTTCATAGGATTTTAGCACAATGCCGATATTCTTGCCCTCAGCAGCGATCACAGCATCAGATAATGCTTTCATAATCGCATCTTTGTTTACTTCCTTGATTTCCATATTAACTCCCTTTCTTTGATTAGTTGCTTTCAAAATTAGTTAAGGACATTCTTACTACCCTCGTTTCTACACTCTATATAAGGCCATAAGACCGTTTCAACTACTCAATGTAATCCTAAATCATGACAATGCAAACTATTTTTTTTCGATTAGGGCTACGAACTCTAAAAATATCTTTCCCTCCAAGCTCTGGTCAGAGGAGACAGCAGGACGTCTGAAGTTCAAGCGTTCTTTCAGGTTCCCAAATGCTTTTTCCTCAAGATCTTTGTTTCGGTAAATTTCCAGAGCTTCGATGGGATCCTTTACCTCGAATAAAGCCAAAAAAATATGCTGATCTCCTTAAATACTTTGGAGTTGCCTCGATGCTCTCGTTACACTACTACGAGAAGGCAGGATTTAAGATAGTAGATTTTTTGCCTATCCTAAATTCTGTCGCACCCTTATGCATCCGTATTTGTCAGCGTTCAGGGGAACTTCCACACTCCAGCACTCCATCACTGTATTATCCCGCCTGCTAACACAATATCCTTATCATAGAATACAATTCCCTGTCCGGGGGTTATGGACAGTTGTACTTCTTTAAATTCCACTCTTAAACTGTTGTCAGCCAAAGGAGTAATCTGGCATTCCGCTGCTTTGTGTTGAAGCCTTATCTTAGCTTGGGCTGTAAATTTGGTCTGTGGACACGGGATGGACAGCCAATTGATGTTTGTGGCAATACACTTTTTACTATAGAGATACTGTTTGGGGCCAAGCACAACCTTGTTATTGGCAGCGTCAAGCTCTATCACATAATATGGTTCAGATTGCCCGCTGATGCCCAGATTGCGTCTTTGCCCTATGGTATAATTTATTATTCCGGTATGGGTGCCAAGCACCTTACCATCTATATCAACAATCTCGCCGGGAAAATAGCTGTCTCCGGAAAAGAGCACACTAAGGTCGTCCGATTCTAAAAAATCCTGGCTTTCTTTTTTATCCGCCAGTTCGCCAAAGCCCAGTTCTTTTGCCAGGGCTTTAATTTCTGGCTTGGTTTTGGCTCCCAAAGGAAAAATCAAATTGGATAGCTGCTCCTGGCTTAAAAAAGAGAGGAAATAGGACTGGTCTTTGCTGCTGTCCACTGCTTTCATAAGCTGATAACGGCAATTTGCCTCATCATAACCAAGCTGAACATAGTGTCCCGTAGCAAAATACTCAAACTCAATACCTTGGGCTTTTGCCTTCTGCGGTAACAGGCCAAACTTGATACGGGCATTGCACCTCAGGCAGGGGTTGGGGGTTTTACCCTCAATGTAGGTTCCACAGAAATACGCCAGAACATTGTCCCGATACTCATCTTTCAAGCGGATTATGTGATGCTCAATCCCCATCTTTTTACACAAAGCTACCGCAGCTTCCAAATCTTCCTTTTCTCCGGGACCAAAACAGCCGCTTTTAGTGGATTCCTTTATCGGAATACTATCGTCCCAAATGGCCATCGTCAGACCGATTACTTCGTAACCATCCCGCTTCAACAGGTATGCTGCCATGGCAGAATCCACTCCGCCGCTAATCCCTACTGCCACACGCTTATATTTACTCATTTAGCTCTCTTTTTTAGATTGATTAACATTGCTTTCAGATCCATACTCTCCTCACCTACAAGGATAGTTAGTCTTCATCTTGTTTACATTGTCTTTTGTCAGAAAAGCGTTGATTTCATCTCATAGGTGAATCTAACCTACCTAATTACTTGCTTTTTACCAGAATTAACTTAGCATATATCTGTCAAGCTAAATTATGTATTAAGCCCTTTTAAAACAAAGAAACTTAATATTTCTTGACATATTTTTAGACTATCAGAACATTGCATGGTTGTTGATCTGCAAAACATCCCTCCTGTTTCAAAGGGAAGTGCAACAATAGGAGACATAATGAATAGACTATTTATCTTTACTGCCCTTGCATTATGCGTGATTTTTACAACGGCCTATGCCAGAATTCCAGAGCCTGGAAAGCTGCAACCACATAGTGAAAGCCCCCAGGGAAAAGCTATAAGCCCTAACAGAACCCCTCCAGCTTACAATTTCACCCGAACGCCTATCCCCTTAATGACCTCTTATTACGACTACATGATAGGCAGCTATAATTCTTTGCCTTTACAGGTGATTCCTCAATCTGCGGGAGGTGGCTATTTTATGGCTTACCACGCCCAGAGAGCTGTAACCGGTCTTCGCAGAGTATTCTACAGCTACCTTGATGCCAATTGCAACGTTTTCAACAATGTGGAAACATCGCAATATTCTGTGCGCGAAGGCTATCCGACTTTGGCTGTTGATCCTGTTTCCGGCAAGCCTATGTATGCCTGGCATGCAGACATGGATGATGATGCTCACTACGAAGTTGTTTTTACCTCAGATGCCTTTATCTCTGGAATTCCTGGGCTTTTTAACGACTCCGAAATAATTGTGGACAACCCCATAACTATAACTGCGCCGGATGGATCTATAACCACAGACAACGAATTCATCTGGCCCAGTGCAGTAATCGGTCCCTCTCCAATAGCCGGAAAGCATCGCGTTTATGTTCTAAGCAAAAACTTTGAAACTCATTCTGATGGACCCAGCGAAAACGTATATCTCCGCTTTGCCGATTTTACTGCTGACGACATAGTAGGTGGTATCCCCTTGCTGTGGAACACGGATAATTTTACCATTCCGGAATTGGATCAATGGAATGTGAATGAAATCTGGCGGCGTCCTTTTCATGCTCTTACCTGTGATTCCATGGGAAATCTGTATTACTGCGGCTACCATTTTGCCTACGATCCTGCAACCCAGACAGACATTCAAGAAGCAAACCTGGATATTTTCAAATGTCCAAATTACGGGCAAGGCACCTGGAGCAGAATAAGCTCCTTTAGTTATCTGCCATCCTGGAATCCACCTGCCGCACCAAACAACCCGGCGGGTTTTTTCACCGATGAAAATGGCATCCCATACACCGATAGCGAAATGCGCTGGGTAATAATGAATAGCGGTCACCTGAATGCCACTATGGACAGCGAAGGACGTATCCATATCCCGGCAATCTGGGGGTTGAAGAGTGCTGATGGGGCTTATTATCCAAACCTGCAAGTGGTTAAGGAATTTGTATTTGATCCCGATGCTTCTGCCAATCATCAGTTCACTATTAAAGAAGTATATCCGCAGAGTGATGTTATGAATATTCATGATGAATACTTCCAACCCTGGGATACTGAAGCTCCCTGGGGCATAGTGGATGGTTGGGATGTGGATATTGCCGGAGAATATACACCTCAAATGGCTACCATCTGGCCATTCGGGCATTGGGACAGTTCAGCCCATGGCGATGCCATGATGTTCCATTACAACAATATTAAAATAACCGAAGCAAACGCTCATGGTATGATGGCTATTGTATGGGTGGATTCTCAGCGTGCCCACTGGTTTAATGCAGATAACGATTCCACTTACGCTGCCTATGCTCAATGCCCCGAAATTTATATTTCTGTTTCTCCCGATAATGGCTGTTCATGGTCAGAGCCAATTGTGCTGAACAGCATTGATACACCGCAGCTTAATGGCATCAGACCACAATGGGTTTATCCTGCGGATAAGGTAATTTTCGTAGGGCAAAGTGGCTCTCAAAAAATCGGGAAGCTGGGAATCATGTTTTACAACAGCTATGACTGGTATTGCAATTCCATCACCCCTCCGGTGCCGGTTACAAATCCTGGTGGGCAAGTGATGTTTATGGAGCTGCAAATCACCTTTCCTGGTTGTCCTGATTATGATCAAGTAGCTACTCCCATTCCCAGCCTTCCTTCCGGATTTTATCCTGAGCCTATAGACGTAACTCTTGCTTGCCCCACCCCGGGTTCAGAAATCTACTACACAACTGATGGAAGCAGCCCAAGCACAAGCTCATCGCTTTACACAAATCCCATCCATATTGCGCAAAGCTGCACCTTGAAAGCCAGGGCATTTAACTATTATTTTCTCCCCAGTTCAGTGGTTAGTAGAATTTACCAGATAGCTGTTGCCAATCCGGATGACCCACAAACCCCTGTAATTACAGGCATCAGCCAGCTTTACCCCAATCCTTTTTCCTCAAAGCTGAATATCAAAGTGGGGATAAAAGAGGCAAATCAGGATTACCTGCTGAAGATATACAATATCAAAGGTCAATGCGTTTACAGCACCAAAGGTAATGCCACAGGTTGGCTGGATTTAACTTGGGATGGAAAAACCAATTCCGGAGCAAAACTCCCCGTTGGTATATATCTGCTATCCTTTAAGTCCGGAACTACGAAACAAATCCGAAAACTAACCCTGATGTAAGGTTATTGTATTATCAAGGAGCTACATCGCAATATCAAACTGTCGTTCCCGCGGAGGAGACTGTGTGAAAACACTTCTGAGCGGCATCCTGAGTCCCATCGGGACGGCATT
>DIXL01000027.1:14208-26831 GCA_002428685.1 Cloacimonetes bacterium UBA6081 | reverse complement strand
ATTTCGTAGTAGTTTCGTTATTTGTTCCCAGCGTTACTATTTGCAACTGTCCTCTGGTCTTTTTAGAGTTAAAACTAAAGTACGCCTCCTGACACCTCTTCCTTTTCGTTTTAACTCACAATTTTGTCCGATAGGACAGAATGAAGCTCGGTTGGATTGTTGTGAAGATTGTGGTAGCTGCAAAGATCGCAGGCAGAGGCAAAATTGTAAGTCAAAACTCAAAATTCCGCGAAGGACAGAATGAAGCTCGGTNNGTCAAAACCCAAAATTTCGCGAAGGGCAGAGTTAAAACTAAAGTATATCAATGTAGAATTATCCATCCGTGCAATCGTGCGTTTTTTGTGCTTGACAGTTTTACCGCTATAAATGTTTTGAATCTTGCAACATGTGCTGAAGTGGTGAAATTGGTATACACGCTAGTTTCAGGGACTAGTGATCGATGAGGTCATGGGGGTTCGAGTCCCCCCTTCAGCACCATTTTTTGGCTTACTAAAAATAAAGATTGACTTCTCTTCCCCCATTTCAAATTATTGCGTCTTGATATCTAATACCTCACAAAAGGTGGTGCGACAATGAACAAACTCATGGACTATATCGAGAAGCTAAACTTACAGCCTCATCCGGAAGGTGGCTATTACCGGCGAAATTGGCAAAGTGCATTTAGTGCCGATGTAAAAGACAATTCTGGCAAAGTTACCCATCCCAAGCGTCCTTTGGGCTCGTCATTATTGTATTTTCTTCCTTCTACCGAGCTTTGCGCCTGGCACAGACTTTCATGCGAAGAGATGTGGCATCACTATTCCGGCAGCCCTTTAAATATATACATGCTAAGTAGCCAAAAAGGCTGGGAAAGCTTTGTTTTGGGCAGCGAGGTGCTAAAAGGTGAAATTCCGCAAGTAGTAATCCCGCCCCGCACCTGGTTTTGTGCGGAAGTAGCGGAAGCAGATTCTTACAGCTTTTGCGGATGCAGTTTGTGGCCGGCCTTCACCTATGCCGATTTTGAATTGGCCGAAGAAAACCGGCTGGTAGATGAATTCCCTCAGTTTCAAGACAGAATAAGCCCCTGGTTTAAACACTAATCTTCCTAATTATGAAGGTGTAAAATGGAAAAGAAGATCTTTATTTTGGATACAAACGTTCTGATACACAGCCCTCAGGCTCTATTTGCTTTTCAGGAAAACCGTGTGGTAATTCCGATTGTGGTGATTGAAGAAATAGACCAATTTAAAAAGGGCGTGGATGAAAAAAGCCGCAATGCCCGCCAAATTGGACGTTATCTGGATGCACTGCGCAGCAAAGGTAAACTGCAGGATGGTGTGGCCATAGATAATGGTGGGGTAATTCAGGTTACCGTAAACCGCGAGGTTAGCGACACGGCTTCCAAGCTGCTGTTTATGGATAGAAATGACAATCTGATTATCGGCACTGCGCTTTACTTTAAGAATCTTTATCCGGATTCTCTGGTAACCTTGGTTTCAAAGGATGTAAATGTTCGGATTAAAGCAGATTGCATGGGCATTAATGCCGAAAATTATGAATCCGATACAATTAAATATGACGAGTTTTACACCGGCTGGGAAAGCCTGGATGTGGATAGTGAGCACTTTGCCGAAATTGAGGAAAAGAAGTATTTAACCAATATCTATGGAGAGTTTTTCCCCAATCAGTTTGTGAGGGTGCACGATGAAAGCAATCCCGACAGAGTGAAAACCCTGCGCTATCACGAGCCTCACAACCTGCTTTATGCCATAAGTCATTACACAGGGCAGGAGATATTTGGCATTAAAGCTCGAAACTATGAACAGGAAATGGCCTTGGACATCTTGATGGACGATGATATTAAACTGGTAAGCCTTTCCGGAAAAGCCGGAACGGGTAAAACCCTATTGGCTATGGCTGCTGGACTGCAAAAAGTGGTGGAAGATAGCAAATACTCTCGTTTGGTAATTTCCAGGCCGATATCACCACTGGGCAAAGACCTTGGATATTTACCCGGAACCAAAAGTGAGAAGTTCAACCCTTGGATGCAGCCTATTTACGATAACATGGATATTCTGCTTTCGCTACATGATGATAAAAGCATGGAAAACATCAAAAACAAGAAAAAGCCAAGTATCTTGGACTTTATGGATTATGGCTTTCTGGAATTGGAACCCCTTACTTACATCCGTGGTCGTAGCCTGCCAAATCAGTTTATCATCATCGATGAAGCCCAAAATCTCAGTCCTCATGAGATGAAAACAATCATAACCCGCGCCGGTGAAAATACAAAGCTGGTGCTTACCGGAGACCCCTATCAAATAGATATTCCCTACCTGGATGCCCAAAGCAATGGCTTATCTGTTGCCGTAGAAAAACTTAAGGGTGAAAATCTGGTAGCCCACATGACCTTGGACAAAGGAGAACGCAGCGCTCTTGCAGATTTGGCTGCGAAATATTTTTGAAGCCTATGCAAAAAGAAATTCATAACGAACGCAGTTGGGTTGAGATAGATTTATCTGCCTTGCAACACAATTTATCCGTTTTATCCGGATATATGCATGAACATCAAAGCTTTATGATGATTGTTAAAGCTGATGCCTATGGTCATGGTGCCTACGAAATCAGCAGAATTGCTTTGGATTGCGGAGCGGTATATCTGGGAGTGGCCAATCCGGAAGAAGGCAGATTACTACGCATTCAGGGCTGTAAAGCACCTATTTTGGTTCTCTCTCCCAGTTTGAAAAGCGAACTTAGCACAATCTTAACAAATGAATTGACCACAAGCGTATCTGATTGGGATTTTGCCAAAACTCTGGACAAAGAGGCTGGAAGGTTTGGCTGCAAAGCAATTGTCCATATTAAAGCTGATACAGGTATGCATCGCAGTGGAGCAGATTGGAGCGATTTTTTAGCATTGTTCGAAAAGATAGTCCAACTGAATAACCTGATTGTAGAGGGTGTTTTTAGCCATTTTGCCTCTTCCGAAAGCGATGCGGAGTTCTGCAGAACTCAGGAAGATAGGTTTTACCAACTGATAGAACAACTGCCGTTCCAACCAAAATACATCCATATAAACAATTCACATGCTCTGCTAAATGGTTATGGATCAAAGACTAACTTAGTGCGGTTGGGCATTGCCGCTTATGGAGTAGCGACGGACATCTTGTCTGTCGAAAGAATTACCGCAAACAGATCAATAACAGACGGGACGTCCGTAGCTACAAGGTTCCAACCAGTAATGACCTTTAAAACCATCCTCTCACAGATAAAAAGCATTCGCAAGGGTGAATCAATTGGCTATAATCGCAGTTGGATTGCACAAAGCAACGGGTTGTTTGGCATCCTCCCCATCGGGTATGCGGATGGCTATGATTTTTTGCTGTCAAACTGCGGGAATGTGTTGTTAAACCGCACTTTATGCTCCGTCCTTGGCCGCATCTCAATGGATATGATTTGCATAGATTTATCCCAGGTGGATAATCCTGCTATTGGCGATGAAGCAATAATGTTAGGGGGGGGGAGCATTAATATTCATGCGGAAAACCTGGTGGCAAACTATGGTGGAAATCCCTATGAACTATTATGTCAGGTGGGACGCCGAGCCAAACGGTTCTATTTTATCAAGGGTAAGTTGCTGCATAGCACCCCACTTTCAAGACGTGAATTTGTGCCAGATGATTTTTCTGACAGCAAGCTTAACACCATTATTGAATCTGCCATTGCCCAACGGCTGCAAAGCGATGAAATTGGCGAGCTAATTTATCGCGAAATTTTGCGTAATTTCTTCTATGACAAGGACAAGGATATCCATTACAGGCATAACTTTCATCACGAAATCACTTTTACAGATTCCTTAAATGTGGGTTACTACAAAGCCACAACCGTTTTAAGCTTTACTAAAATACTGCAAAATGATTACTTTATAGTAGCTTGTGCCTCATCAGACGGGGTTCTGCGTCGATATTTCAAACGTAGCGATGTGGAATATCGCTGGCTGATGGACAACGCCATAGACCTTGATGCGGAAAGCTTTGTGGTAAGCAGTGTGATGGTGGATAAGTTGGTGCTAAATACCACGATCAAGCACAAAAATGGCTGTTTGGAGATTAAGTGCTCACATCCTCATTTGGCAAAATACATCGGCAAGCCAGTAAACTTTTCCATAAATACACAAACGCTGTATCCTAAAGCTTCGCACCAGTTTAGCGTGTTCATTTCCGAACTAACCAGAGGGGTGGACATAGCTTTTCACTATCCTCCGGAGCTGGATAAAGTGGAATGTGTGCCGGTATTCTCGGGACAGGATAAATATCCTTCCATCAGCAACAACGAGGGAGTGATCCGGCTTTACAGTAAACCTGATGAGTGGATCTTCCCTATTAGTGGGGTTGTTTTTGCCTATTAAGCCTGCTAATGCTTTGAGGGCTCACACTTGCTTGCATTGCCATATCATTCCCATATCATTCTCAATATTATTGGGAATGATATGGGAATGATCTGGCAATGACTATAAGGAAGGAGCGAATTTTTAAAGCGGATGAATTGGAAAGGGTTCAGCCATAATTCACTAATATTGAAAGGGTGCCTTTGGGTTACAGAGTTTTTGTTCCTTTCTGCGAAAAGGCGTTTACTGTTAGATTTGCATATTGGCCGGAGGTATATTTTGGTATAGCTGCCGCGGCAACCATGGCAGCGTTATCCATGCACAAACCCTGCGATGGATAGAAAACTCGAATGCCATGTTTACCGGCTTTTTCGGTTAATTGGCCACGCAGAGCAGAATTAGCCGCCACTCCCCCCGCGATTAATATGGCTGGAACCTGATGCTGAACCGCCCACCGCACGCTTTTATTAATTAAAGGCTCAATAATAGCTTGCTGAACCGAGGCACAAATGTCCGGCAACTTCTCTTTCAGGATGTCTTCTTCTTGAGAGTAAATCCAGGTTTTAATGGAGGTTTTAAGGCCACTATAGCTAAAATTGAAATTATCTTTCTGGGACATCCCCCTGGGGAATTTCACGAAAGATGGATCACCATCTTTGGCAAGCTTATCAATCAATGGCCCTCCCGGAAACCCCAGACCCAGCAATTTTGCGGCTTTATCAAAGCTTTCACCTGCTGCATCATCCACAGTTTTTCCCACAATTTCAAAATCTGTAAAGCTTTTAAAATAAACAAGTTCTGTGTGCCCACCCGAAACCACCAAAGCTAAAAAGGGAGGAGTGATGTCTTTATGATCTATCAAATTTGCAAAAACATGCGCCAACATGTGATTCACGGTAATCAGGGGAAGCGATAAACTCCAGGCCAGGCTTTTGGCAAAAGACAATCCCACAATTAGAGAGCCAATGAGTCCCGGATTTATAGACACTGCGATGGCAGACATATCAGTTAGGCTCAAATTTGACATTGACAGAGCACTTTGGGTGAGCAGCAAAATATGCTTAAGATGAAGCCTGGAAGCAAGTTCGGGTAAAACACCCCCGTAAGCAAGATGTTCAGGTTGGCTGGATAAAAGGTTTACCGCAATGTTGTAGTCTGTATCGAGAATAGCCACAGATGTATCATCGCAGGATGACTCAAAGGCCAGAATGTAGGATCGGGGCATTTATTTCAGCCTGACTTTATCGGGGGTAACAGCCAGAACAGAAACAGAGGGCGGAACCTCAACTTTTAGCGGGAAAAGACCTTGAGCATCCGCATTGGGTTCAAGGGAAACTTTCACGAATTGGGCACTGAAATCCTTTAAAACATCGGAATCACCTGAGATTTTAATAGTTACTTTCGCCGGAAAACACACTTGTCCCGGTTCCAAAGAAATCGGGATTCCATCCAGAACCTTAGATGTAGTGTAAGAACTTGAGATTAGAACCTTTATTTGTTTTTCCGAAATAGATACATCATCATCCATTTCTGTTAGTTTCAAGCTAAACTCATGTTCATCCAGCATTGAGCGGGTAATTGCTTCGGTATTTACCTGGTGTATCTGCATAACTTTCCGTTTTGGCCCAAACACAATTACCTGCTCTGGAAGAATCTTATAGTTTAAGCTACTGATGCGATTACGTGTGAAGTTATCGGCAAATCCCAAAACTACTGGAACCTTTTTTTGGTGAAATACATCTGCATCAACGGCCAGTTTCTGCTTTTCAACGGGGCCAATCAGGGTCAAATTGATGTTTTCGGGAAGATCAATTGTATAATCTGCCAAAGAGATGATATCGTGTCCGGGTTTTATCTTCGAAGCATCAATATATACTTTGGTATGCGAAAATTTAAATTTGATAATCTCCATCCCTTTGCCGCGAACGCTAAAAGGGATGCTGCGGGGTAATCGCTCCAGAGTAAGATTTTTAGGCACATTCTTTAAAACTATGGGCATGGAAACAACGCTTCGGTGCTCTGTTAACAGCAAGGATTGAACCCAGATGAATACAGCCATCAGCACAGAGATTATCTTCAGCCCCCAGTTTTCGCCAAACATGCTTATTCCTCAATGTCAGTGATTAAGATATCCAGACCCTTCATCTTTTTATACAAGGTGGTGCGTTCAATCCCAATGGCTTTGGACGTCTTGGAAACCTTGTAGTCATTTTGTTGCAAATGGTATAATAAATAATCGCGCTCAAAGGAAAAGATGCTCTCTTTCAAAGTCGGTATCTTTATGTATTTATCGAGGTTAACGCCACTTTCTTCATACGATTTATTATGCTTTTGTTTTAAGTGCTTTAAAATTGTAACATTACTTATCCTGCTTTCGTTAATCATAATGAACTTGCAGAAATTTCGCAGTTCTCTGATGTTACCCGGCCAATTATAGCTAAGCAAATCTCCTTTTAAAGCCGGAAGGTCAATCTGGTCTATAACGCTATACTGTGAAGAGAAGTTAGTGAAGAAATAGCTCATCAGCAATAGTATGTCGTCATCTCGTTCCCGCAAAGGAGGAAGCTCTACAATATTTCCTTCAATGCGGTAAAACAGGTCTTTACGGAATTTATCCGCATCTGAAAGTTTTTCCAAACCTGCATTAGAGGCAAAAATCAAACGCGTATCAACCCTTTTCAGGCTACCGCCAACAACTTGAATTTCTTTGTTTTCTATTGCCCTAAGGATTTTTGATTGGGCTGCAAGCGACAGATTGGTTACTTCATCCAGAAATAATAAACCGTTGCTGCATTCCTCAAAGAACCCGGTTTTATTACGTTCTGCACTGGTGAACGAGCCCTTTATATGGCCAAAAAGTTCCGATTCGATCAAACTCTCGGACAAAGCACTGCAATTAACCGTGTGAAAAGGCTTACCAAAACGATGTGAATTTATATAGTAATAATTAGCAGCCACTTCCTTGCCGGTTCCAGTTTCTCCTACTAAGAATATATCTTCATCAACGGAAGCCAGTTTACTAATCTGATCCCGTAGCTTGTTAACAGATTCACTTTCGCCAATAAAGGGAAAGCTGCGGGTAAACTGCTTTTTCAGATTTATATATTCAATCTGCAGGCCTATGTGCTCTTCTTCCTGGTGCTTTAGGGTAATTGCATTTTCAATGTGCAATAATAGCTGATTTGTGCTGAAAGCAGAGCCTTTTTCAATAAAGTGATAAGCTCCCAAAGCCCGGATTTCGCTAATTTGGGAAGAAGTAACTTCACCCGAAACCACTATTACTTTGTAGTTTAAATCCAGGTTATCTTTCAGATGCTTAAGAACTTGAATACCATTTAACTTCGAGCCTACCAAAAACACATCTAATAAAATTACATCCGGCTGAAAAATCCTAAGTTTCTCAAAAAAATGGTCACTATTTACGGTTAATCCTACTTCATAATCGTAACGTTTCATTACTTTGGCAATTTGCTCTGCCAGGACAATATCATCTTCAAGAATCAGTATTTTGCCTTTCATAAACTCACTACCTCAAAAGTCGTTCTTCAAGCTCTGCAAGCGCAGTGATGTAATATACATAAGCCTGGTCTGGAGAATCGTATGGCGAAAAATACTTATGCACATCGCCATCCTGGAAATACTTGGAACACATGTAATAGAAATGATCGGAGGTGGATAACAACCTGGCTATGCGCAATAAATCCGGATCACCCTTTTGTTTGATGCGGGTAAATAGCTCATAAAGAGTCTCGATGGCATTCTTTTGCATATCATTTTCCAGCCAGGCTGATAGGTCGCGCTGCTCATCTGCCCAGGATACTGCCTCTGGGAAGGACAATGACTCTTGTTGATAATTGGTTAAATGATTGATATCTTTAGGATTGGCAAAACCGAGGTGTTGTTTGGCTAAAACTGCCTTGGGGAAATGGCGCATGAAATCAAATATACCAGAGGAAGCCCATTGATGCTCGCCAAAGGTTTCATAATCCATAAACAGATTCAGGAACAGGTTTTTACCTCCGGTCTCTGCCAGAGTTAGGTGATCTATCCAGTTTACAAATTTTTCCACAGTCAAAGGATATTCCGGCCAATCACGATTTGAAAAGCGAAATGCTATGTCATCGGCTAATTGATAGTATTTAAGCAGCAGGTTTATGTCTTTGGAATAGTTTTTATAAGCATAAAGCGGGGTTCGCCAATCAAGAATTCTATCCACTCCCTCTGTTACAATAGTCTTAAATCCTTCCACTTCATAAATAAGATCGGATAGTCTATCCTGGTAGATCAATTCTGTGTTGCGGAAGGTGGTGGTATAATAGCCAAATTCCTGCTGCATTAGTTCGCGATGCATCATTACCTGATCCAGAAACTCGTTGGTATCATACAAAAAAGCCAGGGAGTGGAAATAAGTTTCACCCATAATTTCCACACAGCCGGTATCGACTAACTTTTTAAATGAGTCCAGCGTTTCGGGCGAGTATTGTTTAAACTGTTCAATCGCGGTGCCTGTGATGGAATAAGCAATCTTGAACCTTCCTTCGCTTTGGCGGATTAGTTCCAACAACAATTTGTTTGTAGGTAAGTAACATTTTTCGGCTACTTTGCGCATTACCTGGCCATTCAGTTTGTCATTAAACATGTTGGCATTGTGGCCTATATCCAGCACATTGAAGTGTTTTAAGCGATAGGGTTGGTGCACTTGAAAGTAAAATATTATATTCAGCATAACTACTCCCCTTTATTGCTCATGCGGCGGATATATTCTGCCAGGGTTGTTGAATATAAATGTCTGATTTTTTCGGCAGCTTCATCCCATTGGATGCGATTAACTTCATTCATGCCCTCTATGCCCATTTTCTTGCATTTCTCGGGATTTTCTATCAGATGATTGATAGTATCTGCCCACAGGTCTATATCCCAATAATCAATCTTGAACGCATGATTTACAACCTCTGCAACCCCGGATTGTTTGGAGATAATGGAGGTAATACCAAAAGCCATGGCTTCCAAAGGCGAAATTCCAAAAGGTTCCGATACAGATGGCAGCACATAAATATCAGCGGCTTGAAGCACTCTTTCCACCTGTTTACGATTTAAAAAACCGGTAAACAGAAATCGGTTCTTTAACCGTAGATAAGCAGAACGACGGATCACCTGACGCGACATATCACCAGTTCCGGCAATAATGAATCTTGCCTCTGGATGCACTTTTAACACTCTTTCCGCCACATCCAGGAAATAATCCGGTCCCTTTTGAAGAGTTACTCTACCCAAAAATAGGACAGTTGGCCCCGAAAATATGCGGTGCCGTTTATGAAAAGACTCTGCCGGCAGTGAAAAGGCATTGTGGATAATCCTAATCTTACCTGTGTCTATGCGATAGCGGCTCATAATCATTTGTGCAGTATATTTGGACACCGCAATAACCTTGTCGGCATAAGTCATTCCGGCATGTTCAATTTTATGAATTCTTTCATCGCCAGGGCCGCCTGCACGGTCAAATTCTGTGGCATGTATATGAACTATCAAAGGTTTTTTGGATATCTGTTTTGCCAGCATTCCGCTGGGATAGGATAACCAATCGTGAGCATGGATCAAATCATAATCCAGCACTTTTGCAAAGCGATCTGCACGCAAGGTGTATTCCTGAACCTTGCGCATCAAGTCTTCTTCGCCAATCAGGTTTGTAGTCATTTCTTCCCACAACTCACGTTCTTCATGAGTAACCACCTGAGTTAGCCAGCTTTCTCGCTTTACGGCCACAGCATACTGTTTTATTTCACCCAGATTAAAATAACTTTCGGGACGACCGCTGATGCCTACATACTCAAGTTTTTGGCTCAAGGTGCTAAAGCTGCGCTCACTGAATTCCTTTTGCAGAACAGGATCAAGGAAAACTGCCGGCAAGGTATCGGCATCGCTTTCATCTCGCAGTGGGAAATATACCAGTTCTTTGGTGGGCAAAACAAGATCAATCTTTATCCCTTGAACCAGAAGTGCTTTCACCATGCCATAACAAGCCATTCCCAATCCTCCGGAAATGAGAGGTGGAAATTCCCAGGTGAACATCAGGATTTTCATTTCTCCTCCTCTAAAGCAAGGAGATAGCTTTCCACATTGTAAAGAGCTGCAACGCTCCATGCCTGTGCGGGTGCACCCTTTGGAAAGTGAGGAGCATCCCCATCCCAGATTTCTGCAATGGAAGCAATGTGCCCACGCATAAAGCTCTGCCGGAAAGTGTGGACAAAGGAAGCTAATGACTCTTTGATCTCAGAAACAGGCTTCACTCCTGTATAGGCCTTTACATACAAACCGCATAATGGACCAAGCAGCCAAGCCCAAACACTTCCATTGTGATAGGATAAATCACGCTCCCGCTGGGTTCCATAATATTTTTTACGGAAACGGATGTCTTTGGGACTAAGGGTGCGAATTCCATAATTTGTATAAAGCTCGGAAAATGAACGCTCCAGAACCAACTGCATAATATCCTGCGAAAAAACCGGCCAGGGTAAAGATAAGGCTATTATCACATTAGGCCGGATTTCAATGATGGCTTCATCACCTTTTAGCCTGTCTGCCACATATCCGTCTTTGACAAATTTCTGCATGGAAGTCAGCACTCTGGTTTTTAGCTCAATAAGCTGTTCCAAGGCTGGATTGGTCTGCTTAGTAGCTTCACTGAATTTCACGCACATAGCTTCATAACTGCAAAGGGCATTATACCACAAGGCATTTATTTCTATGGGTGCTCCGCTGCGGGGAGTGATAGCTTTACCGTCAATCCGAACGTCCATCCAGGTTCCATAAGCAAAATCCTCATGCAGCTCTATCAATCCGTCCCTGCGAACATCAAAGTGATATGTGAAGTTATTCATTATGGAGGTAAGCATTTCTTCGGATAGCGCAATTTTCTCTTTCCAGTAATCGGGATGTTGTTTCCGTTTTCCCAGTTTCCAAAGAAGAATGATATACCATAATGTGGCATCAATACTATCAAAATTAGCTTCTCTGCCAGATTCGGCAAGCATATTGGGGATCAAACCATTTTTAATGGTTCCGCTATATTGTTCCAATATGCGTTCCACTGTCTCCAAGCGATTGGGACTGTGCAACAACGCATTTAAAACCACCATTGTGTCTCTGCCCCAAGCTCCATAAAATGGATAACCTGCCACGATATCGTCATTTGCCAAAAAGTCTGTAAGCGCAAATTCCAAAATTTTCATATATTCCGGGAACTTGAACAGATAGTTATCGTTATAGTCAATTTCGCTCAACAGATTATTATCCTTATCGGGTTTCAGCGGGAAATCCATTGGTTTGGGCAAATCTGCATACCTGCCTTCGATGCGATCAATCAAGACCTGTGCATCTGCTATGGCTTCATCGCTAAACAGCAAGTAGTTACTCTGCCCCACTTTAAGATCAAAACTAAGCTGAAAAAGGCTTACCTGGTCTCCAATTCCTGGGTATCCACTCATTACTTCCCAAGGGTAAAATACGTTGTAATAAACATAGCGGTTTCCCAGCACTTCTCCATGTAATATTGCCCCGAATACACTGATATTGTTGTCCTGGCGTCTTGCAGAATAGCGGGTAAAAGCAGTTTGGGGGTCAATTGCAGTATCAAAACGGCTAAAATCCAGACTTCCTGGTTGGTTAAGCTCATGATGGGGAGTAAAGGTAAATTTGGGGTGGAACTCAAAATGCAAGAGATGATGTCCCAGATTGGTATATTTCACCAGCGTTGTATTGGTATTCTCATCCATCATTATTTCTTTTAGAACCAAAATGTCATTCTGATGCGGAAGCGCAGAATACAGAAAAGCAGGATAAGGTCTCAACCACGGTTTTACCAAATGCAAAAAACCTTCCGGGTAGATGCAGTTGCTATAATTATTACTATCCAGGTGGATTATTTCGCCGCGCCATTCAACCTTTTCTTCAATCCCAGCCACCAGATTGATCCGGTTAAAATGTTTATCGCTACTAATCAACAAACCATGATATTTACGTTGATTAATCAGGTTTCCTGTTCCAAGCGCATAAGCACCTAAACGATTAGTTAAAATCCACTCATGGTGATGCGTTTCCATGAAGTAGTTGTTCATTGAACCCCCAGTAAAAGTCTTTCTATACTCATGTGTTGATTCTTTTCCATACTACCAATTCCGTCAAGAGGTTTTTTCGCTTGAAAGATTTTGTTGCATTACAGCTCATTACGCAATGATTTTGGGTTTTGACTTACAATTTT
>DIXL01000027.1:0-14186 GCA_002428685.1 Cloacimonetes bacterium UBA6081 | reverse complement strand
ACCGAGCTTCATTCTGTCCTATCATACAAAATTGTGAGTTAAAACGAAAAGGAAGAGGTGGCAGGAGGCGTACTTTAGTTTTAACTCTAAAAAGACCAGAAGACAGTTGCAAATAGTAACGCTGAGAACAAATAACGAAACTACTACGAAATGGGAGTTGCAATCCCAGGGAGTCTTTTTAGAGTCAAAACTTAACTCATGAACACTTATCCCCATTTGTCCAAGTGAGAGCTATTTGAAGTTTGGGGTGAGGGTTTATAAAAGCCCCATCTGTGCTACTGGAATACTATCCCACTAAGCTTATATATAATACTGGTTTACAGACACCCTGTCCGATGGTTCCTAAATTTTTTTACCAACTTATGGTTAATAACTTTTATGGCCTGATATGCTTTATGTCAATGTATTAGCAAAACTTTACAGCAGTTTATCTTACCGTTCAGCTCTGCTTTTACAAAGTAAAAACCCGAGCCGACCAATTGATTATTGAAATCTCGCCCGTCCCAACTAAATGTGTTTTGAGTTTGGCGATTATCATTGGATAACCTCTTTATAAGCTGTCCCTTTAGGTTGTAAACATCTACTTTCAATGCTGCTGCCATATCTTTAACCTTTACTTCTATGGTAGTTTCCCGGCTGAAGGGATTGGGATAGGCCTGAAGCTTGATTCCATCGATAACAGGAGCAGTGGCATCATCGTTGTTTACCGGTAAAAAGCCGGTGATATAGAAGCATCCTTCCCCATTAATCACATAAAACGAGGGGGTGTTTATCAACGGAAAGATTTCCAGTTGCCTCACCTCGCTATCCAAGCTGGCATGAACTAACTGCGTAAGCTGAGATTGTGAATCAAGGACGGCCAGATAGCCATCTTCCTCGTTAGCTTGCCTCCAACCCAGAATTATATATTCGCCAAAATCAGGGCCTATACAATTCAGGTTGCTGGTAAAAAGTACATTGTCCCAGGTCTCACCATAATCATCTGACCGCCATAATCCGTCCGAATCACTCTCCACATCCATGATTGCATACAACACACCGTTCTCTGTATAGCGAAAACCCCTCAGATTGCTTGTATTTCCTGTCTGCCAGGTCAGTCCGTTATCGGTGGAATATTTTACAAGAGCTCCGTTGTTGGTAACCATATTAGAGTTGTAAAAAGCAAGACTGCTGCATTTATTTGTGCCCAGTGAAGTAATCCGCGTCCAGCTATTGGCATCAGCAGATCTGAACAGCCCATCCCTTTCACCCACGTAGTAAATTCCGTTACCGGGATTATATACAAGGAAATTAGGGAACATAAACCATTCGTTAATAGTCCAGGTATGCGTGTTGAGGTCAAAATTGTAAACTCCATCACTATATGAACCTGCTCCCATGGCTACCATAATTGTAGTCTCATCCAGATTCCAAATTGAGGTTGCGGGAAGTCCTGTAGCCCAAAATGGATAAAAATTCCAAGTTCCGCCTTCCCAAACAAACAGATCATTCTGACCGTTAGCAGTTCCCCCAAAACTTATCGGTTCCTGGGCTAAATTGGCATAAGTAACATCATCTGCCTCAGGACCAAAGGGTGTAACCTCACAACAAAAGCTTGCGACTATGAACATCGTAAGCAAAATCACAAAAAAATACTTCATTTTTTACCTCCTCACTGCTTCATTAAGCAGAGATTACTGAAGTTATTATTCTGCCATTCTATATAACTATTTTACCAACACGATTTTTCTGGTGCTAATTGCTCCATTTTGCATAGCTTTAACGTAGTATATACCATTTGCTGCCGGCTTTCCATGTTTATCTAAACCATTCCAACTTAGGAGTCCTCTGTTGTCTGGAACATCATTGAACAGCGTCCTAACCAACTGCCCTTTTAGATTATAGACTTCTACCCTCATCACGTTATGTTTGTCCTTAACCAGATATGGGATTGAGCTTTCGCCGGTAAAGGGATTGGGATAATTTGGCAGTAGCTGCACTCCCCGGAAAACTGTCTCTACTAAATCAATATTAGCAACAGGCTCATTGAATAAGGTTCCAAACAGATAACGCAGCAGTGTTTTGGAAGAGGCTTGTTCCATGTGATACAAGGGGAAACTGAAGGTTATTGCCATTCCCGAGCCGTAGGGATGAATAATGCCAATTGTATCTCCATTCAAGCTACCCTGAGTGGTAGAAGTGTCATAATCAGAGCCATAAACATAAACAGGCTGAGCATTTGCAGCTGGCACCATACCTTCCACATGGAAGATATGTCCATTGAATGCTGTTGGTGTTTTCAGGCTATCAACCTGGAGGATTGAGAAAGGATTCATTTGGGGAACTGCATACTTAAATCTGGCCGCTCCATCATAATCAACAGAGCTAATGCCCAAAACCTCATTTATAAAAGAAGTAGCCCCAAAACTGGCAGGGTATCCTGCATTAAGTTCAAAAGCCTGGCTGGGATGATAGACGTTAAAGAATATTTTTCCACCCAGATTAATATATTGTTTTAAGGCTTCCTTGCTGTTATAGGGAGTGGTTACATCCGAATAATCATTGCCTTGCCACAAAATTGATGAGTAGATACCTATATCAGCCAAACGCAATGTCATGGGTGTTGCTTCCAAATCGAGGGTAGTGGTTATCTCAAAATCCTGCATTAAATTTGCATAAAAGCTATCCACCATCTCATCGGTGGGATTAAAGGGGTTGCTGCCGCTAAAATTTTTGGTTTCGTCCACAAGCAGAATGCCCATATCCAACGTAACCGGCCGGCTCATCACCACTTCCGTGAAAGAACTTTGGTTGTTTGCAGTATCCACAGCGCACAGTCTGTAGCAATAATAGTCAAGCGACCCGCTCAGATTTGTATCGTTATAGCTGCTAACATTGGGGTTTAGGGTGGCAATCAAATCACCCAATTCTATGGAATCCAGAGAGCGATAGAGCTTATAACTGCTTAAATCAAGCTCAGAATTGGGCGTCCAGCTTAGGTTTATGCCTTGCAAAACAGGTGAGTCGACAAAATTTGTAGGAGTTAAGGGAATCAAATGCGGTGTTCCATAAGAATATACTCTGTAGCTTTCATTGCCGTTTACATCCATAGTGCTTAAGGCAATATGGCACATTTGGCTTTCTGTAAGTCCATTAATTGTAAATGTGGTATTGGTAGTAGTTTGTTCAAAGGGATAAAGCCCTTGCTGCGTTCCCCAGGCAATTTTATAATGGCTGAATGCAGGATCAACGACACCAGACCAGGTCAATTCCAAGCTACTGCCGTTACCCGCATCATGAACTGTCACATTGGATGGCGCAGAAGGCATATTGGCAAAGCTGCCGGCAACAGCCACAGAGGCTTGAATCACTTTCGCTGCATAGGCAGGGCTGAGGTTTGCCACCGTATCGTTGTTACTATGATACACTTGGCTAAAATTATACTCAAAATAGTAAATCACCGGAAAACCCCTTTGCCAAAAGGAATAGCTATCGCTGGCAGAAAGGTTCATAGAACCATAAACCGGAATTAAGGGTGTATATTGAGATGTTATTGCTGCGGCATAATCGGTATGTTGCATAAAGCCATCATAAGGCATCAGCAGAACCCTTAGGTCATTTGGGTTGGGGGAAGTATTGGCAATCATATCATGATTTATCATCAGCCGAATATCCATATTTGTCTGTTGAGCCATTTGGGCATAAGCTTTTGAGCCCCAAAGACCGAATTCTTCCGCCGCAAAAGTTACAAAACGAATGGAACACTTGGGCTGAAACCCTGTGGCCATCATCACCCGCGCCATTTCTATGGCTGCCACGCTTCCGCTGGCGTTATCATCTGCGCCAGGGGCAAAGGTTAAGGGTGTATCATTGGTGATAGAATCGTGATGACCTCCCACGATGATGTAGGTATCTGGATAAACCGTGCCGGGAATTGTGGCTACCACATTGTATTGAGTAGTTCCCTGCCATTGAAAGCTGTGCAGTTCGGAACCGGTAATCCCAAAACGCATAAATTGCTCTTTTATCCAGTTTGCCACGGCCAAACGGTTATCAGCCAAAGCATAACGGGTTTGAAAATCCTGCAAACTCTGAATGAATCCAGCTACGCTATCCACCGATACCTGATTTACCAATTCCTGAATGGTGGTGCGGGTTTCGCTCAAAGTGTTTTGGAATTCATTGCTATAAGCCAGTTTAATAGGCGTTTGGGCCAAAGGTGTAAACGGACTGCGGATTTTTGTGCGCAATTGCACTTCGTCAAAATTGCTTCTTAAAAGAATCTGTGAGCCCAAATCAAGCAGGATTTCTCCCACTGTGGATAAGTCTATTTCTTTATATTTGCTATGTTTGCTGATCAGATACAGCCTGCCGGATTCACTGCTGCAAAGAAACACGGCCTCAGGAACCTTGCTTTCGTTTGTTCCGGCAATAACGTAAGACTCGTTGTAATAATATATTTCTGTGCCAGCTTGCGCCAGTTGCATCACATAGGTTCTCAAAGCGTTGGGGGCGTCGCTTTGGGGAATCGGTAGCGCAATAATATTCTGCGCAACTGCACTCAGCATGGCGAGGCAGAAAATCAGCAACAGCAATGTGCTAAGCTTTTTCATGTTCCTATCCTATCCGTCACTTTTCAGATTTTTGGCTATTTTGGGCCAAGGACGTAAACCCTCTAAATACACGTGCAAGTTATGTTCCCAATTCAAATAAATAATTGCCCCCACGCATCCCATTTGCACCCACCTTGCTCACCATCGCCATTTTAACCGCTAATTATCCCGAACTGTTCCTGAATAAAGTTCGGGTAGGGTTCGGGAGAATCCCGATAAATCTCTGCCACAGTGAGCAAGCAAGGGCTAAATGGGGGTAAATATATCGTTTTGCTATATCATAATGATATAAACTTCTTAGCCAGGGATAGATTGAGTTACGCTTATATCTTTGCCCTGCAAGGTTTTGCATTTTTATTGCCGTTTGGCACGGCACTTGCGTTAATATAAAGAAAAATTAACAGGAGTTGAAAAATGAAACACTTACTAATCAGCATTCTGATTTTAGGATTTGCAGTGAGCGGAATGTTCGCACAAACCATTAGTGAAATCAGTAAAGAGAAAAAGCAAATCGTCGTTCAAATGGATGGCGATATTATGGAAATGCCCGGAATGACCAAAATGGTTATGAAGTTTGACAAGGAAGCAGGAATGGGCAGTGATGCTTTCGACGCTCCTTACATGGGTATTTTTGTAGAAGATATCAGTTTCCCCAAAGCCCAGGAACTTGGCTATAAAGGACTCATCGGCGTTCTGATTACGGGTGTTGTGCCCGAATCCCCAGCCTGGACTTATAGATTGCAAGAAGATGACATTCTGATCAAACTGGATGACAAAGATGTTACCAATAACGCGGTATTTGATAAACAGCGCAAGCTTTATCGCTCTGGAGACACTGTTGCCTTGGAATTATTCCGTAGCGGTGAGATTGTTAAAGTGGATTTTACCTTTGGTTCCCGCCAAGCCAAAAATGCCCTGAAAGAAGGTGAAAAACCAACCAGGAAAAAACTCTCTGCCGGTTATGGCGGCGGAAGCTGGCTACCTTTGTGGATTTCAACAGACTTGGAAGATGTAAATTATCTGCTGGGAAATATGGGTTTCCGCAAACTGAATGAAGACGGCCTCCTATTGCAAGGTGGGGGTGGCAAAGGACCCATTGGTAAAGGATTTTTCATTGGTGGAGCAGGTTATGGCTATACAAAAACCGGTAAAGTGCAGGATGCCACAGATGAGAGCTACCATATTGGGATGAATTATACCAATGCCTTTGGCGGAGTAACTTTGGACAAACGCATTCCCATCACCAAAAACTTTATCTCCTCGGTAGGATTTATGCTTGGGGGAGGCGGACACTCCCTGGAAATAATGAAAAGCAATTCCGACTATGACTGGGACAACTGGAGTTCAACTTTCTTAAATAGTCAGAACACCCATACTGAAATTACCCGCCATTACCTGTTGGTGCAGCCCAAAGCCGAATTGATGTTTCGTCTGCTTTCCTGGCTGGCAATTAGAGGAGAAGTAGCTTATGTTTATGGCTATGCACCCTCAGATGGCTGGAAAGTGAAAGGCACAGGCAATGAAACGATAGACATTAAGCATTCTCCCAATACAGAGTATCAAGGTTTGACCTTCTCCGTGGGTCCCTGGTTTGGATTCTAAATAGATTTTCCCAAAAGCAATCCCCCTGAACATCCTGAAAAAGTCCTTCCCATCCCGGGAAGGGCTTTTCGTTTGTAAGCTTGTAAAGTCAAAGCGACAGAATGGATTTGATTAACAGGGGAATCATGATCTCATGATGACCGATGAAGTAATATCCTTTTCCTCCGGTTTCCACAGGCCGTTGCACCACGTTTACCCTGGCTCGGTAGTGCATATTCATGTCAAAAACCGCTGTGGTAAAATCCTTTACGCTGCCGGTAACGTTGCGGGCAACGGTTAAAGCTTTTAAAAAGACTTCCGGGATAATAACAGCAGAGCCAAAGTTTAGAAACACTCCTCCCCCATCCAGTTGTGCCACAGAAGCACAGAAGATACGAAAATCACGCAAGGAGCAAGCACCAATCGCCTGTCCGTCTGCATGCGGACTCTGATGTATGATATCGGTTCCCATCGCTACCTGCACACAAATGGGGATGTTTAATCTGTCTGCAGCAGCGAGTAGCGAAAGGTGTGCATAGGGGGCTGAGTCTGATATTTCCTTTCCGACAGATTCACCTAAGCCTTGATGATGTTTGAATCCATTTACAATAGCGGCATTAATGCCTTGTGATGTTTCCTCTGCCATGCCAAAAGAACCATCCGCCAAAGCTTTGGAAACATCCTCGGAAGTTTGGCCAAAAAAGGCAATTTCATAGTCATGAATAGCCACAGAGCCGTTACAAACCAGGGCTTTCACGTAGCCTGCTTCCATCAGTTCTATGATAAGTGGTGCCAAGCCGCATTTGATTACATGTCCGCCCAGACCTATTATGATCGGTTTACCCATGGCCTTGGCGTTTTTGCAAGCGGCAATTAGTTCCTTAAAATCTTTCGCACAAAGGATATCTGGCAGACAATTCAGATAGTCTGTAGTATCAACTTTGCCTGTTTTGGCAAAATCGTTCATGTTCACTTTGCTAAAGCGCTTGGCGATGGAATAGGTTTTAATTTTGCTTAGGTTTATTTCCTTGTATTTGCTCACGGTATCTGTCCTCTTCACTGAAAATGCAGCCACAGTATTGCTGACGATACATTCCGGCCGCTTTGGAAAGCTGGATGCCTTGCTGCCAAAGGCTTCGCCAGTCTGAATAATGGAACTGCACTCCGTATTTATCTGCCATAATTTTGGCTGTGTGAATGATTAATTCGTGCTTTTGATAGCGGCTGTATAACAAAGTTGTAGAAAAAGCATCGAAAGCACCTGCTTTGGCTGCTTTGGCAGTGGCTTCCAAACGAACTTCGTAGCAATACTCACACCTGGCGGAAATATCCCTTAAGGTAGCAAGCAAAAAACTCTGCAAACCGTATTCACCCGTATCCAGAAGCGGAATGCCTTCACTGGCACAGTAGCTTTGAAGCGTTGAATGCCGTTTCTGGTATTCTAACAAAGGATGAATATTGGGGTTGAACCAAAAGGCTGTAACCGCATATTCTGCTTCCTTAAGTTGTTGATAAGGCGCAATAAAGCAAGGTGCACAACAAGTGTGCACCAACAACTTACGAACGGACATAATGAGGCATATCGGGAGGTATGATAAAGGACATTTCCACCACTCCCGCCACTTTCCCATCCATAAACCAGGGTTGTTGATAAATCAGCTTCTTCACCCCTTGCTTTTCTATGGTGTAGGTATGCGGTTCGCCTGTGGCAATCATCTTTCTGATTATCTCGTTGCAATGAGCTGGATGGTAGTCATATAGGTTCTTACCGATCAATCCTGCCCCGCCATCTTTGGCAAAGGTAGAAATGGCTTTATCATTCATTTCGGTAATAATCCCATTTAGATCACAGACTGTGATGGCAGCAGGAAATTCCTTTATCCATTCGTGCATTTAAAATTCCTTTAGGATGTTGGCTGCTACAATGCTGCGCTGAATTTGGTTCGTGCCTTCATAAATCTGTAAAATCTTAGCATCACGCATCATTTTTTCCACCGGATATTCTTTCATATAGCCATACCCACCCAGGATTTGGACAGCATCTGTGGTAACCTTCATTGCTACATCGCTGGCAAAGTATTTGCACATGGCACTTTCTTTTGAGTAGCTCTTGGCTCCACTATCCACCATGCGTGCTGTTTGCATCACCAAAGCTCTGGCAGCCTCTATTTGGGTTGCCATATCGGCTAACATAAACTGAATAATTTGAAAACTGGAAATTGGCTTGCCAAATTGATGGCGTTCCTGAGAATATTTCGCTGCACATTCAAAAGCACCACGGGCAATGCCAACTGCCTGTGCACCAACCATGGGACGGCTTTTATCAAATACTTTCATGGCAGTGATAAAGCCGGTGCCTTCGCGTCCTAAAAGGTTTTCGGCAGGGACTATGCAATCCTCAAAAATAAGCTCTCGTGTAGCCGAAGCACGGATACCCATCTTGTTTTCCTTTTTGCCAAAGCTGAAGCCCGGAGTTCCTTTCTCCACGATAAAACAGGAGCAACCACGTGCGCCTTTGGTTTTATCTGTCATGGCGAAAACAGTGTATATTCCGGCTTCTCCACCATTGGTGATCCACTGTTTAGTACCATTAAGAACGTAGTGATCTCCTTCCTTGCGGGCTGAGGTTTCAATTGCTCCTGCGTCGGAACCTGCATTAGCCTCGGTTAAGGCAAAAGCTGCAAGCTGGTCACCGGCTGCTATTTGACCCAAATATTTCTTCTTTTGCTCTTCTGAACCTGAGATCAAGATGGGATACATTCCCAGTCCAGTAGCTCCAAAAGCCAGAGCCATACCGGCATCCACAGCACAAAGTTCTTCGGTAACAATTGCCAAATCCATCACCTTACCGCTAATCCCGTCATATTCTTCCGGAATCAAAATGGCAAACAAATCACTCTGTTTCATAATTTCTACGATATCCCAAGGGAAAATGCCCTCTTCATCATATTTTTCGGATAGTGGTTTCATCTTTTCAACAGCTATGCGCCGTGCCAATTCCTGCATTTCAAGCTGATCTTCAGTTAGAAAGTAATTCATTATTTATCTCCTATAATATCTATGCAATTTAGCTTAGGCCAAGCTGCCAAAAGTAGCCTCTGCTGTCAATCCCTTTTTTCTTAACCCCATAGTATTTAAAGAATCTCAACCGCCAAGCTTGGCTAATATTCCGATGTTGGTAACCCAGATTTAGGTTAATAAATGGATTCGGTGTTATGCTGAATCCCTTTCTTTTTATTGAAGTTTTACTAAAATCTCAATAGACAATGAACTTGCCCTTACTCTGGCGGGTTCTATAAAAATGGACACCTGAACCCACTCCCATTTGCGGTAGGGAAATTGCATTTTCTCCCCTTTGAATGTTTCCTGAAAACACCTTCTGTCCTTTCAGATTATATATGGTTAGCGTTTCTGTATTTACATAGCTGGATTTTATGTTTAAAATTCCGTTCCTCCCTACAGGGTTGGGATAAATTTGCATTGGGGTAATCGGTGCAATCTCATCAGAACCTGCTACATCGCTTTGATAAAACCAGATATCCGTAGGTAACAAAGCAACGGTAAACTGGCTGATGGCTGTCCAATCAGAATTCCGCAAGTAAACCACTCCATTTTGCCCCCAATTAGCCGATAGTAAAGCTATCTTCTTATCTGTGCCATGCAACATAATTGCACCGGGGAATAAGGGATTTGAACTCCCGTTTAACAATGTATAGGTATCGGCGTTATAGCTGTAAACTCCGCTATTCAAACCCTCACCCAAAAAACCGGTTCCTTGTGGGCTAATCCAAATACTCCAGGGATTTCCACCCACGGCAATGCGGTTAATACTTTCGTCTGTAATAGTATCTATAATATCCACTGCCCCATTAATTGAACCCCAGTTACCGGTGCAAACCACATGAAGCTGATCTCCATATACCCGTAAATCCTGAGGATTGGTCCAGACTGGGATGGTTTTAAGCACGTTAAAACTTTGCAAATCTATCACAGCTATGGTGCTATTGGCATAACCGCTGGCGTATCCGCCTGTATTGCATACATATAGCTTGCCATTATGCACCGCTAAACCTTCTGGTGATACTCCCACACTTAGCTGCGAAACTACGCTATATGTTTGCAAACTAATCTTATATACTTTATCGGTAAACAGCCCGCTTACATATAGATAATCTCCCTCTTTCACCACATCCCAGGGATTAACCGATGAGGCAATAAATATATTCCGGGCAGTGCTGCCGGTATTACGGTCGATCATCTGAATACTATTTGCTCCAGATAAAGCCACATAAATCCAATCTTGCTCCACATACATCAGGTTTGGCGTTAAGCCAAGCTGCGTAAAGGAATTGTTCACCGCTCCTGTTTCCAGATCAATTTTACTAAGCGTGCGGGATTCAGAATTTACCACAAATATCTCATCAGCAAAGATAGCAGCAACATACATTGACAGGGCAAACAGCAGCAGAATTTGCTTTGGCATTACATCCTCGTATTTTATTTTTGTATTAGTGTGTTACGGTCTATGATGCAGACCTTGGGTCATGATTTTAGGTTCTCGCTTTGCTGTCAAGCCTCAGGTGTTTTGAGGAGATTATGATTAGTTCAAAAGCATTGCCCGAGTTTAACCGATTATCAAAACATAGATGTCATTAACATTAACAGGAGTTTTCCAAGCAGGGATTATAGCATTGACGGAGCTTAATGCAACATAAGAATTGCAATTCTTTAGTTCACTGCCTACATCAAATCCACTTTCACAAAGTTCATCAAGTGTGCTGCCATTCACAACAGCTCCAGAAACACCTTCCAGGTTATCATTGCCATCGCTGCCAAAAGCATACAAACTTATATTCTCACTGCCTGCAACCTTTATGGAAAACGCAAGTGCCAGATGAGTGCAGCGTCCACCACTACCTGTTCCAGAAACTTCTACAGGAGCTTCTCCCCCAAAGATGTGGATCCCAGGTGAATTGTGCTTTTTGGCAAAACTGGACAGATAATCTGCTACACAATCTGCAGAATCTGAAATAAACTGCGGATGCACGGTAACCGGCTGCGGTAAAAGAGCTGCCAATTTCTTGCGCAAAAGAAAGTTATCACCGATGATTTTGTAAGTAACCCGTCTATCTTTGGTTGAGAAAAATGGTGCAGAGGCTATTACCGCGGGATCGTTGGCTTCTACATCGGATAGCGCATAGCAGAGTATTTTTCTACAAGCAACATAGTTTAGGGCTTTACCATCTTTTACCGCGGACATAGAGCTGCGAGCTTGATTAATCTCTGCAATGCTTTTCCCACTACGCAACAAAGCATTGCTTTGTGCAATAAGCTGATCCAAGCTAATACCTTCACTTGGGACTTCAAACAAAGAGCTTCCACCACCGCTTAACAAAACTATTAAGGTATCAGTTTCTTGTAAGGTTTCCAGCCATGATACAATTTCCTTGCTATAAGCAAGAGAATTTTCATCAGGATCAGGATGTCCCGCTTGCCTTGTAACAATGTTCGGAATTGAATACCCCTCAAACCCATATTTGGTAAGCAGATAACCGCTGTATGCAATTCCCTTGCTGCTTAGGACATCGGTGCAGGTTATAGCCATTGAATATGCAGATTTTCCAATTGCAAGTAAATGTATCGAAGTTCCAGACAAAAACTGCCGTAACTCTTGTCGCAAACAGGGAAACGAACTCAGATCAGCTAATGCATTATTGATGAAAGGGATTAAATCCATCAAAGTCTAAGTCCTTACTCAAGCAAGATCGTTGAACCTAAATTTTTATAAGTTTGAAGTTCAGTTGTATTGTCATAGTTTACTCAAGCTCTTGCTTCATCAGCTCTGTATTATTCACTCCCAGAAGAAAATAAGGGTTATTGGAGTCATAGCGTTTCATCATCACCCAATAGGGTTTGTCCAAAATCAACATTTTAGGTTTATATGCGTCTGGTTTAGGGCTGATGGCGGTTATCATGCCAATTATCGCTTCGTTTTCCACTCTGGCACCTTTTTCATCCATATCAAACTTTATCACTTCCTGCATCACCGCAATTTGATAGTGAGTGAAGTTCTTATTCTTCAAATGGTTACCTATCATTTCACCGTACCTGCGTTCCTGATTAAGATGCAGAACAGGAGCTTGGAAGATATCTTTTGGGTTCATCTGACTACCGAGGCAGTAATCCTTATCTTTTTGCAGCGGAGCTTTTTCCCTCAGGATTTTTATCACTTCATCGGGTTTATCCATAGGGTAACCCTTGGCCAGAAAGATCTGATCGGCGTTATCTTGTAACTTTATGCTGATTAAAAAGTTATCCTCATTTTTGTAATCCAGAATGTAAACGTTACCATAAGAATCGCCCTTTGCCATAAAACCCTGAACCGGCTTGTCCATAAAGGTGATATCCTGTTTGCCAAAGGCGAACTGATATTTAATTTCTTTCAGGAAATATGCATAAGAGATGATGTCTTTGGCACCCAGCTTCAGCAGCAAATCCGGAATAGTCTTGGAAGGGAACTTGGCACGGCATTCCTGGTTAATTTGATCTACGGTTTCTTGCCCGTATCCGCTTTTGATGTAGTAACTTGCTTCATCCATATCCCGGCGTGAGAATACCGGATTATTCAGTTTGTCGGTGGTGATCAGAGCCGCTTTGTCTGAAGTAGCAAGCTTGATAGGTTCTTTGATGATGCTTTCTGCAAGCTCGTTCCAAGCCAGGTTCATGGCACCACCCCAAACATAGTTTTCCTGATACTGGCTACCAGTATAGTTAAAATTCATTTCGGGTATGGTTTCATTGCACTTCTTGTTATGACAGCAACTGGATAGTAGGATTACTACTAAGGTTAGGATCACGACGTTTGTGAGTTTCATATTGTCTCCTTATTTTAGCTTATATTTATTATATTGTTATGCATGTCGTTATGTTCTTCAGAAAAATTCTCCGACAGACTTCTATACCATTTCGCTTCATCAAGATACTGCATAAGTTCTGCTTGACGCTCTAACTTTTGTTTAATAGCATCCAAGCCTCCCTTAGCGACATCTTTGTGGCATCAAGAGACATAATACTCTCCCTTGCTCAGTGCAAATTTATAGAGTAGCACATTGAATAACACCTCAATCGCAATTGCACTTACCAAGCAGTTAACGATTTATTTCTTTGAATTATTGTCAAGTCTAAAACGGTAGGGTTTAACTCACAACAGTCCCTCAAATGCGAATTGGTGCAATAGTCCCTTGATTTAGCTTCAAAGCCGGTTCACTTATATGTATCAAGTGAAATTGTAGATAGTATCACTTTCGTAGCAAATTGCTTTTTTTAGTGAGATTCCAGCATCACCCTTTATGCAAATCTATGTCCAAAAAAACCTTCGTTTTTGGACATGCGATTGTAACCGATCCGGGCTTCTCTACAAAGACATCCAGAGCATCGGAGGAGATCGGCCTGTACAAGCTGCGCCATAAAATCTTGACAGATCCGCACTGATATTTTCATAGCCTTTGCATGGATAATCTGCAGCCCAACAAGGAAATTATATGAGTTTGCCACACGCCACGGCAGCGTTAAAAGAAGTCTGTATGTCCGCTCCCGGCTTGAGTTCAGAAACGAACATCTGTCCACGTACTGTGGATAAGGGAAGGCATACATGGGCTTGTAAATCTTGGGAGATCTGCAACCATCGAATCCCATGCATCAACGAGGTTGTAGGTGTTTATGTTTCATTATCAGTAATTTGAACTCAAGCCAAAAAACATCAGAGAGGTGAATTATGCGAACCAGAACCGTATCCTTTCTAATCCTGGCAGTGCTTGTGCCAAGTGCTTTTTCCGGCTGTTTGAAAAAAACCACTGAGCCGGATATTTTAACCACACCCACTTTCAGCTCCCCCCAATGCAGCAAGGGAGCAATGCCGGTCGGAAGTTTGAAAGAACTCAAGATCATCAACGATTTTTACATTTTGCTCAGGTTGTATGGCAAGTGGTGAGTCCCATCAGGACGGCATTTACA
>DIXL01000047.1 GCA_002428685.1 Cloacimonetes bacterium UBA6081 | reverse complement strand
AAATAACGAAACTACTACGAAATGGGAGTTGCAATCCCAGGGAGTCTTTTTAGAGTCAAAACTTAACAGGCATTCCCCCATAAAAATGAATATTGGATGTTATAAAACATAGAAAAACAGTGAGATAATATCACAAGATGTCCATGGTTTGGTTTCTTCAAAATGCCTCCTGGTTAGCTTTTTATCGGACATAATTACCCCAGTCTTGAAAATGATAGGCGCAGAGGCTCCATATTTCACGATAGAAGCACTTAAATGGGGGTTGGGCGAGGTTTATGATTAACTTGGTCCCGTTTTATTCCCTATCGAAGAATATACCCCTGTGGATAACTTTTTTCCAGGACAACATAATATTCTTATTACTTGAAAGATAATGCTTTACATAAATGGCGAGGTCTCAATTATGGGGTCAGAAATAACAAAAGGAGACCATCGCCATGAAGTGCCAACACAATCTGACCAGCAGTTTTGTGCAAGCTAAATTATCTGAGTTCTGCAAGCGAGTTAGTAAACGTCAAACCAAACCCGTGCAAAAATTCTATAAAAATATACTTATGGGCTTGTGCGGAACCGGATCACAATCCCTTCATAACATCGCCAAGATCTTGGAGGACAAAGTATCAACAAAGAAAACCAGTGAACGTTGATACCCAAAAATGATGGCTATAAGCTATTACCGGCTAGCAGTATGCTATTCTCTCCTAAAAAGGCATGCGGGATCGGCATCTCGCAGACACAACAGCATCGGAGTGCTATGTTACCTTTAGCGGATTAGCTATCTCAAGCGATGAGGGATCGGCATCCCGCAGACACAGCAGCATCGGAATGCTATGTTACCTGTGCAGATTAGCTATCTCAAACGATGAGGGATTGGCATCCAGGCCTCAGAATAGCATTGACAAAATCTCTGCATTTTAGGAAAGTCGTAATAAATAAAAAGAAATTCCATTGGGAGGAAGAAATGAGTAAACAATTAGCTGCTTGCTGCTTGGACTGCGCATCCTGTGAAACCTATCAGGCACATCAAGCCGGGGACTTGGCAAAAAAGCAAGATATCGCCATCCGCTGGAGCAAACACTACGATGGCGAGCTTACCGCAAATGACATCGTCTGCGATGGTTGTATGAGTAATTCAGCTCGTTTTGCTTGGTGCAACAACTGCCCCATCCGCGCCTGTGTAACCGAAAAAGGCCTAAATAACTGCGCCGAATGCGAAATCGGCACCTGCGAAACAAATGCATTTCTGTTCAAAGCCGCTCCCGAAGCCAAAGCCAATCTGGAGAAACTGCGCAGTAAGAGTTAGGCAGTGAGAGCTGGCGCAGTGAGTAGGTGGAGGAAATTCCCGATAATCTGAGATTTTCATTGACACAAATCGTGTTCCCTTAAAATGAGCATATGTTCTTTTAAAGCAGATTGTAATGATGGCTTTAGATGTTGATAGATATGATTTTAACCTTATCAACATAAAACTTGATTCTAACACAAAGCGCATTCATCACAAGGCAGCATTAAACACAGGACTACAATAAATACTAATGAGTCCTAAGGCTCAGAGATAAGGAGACACTACATGAACAAGAAAATTGCCATACCGACCACCAACAATGTGTTGAGCACTCATTTTGGGCACTGTGAAAAATTCGCCATCTACACCGTTATGGATGACAAGATTGTGAAAGATGAACTGATTACTCCGCCTCCGCACGAACCGGGGTCTCATCCCAAGTTTTTAAAAGACCTGGGTTGTGATACCATTATCGCCGGCGGCATGGGTGAAAAAGCCCAGGCACTTTTTGCCGAAAACAACATAGAAGTCTTTATCGGTGTGCCTGATATCCCTCTTGCCGGGCTGGTGCAAAAGTATATAGACGCAGAACTGAAATCAGGTAAAAACCTCTGTGACCATTGAGGTTTGCCAAAGATGAAAATCGCCATTGCCAGCGGAAAGGGCGGAACAGGCAAAACCACTCTTTCCACAAATCTGGCTGTGTATCTGGCCGAACAACATCATGTGGTGCTAACCGATCTGGATGTGGAAGAGCCTAATTCGGGGTTATTCATTCACGGACGGCAAACACATGGGCAGGATATGTTTAAGCTGATTCCAAATTGGGATAAAGCTGCCTGTTTCCTTTGCGGCAAATGCCAGGAAGTGTGTTCTTTTCACGCTGTGATGAAATTGGGGAGCATGGTAATGGTTTTCCCGGAGCTGTGCCACAGTTGCCATGCTTGCAGCGAATTGTGCCCGGCCCAGGCTTTGCCGATGCAAGCGGTTAAAATGGGTGAGCTAAGGCAATATCAGGCAGGCAAACTTGATTTTATCGAAAGCAGGCTGGATGTGGGTCAGGAGCAGGCAGTCCCTTTGATAGCGCAGAGCCTGGAATTTGTGGACAAGAATTTTGCTTCCACCTGTATCAAGCTGTATGATGCGCCTCCGGGAACCTCGTGTCCGGTTATTAAAGCCACGCAGGACGCTGATTTGGTAATTCTTATCACTGAGCCAACTCCCTTTGGATTGCACGACCTGAAGCTGGCAATTGAAACCATGCGGGAAATGCAAAAAGCCTTCGTGGTGGTGGTAAACCGCTTTGGCATCGGCAATGATGAGGTTCTCCGCTATTGCGAAGCAGAGAATATCCAGGTGCTGGCAAAACTTCCCAACGACAGGCATATTGCCGAGCTGTATTCTCGTGGCGAACTGATATACCCGCATATTCCGGAATTTGCTGCTCAGTTGCGTTTGATTGGTGATTTTATTACAAATCATCAGGGAGGACATCTGTGAAAGAGATCGTGGTAATCTCCGGTAAAGGCGGAACGGGCAAAACCTCCCTTACAGCATCCTTTGCTATGTTGGGCGGCAAAAATCTTGTGGTGGCAGATTGCGATGTTGACGCTGCCGATATGCATCTGCTTTTGCAGCCCGTGGTGAAAACGGAAGAGGACTTCCATAGTGGCTATGTGGCTGTCATCGATAAAGAAATGTGTGTTGATTGTGGTGAATGCGCTGCTGTTTGCCGTTTTGAAGCAATCAGTTTAGTGGAAAATCATTATACAGTCTCTGCTCTAAACTGCGAAGGTTGTGGCTACTGCGCCCGTATTTGTCCCGTGGGGGCGATTGCCATGGAAGAGCAAAATGTGGGTAAGCTGTATGTCTCAGACACCAAAGCAAACAACATTATGGTGCATGCCAGGCTTCGCAGCGGCGCAGATAACTCTGGGAAACTGGTTGCCAGGGCAAAGAAAGAAGCAATGCAAATAGCCAGGAAAACAGGCAAGGAATTTGTGATTGTGGATGGTTCTCCGGGAATCGGCTGTCCGGTGGTATCTTCCCTCTCCGGAGCTGATTTTGTGGTCTTGGTTACCGAGCCAACCGTTTCCGGTTTGCACGATTTGAAGCGTGTTTATGAGCTGGTAAACCGTTTCCGTATAGCTGCCGGTTGCATTATTAACAAAGCAGATTTAAACGCGGATATCGCCACGCAGATAAAAGCATATCTGCGTGAAAACAACATTATCCTCATAAGCGATTTACCCTACGATGAAGCTTTTACCGCAGCTATGACTATGGGACAAACCATCGTGGAATATGACGCCGGCAAGCTTGCAGAGCTGCTGAGCGCAAGCTGGAACATGATATTACAGATAATTACAAAGGAGCAACAATGAAAATAGCTTTTACCGCCAAAGGAACAGGATGGGATTCTCCGATTGACCCACGCCTGGGCAGAACAGAATACATTCTGCTATATGATGAAGAAAATGATGAACTCTCAGCTACCGATAACAGAGCGATTGAAGGAGTAGCACATGGTGCCGGTACCAAGACTTCCCAACTGCTCTATGAGCTGAATCCCGATGTTCTAATCACCGGTAACGGGCCTGGGAACAATGCCGCCGCCGTTCTAAACCAAACCCAGCTGAAGATCTATGTGGGAGCATGCGAGATGACCGTTCAGGCTGCTTATGATGCCTATAAAAAGCATGAGTTGAAGGAATACTAACGATGAAAAGCTATGATGTGATTATCATAGGGGGAGGCCCTTCTGCCATTATAACGGGACTCACAGGCAGAAAACAGAATCCCGATAAGAGCTTTCTCATGATTAAAGAGGAAGAAAAGGGATTGGTGCCCTGTGGAATACCCTACATCTTTCACGACTTGGGTGATGTATCCAAAAATATGATGGGTCCCGCCCCATTTGTAGCTGCAGGTGGTGAAGTTTTAATCGACACCGTTACAGAGGTAAGCATAAAAGAAAAGACGGTGCGCACCAAATCAGGAGCAGAGATTGCCTACGATAAATTGGTTTTTGCCACCGGTTCGGTACCCCTCATTCCAACCTTTATTAAGGGCTATGATTTAGAAGGCGTGGAGTATATCAAAAAGAGCTATGACTACATTAAAACCCTAAAAGAGAAAACCGACAAAGCCCAAAACATAGTGATTATCGGGGGTGGCTTCATCGGAGTGGAGGTAGCAGAGCAGCTTGCCAAATTCAAGGACAAAAAAGTCTCTCTGATCGAAATGCAGGAATATTGCCTGATAAATGCTTTTTCGCCCAAACTGACTAAGCTTACCGATACTGCCATCCGGGAGCAGGGAGTCCATCTTTACACCTCCACCAAAGTAACGGAAATCACCGGAACAGACGGTAAAGCAACCGGAGTGAAACTCTCCAATGGGATAGAAATCCCCGCAGAACTGGTGATTCAATCAATTGGATACAACCCCAATACAAAGCTTGCCGAAAACGCCGGATTAGAGATAAATTCCAAGCATGCAATCCTGCGGGATAACTATATGAGAACAGGGATTAAGGATGTTTTTGCCGTGGGCGATTGTTCCGAATCAATTGGATTTATCACCGGTAGAGCAGATAACGTGATGTTGGCCTCCACAGCCACAGCCGAAGCCAGAATATTGGGCTACAATCTATTTCAAATTGGCTTGATTCGTACTTTTTCTGGGACACTGTCGGTGTTTTCCACCGAAATCGGAGGCAGGGTGTTTGCTTCCTGTGGTGCAATTAAACAAACAGCCGAAGCATCGGGAATTGAGTATATTAGCGGCGAATTTGAGGACTGGGACAGACATCCGGAGACTTTCTCCGATGCTTCCAAACTGTGGATTAGCCTGATTGTTTCTCCCAAAACAGGGGTTATTATCGGTGGTGAAATCTATGGAGGTAAGTCTGCTGGTGAAATCATTAATATCATCAGTCTGGCAATCCAGAAAGTCGTTACCGTGTATGAACTGGTGTCTTTTCAAATTGGCACTCACCCGCTATTAACAACAGCCCCCACAAAGTATGTGCTTATCAAAGCTGCTGAGGATGCGATGGGCAAAATCAAGCTTTGTGGCAAGTAAACCAAGGAGATTGGGAAATTTATGCCACGCCTAAAGCTACTCCGCACGCTGGATGATTTGCCGATCATCAAGGGTTTTCGTCCCATCTGGATGAAAGCCAATCTGCGCCAGGCCGTGATTATGAACCTGGAAGAATATGAGGCTTTGCGCCTGATCGACTATGAAAAACAGATACACGAGCAGGCTGCACTTGCCATGAATGTGTCCCGCCCCACTTTCACGCGCATATATGAGACTGCCAGACAGAAACTTAGCACTGCTTTAGTGGAAGGGCGCAGTTTGCTGATTGAGGGTGGAAATGTTACAATCCAGGAATCGCATTGGTATTGCGAAAACTGTTTTCATAAGTTCTCGGCTGCCATCGCATCTGAGCCAGAAAAAATGATCTGTCCCAAATGCAATTCCAAGCAGTTACTGAATTTGAACAATTGCTTTCTAAGCGGTTGCCGCAGATGCCGCAGATGCAAATAGCAGGCCAAAACAAGCAAAGTAACCATTATACCTTAAAGGAGGTTATAATGCCAAATCGTGACGGAACAGGACCAGCGGGAACAGGTCGTCCGGGAAGGGGCTTAGGCACCTGCGGAAGATTTGTACAAAACGTAATAGGTGCTCGAGGACAGGGGCGTGGTAATAGTAGCCAACCGACAAGTGGCTGGGTAGGTATCATCAGAACCATAATAAATATAATCAACCAATTACCTAAAGGAGGTAAAAATGCCAAATTATGATGGAACAGGACCATTTGGAGATGGTCGTCCGGGAAGAGGTCTGGGACCCTGTGGTCGCACGGACAGAGCCCAATTCAATGCGATGAGAAGAGGCATGCGCAGAGGCATGCGTCAAGGCTTTTATGGCTTTGGCGGCTTCGGACGCAGAGCTTGGATGCAAGATACTAATGTGCCAGAGGGCAATTCCGCTTATCTTTATGATAAGGACACTCTTTTAGAAGAAAAAAGCAGACTGGAAAAGCTGCTAAACTGGGTTAGTAACAGATTGGCCGATATTGAAAAGTAGCATCAATATTCCAAATTAGATGCATTAAATGCAATCTATAAGCTACTGTTATAACCTTTTAGGAGGTTAAAATGCCAAATCGTGATGGAACAGGACCCGATGGGAAAGGTCGCACCGGAAAAGGTCTGGGACCTTGCAAGACCACAGACGCTGCCAAAAACAAAGCAGGGACTAACAATCCCCGCAAATGATTAGGAAGAGGAAACGCCTCTACGGACAAGGTGGATAATAGCCTTGAAAAGAAAGCCCCTGTGCAAAAGGATAAGAGCTGATTGGATCGACTATTGAACATAGTGCCTAGCCAAGCTTCATCTAGCTCTGAGAGCCCCAAGGATAACTCGCTGTTACAACTGACAAGGCATTGGGGTGGCAATCTCCTGATTGCCACGGGCCAATCAGGAGATCGGCACCCCAGTTTGGTTGTAAAGTCAGGACAAGAAGCATAGCTATTATTCAGATATTGTCAGGCTTGACGGGGTGCTATTAACTACTAAAATGACAAAAATAATACGCGAATTAGGAATCCCAAATGGAAGATAACGCCAAAAAAGAACAAAACCTCAAAGCAAATTTGCAGAAAATTAAACACCGCATCGTAGTTATGAGCGGCAAGGGTGGAGTAGGTAAAAGCTTCATCGCCGTAAATCTGGCCTATGGACTGGCCATGCAAGGAAAAACCGTCGGACTGTTGGATGCCGATATTCACGGGCCTTCCCTGGCCAAACTGATGAATATCGAGGGAATTCCCTTCCCTATTAACAAATCCGGAGATATGCCCACCCCCATTAAAGTGTTATCCAATCTGAGTGTGCTTACAGTGGCCACCATGCTGCCCCAGGAAGATAGTGCGCTCATCTGGCGCGGGCCGCTGAAGATGGCGTTAATTAAGCAGTTTTTCACAGATTTTGAATGGGAAGAGCTGGATTATCTGATTGTGGATTGTCCTCCCGGCACTGGTGATGAGCCGCTTTCCATCATCCAAACCCTGGAGCATGTGGATGGCACGGTAATGGTTACCACTCCACAAGATCTTGCCCTGATTGATGTGAAAAAGAGCATTTCCTTTTCGGAAAAGATGAATGTGCCTGTACTCGGAATTATTGAGAATATGAAGTTCTTCACTTGCCCGCATTGCAACCAGATTACCAATATCTTTGCCGGCAACAAGATAGAAGAACTTATCTTTGAAAAGAACATAGACCTGCTGGCAGAACTGGCTCTTGACCCCAATATTGGCATTGCCAGCGACAAGGGAAGAGCCTATATTTACGATTATAACAAACTTCCCAATGCGATTAGGCTGATGGAAGCTGTAATAAAGATCATCGACAAAGTTGAGTCTATCTAACTGTAATAATAACAGATAACATAAGGAGAAAATGATGGAACAAGTAAACACAAACTCTGGAATCCCGTTACTAATGTCTTGTCAAGTTCCATATGTCGTAACAGCNNATATTATCTGCCGCTCTTCCAGAGCTTTTTCTATGCTGGATTCCCGCCTCCGCGGGAACGACACGTCAGAGCTGGCTTGACAAGACACTAGGAGACAAATTCCCCGATATGAAAGTCCAAACCACCCGCGGTGAGATTTCACTACCGGGCGATATGAAAGGTAAGTGGTTCGTGTTATTCAGTCATCCGGCTGATTTTACACCTGTTTGCACCACAGAATTTGTAGCGTTTCAAAAGCGCTATGATAAGTTTAGAGCTCTTAATTGTGAGCTAATCGACCTGAGTGTTGACCAAGTTTTTGCCCATATCAAGTGGGAAGAATGGATCAAAGAAAATCTACAGGTGGAAATCCAGTTTCCCATCATTGCAGACACAGGTGCTGTAGCCACAAAGCTCGGTTTGGTGCACCCCGGTAAGGGCACCAACACCGTCCGTGCGGTTTTTATCGTGGATGCAGAAGGGCTTATCCGCATCATGCTTTACTATCCTCAGGAACTGGGCAGAAACATGGATGAGATACTTCGGGCTGTAAATGCCATGCAGATCGCCGATAAAAACCACGTTTCCATGCCTGCTAACTGGCCGAACGGAGAGCTGTTTGGCGATCACGTAATAGTCCCCCCAGCCAAAGATGTGGATACTGCCAAAAAGCGGATGGAACAAGCCAAAGCCGGTGAGTTTGAATGCCTGGACTGGTGGCTCTGCCATAAAAAAATGTAACACAATCCATGCGTGTAAGACCTTAACACATAATTGTTTATGCGGCTGGAAGCTTGGGAGCTATGAGTTATGTTCAATATACATAGAGGAAATCAAAGAATGACAAACAAAACCGTTACCGTGTTTAGCACACCTACCTGTTCTTGGTGTAAAAAAGTGAAAGATTACTTGAAGATAAATGGCGTTCCCTTCCGTGATGTGGACGTCTCAAGAGATACAAAAGCAGCTCAGGATATGATTCGTAAAACCGGGCAGCAGGGTGTCCCCCAGATTTGGGTGGGCAGTTCTGCGGTTGTTGGTTTTGACAAAGATAAACTGGATAGGTTGCTGGAACTAAAATAAAAAGCACCAGTCAAAACCGAAATCACTCAGACCACAATTCCGCTTAAATAGCTTCCTTAGTTGGAGCAAGGAGATCGAGTAGGGTGATGCTGGGTAATTAGTTCCAGCATCATCCCTCTCACAGAACCGTGCGTACGGATCTCGTACACGGCTCCTGATAACCCTTGAAATTACTCAACGTAATTAAATAAAATACCGGTCTTGATACTTGCCAAATCAAACAACTTCATTTCTGCGAACCACTTGTTGGGCAAGGCAAAGTCTATATGGAAGCAATTGGAGTTTCTCCATCTCGTCATTGATAGTTTTGGACAGTCACCTTTGAAACCTTGTCTGTGATGCTGCTTATGGAAAGCTTTCCAGCTCTTCCATTCCCGCATCTTCTTTCGTTTCTCACTTTGCATCAATTAATTCTTCTCCAATAGGCTTTCCTTTGGATTACCTTCACCCCTTCGCATGACTTGCATCCTTTTGAGATACAAATCCCAATGTTACTATTGTTGTGTCAAACTTGGGATGTCGCAAATAGTATTGGGGTGGCAATTGTCGCCGGAATTTAAAAGTGCACCAGAAACGGAACTATAGATTGCACCACTCTGAGGAATAACTAAATTACCTCCGGATGGAAAGATCAGGAGGTACAAATGAAAGGAGTGAACATGTATAACCGAGTTCAGTCTCTGCTGTCCGAGTCCAAGAGTCTTCG
>DIXL01000032.1 GCA_002428685.1 Cloacimonetes bacterium UBA6081 | reverse complement strand
AAAAATTGTAAGTCAAAACTGGTAAACGAGTTCCAGTTACTGCAAACTATCGAAAAGAGGATATCCTCATTTAGCACCATAAGCTTCTTTGTATTGTGGATATGGATAAGTCCACAGTATAGTAGTGTTGGGTCAAACTTGGTATGTCGCAAATAGTATTGGGGTGGCAATCTCCTGATTGCCACAAGCCCATCGGGAGATCGGCTTCCCTATGCTTGACATGACACTAGCTACGAACGCCAAGCTTTCTTTGCTACATCCAAATCCCTATGCGTCATATCCAGTCCCTTTTACTATAATCTAACTCACAATCCCGCTCTCACAGCTTGCTCTCACCTCAGCTATACAGATACCTCTTAATCTTCTGCGTCGGAGTCTTTTGGAAGGGTTCATTAACGATCTGAATCTTGGCAATGCGGCTGAAGGAGGCAAGGATATTATTCACATCATTGCGGTTCTTTTCCATAATTTCGGGGATCTTGCTAAGGGGGATCTTATCGGCATCGAGGGTTTCCAGATCGGGATAGATGAGGGCATGTAGCTGGCGATCTCGTTCCAGGACAAGGGTTTCGCCTACATAGGGCAGATTGGTGAGCTTTTGTTCCACCAGTTCGGGATAGATATTTTCTCCGGAAGGGCCCAGGATCATGTTTTTGCTGCGTCCGCGGATATAGATGAAGCCTTCTTTGTCCACGGTGCCGATATCTCCAGTATATAGCCAATCTCCGCGCAGCACTTCTTGCGTGGCTTCATCGTTCTTGTAATAGCCTGTGAATACCTGTTCGCTGCGGAGGATGATTTCTCCGGGAACCTTTTCCGGGTCGTGGGAGTCAATCTTGATTTCCAGAAAATCCACCACCTTACCGCTAGATTCAAAGCGGTGTTCGGCCCAGCCTGCGTAGCCTATCAGGGGTCCGCATTCGGTCATCCCATAGCCGATCGTAAAGGGGAGCTTGATCTTTTTCATAAAGAGCTCTACTTCGGCGTTCATGGGTGCACCGCCGGCGATCAGTTCTCGCAGATTGCTCCCAAAGGCGGTGATCAGTTTCGCCCTGATCTTCTTTAAAATCAGCTTGTTCAGCAGGGGAATCTTCAGCAGTTTCTGCATCTTGGGCGTTTCAATGAGGGGCTGAATCTGCTTTTTATAAATCTTTTCGATGAGCAAAGGCACAGTGAGCACCACCTGCGGTTTCAGATCCTGCATAGCTGCCAGCAGCAGCTTCGGTGCCGGAATCTTCTCCATGAAATTCATGTGATTACCCTGCGTGAAGGGATAGAGCATGTCGAAAGCCGCGGCATAGGCATGAGCCAAGGGAAGGAAGGCCAGCACTTTGGATCCCACTTCAAAGGTAAGATGCTCTCTCGCAAAGATCAGATTGATCAGCAGACTGCGATGCGGCAGCATCACGCCCTTGGAAAAGCCGGTGGTGCCGCTGGTATAGATAATGGCGGCGATATCGTCATTGGTGCATACGTCTTCGATCACAAACTGTGCCGGAGTAGCCGGAAAGCCCGTGATGCCCTCATCCAGAACGGGACTGATTGCCTTGTGGTTATCACCCTGAGCAAAAAGCGGACGGTAATCCTCCAGAGCAAAGATATATTTTACCCCTTTCATCATCTCTTCATCGATGGTATCGTATTTGTCCTTGGAGATAAAAAGCAGCATGGCATCGCTGTGATTTACGATATGCTGCGTATCCTCCGGAGTAAAAGCGGCCAGAATGGAACCACGGTGGCACCATAAGTAACGGTGGAAAACCACACCGTGGCCCAGGCACTGCAGTTCTTTCCAGCTAGGGCGATTTTGGTACCCTTCTCCACTCCACAAGCCTTCAGTAGCCGATGCAGCCAAACTATCCGTCTGGCCACGTCCCCATAACTAAGTGCCGTGCCAGGATAATCGGTGAAGGCCGGTAAATCCCAATAGTCCTTGATGGCTTTTCCGATGTAAGGTATAAGCTTCTCGTTGATCATCTTATCTCCCTTTATAAAAACATGCGTTTAAATACAATGGCAATAGTCAGTGCCCAGGCATAACTAACGAAGGTGCCCACCAGAAAGTAGTTACTGAAATGCGTTGCCTGACGTGCGGGATTGCCACTTTGTGCCTCTGGCAGGCGAATAATAGACTTGGCAGCAATCAGAAACGCAATCAGTTCATAGTGATTCACCAACACGGCTATGGTGATCAAAAACCTTTCCGCAATGCCAATGGCGCGGCTCGAGCGTTCCTGCTCCTTATCCAGTTCGGTATCCAAATCCAAAGCACTATCCAGCACCGCATCGGTGAAATGAATCCCCACCACTACGGTGATAATCATCAAAGTAGTGTATTTGACCAGTAATTCAAGGGGATATGTGCGGATCAGGATGCTAAGGCTTGCCTGAGCGTGTGCAGAGATTATCCCTGCTGCGATGAGGATGGTAACTGCATGCACCGCCTGATCCCCAAGGAACAATAGCCATTGCATGCGCCCAAACCAAGGTCTGCACACACCTTTCAGATAGTCCACCATGCCATGCAGCACCGCCAGGCTGAGGAGCACCATCAGCACTTGCGAAGTGATAAGGTCGAACATACTCATGATGCCGACGATGAAGTAAATCAAACTGTGGGCGGCTAAGCCTGATAACTTGGCTTTATTGGTGATAATCCAGCGGTTTTGGAGCAGAAAATCGCTGATAAAATGGGCAAAGACCAATCTCCAGATCACCATCTTCACTATCCTTCCGCGATAAAATACACAAGCCAATATCCTTGCAAGAACATAATACAAGCATTATTGCTTGTGGTAATGTGATTTTTTAGCATCCTGGCAACTCCTCAATCAGCTTTTCCCAAGGCAACTCTGCAAAGTAGTCCAGAACTTCCTGAATCCGCTCCCAGCAAGCATTCTGCAGCAGTTGTTGCACATTTTGCCAGCTTGATCTCATCAGTTCGGAGCTTTGTTTCAGGGTGTTTCCATGCATTTTCAGCAATATTGCCTGCCGCTGTTTCGCACTCCACTCTTTTTCGAAGTGATCGCAGCAGCCCAGGATGACATTGGCACTGCGCTTGGCAAGCTCCCCGGAACTTTGCAGCAGGCTCAATCTGTCTTTGTGCTGGGCAAACATCTCCAGCGCGGCACGAGAGCGATGATAAGCACTGCCATCACGCTGATAACTGCTTCCGGAGCTGATGCTACGTTCGCCCATCCCGATCCCACACCGGAATAGGGGAACCGAATCCGGCAACAGCAGCGAAAAGCGCAAGCGCAGCATCAAGAGGAAGTGATAGAACCATGCGGGATTGATAATGCTGAATTGAAATTCGTCGCCCTGGATCACGGAAAATGACAGTAGCTCAGCCTCAGCGGCAGGGAGAGCCAGACAGGTGGCAGCAAATGCTTCTTTGATTCCGCCGTCCAAGGCTTGCCGCTGCACAACCGAATATAACCTGGAGGCAATAATATCACAGGTGAATACAACTACCATTCTCGCTCCTTAAAATTAGCAGTAAAAAAGCTGAATACAAGTTTGATAACTTGCCGATCGTTGTCAAGAAGAAAGCCCGAAAACTCTCAGACGCTGAGAATTGGAGCACCTCCACAGAGATAACAAGTAGGCTGGCTAAGGAACAACGCCATGATTGAACTGAAATCCTCTATCTTCCAGCCAATAGTAGAGATCTTCTTCGGCATAATTAAGCTCTTCGTCGCTGAGATCTTCATAGACATGGGATATATTTATGGAAGCGTTTTCATCCCCCAGTTCATCGGCCCAGGTACCAAAAATAGGCTTGTGCCAGGGCTTTGATAGTTCCCAGGCCATCCTGAAAGCAGGTTTCCAGATCATTGGCAGCACCGGCGATGGACGATGTACGAAATGATTTGCTTGACATAAATTGAATATCATTTGACGCGTTACGATTGATAGATGATTATAGAGGAGTAGTAAAATGACGCCAGACCTTGCGCACTTGATATCACATGAAAACCTCTTTAAACACATCAATTACAATGTAGAAACTGGCAGCTTTATGAATGAGCTGATTAAGCTGTTTTATTGTAATGATGATGGTCAGCTTTGGCATGGGGACGCGATTATTTGGCTAAGCTCCATACCGGACAATTCGATAGATATGGTTTTTGCTGATCCTCCATATAACATCAAGAAAGCTCAATGGGATATGTTTCACAGCAGCAATGCTTATATTCAGTGGTGTATGGAGTGGATAGCCCAAGTTCATCGTATATTGAAGCCTACCGGTACTTTCTATATCTGTGGATTCTCAGAAATAATAGCCGAACTGGTTGTGCCCAGTTTAGCGTATTTCAAGGGCCTCAAATGGCTGATTTGGCATTATAAAAATAAGGCTAATCTGGGTAAAGATTGGGGACGCAGCCACGAAAGCATCCTGCATTTTAGAAAGAGTAATGACTTTGTATTTAATGTAGATAGCATTCGCATGCCCTATCATACACACATCCTCAAGTATCCTGAGCATCCTCAAGCTGAAAGCAGCCAGTATTCTAATAACGGGAAAAAGCACGATTGGACGCCACACCCAGATGGCTCAAAGGCTAAAGACGTGATAGAAATACCAACTACTTGCAACGGTATGCATGAAAAGACACCTCATCCCACCCAAAAACCAGAAGAATTACTTCGCAAGTTAATCCTGGCTTCCTCCAATCCCGGAGATATCGTTCTAGACCCATTTGTTGGTTCCGGTACAACAGCTGTATGCGCAAAACAACTTAGGCGTAAATGGCTTGGTTGCGATTCCCAAGCCGAATACCTGAATTGGGCAGTGAAAAGGCTGGAACAGGTGGATAATAGCACCATAGAATACTGGATTGATCTCGATAAAAAAAACTATAAAAGAAGGATGTCGATCAGGTGAAAATAATACAACTTAGAAACTTAGCTACAGATAATACTAACTTTAATAAACTGGATGACTACATAGCATTCTGCAGACATTATCTTGATTTTGTATCTGACACCAAGAATCTGCAAGCGAAAATCATTGCCCAAAATGAAAATCAATATTTCTTTATGCAGTATAACAAAGATGGTAATTATCAGATAACCAGACCCATAAATTCAGAACTGTTCCTTGATCATGAAGTATTTGATACCAACTTGGAGCAATTCTAAGACATCATTACTAACTATCGAACCTATAAACCCACTGTAGAAGCCAGACATTGTCTAAACAATGTTCTTTACACTATGCAGCAGTGCCTTGGTTCTACACTTGATGCTTTACCTATAGGTCAGTCCAATAAAGCGAGAAAGATAAACGGTACTCTGTTTGAAAAGCCGATAGTTTTATTTTTTAAAGAATTACAGATTTCAGCCCAAGCAGAATCTTTAGATTTACCAGTAGTACACAACAATCAGGTGTTATTTAAGATGAAATACCAACATGATTTGGTTATTCGTAACAGCAGGGGCGATGTAAAAGTTATCGGAGCAATAAAAACAACTAGCAAAGATAGAATAGATAAAGTCTTTATAGATAAATTGCTATATTCCAGACTTACATCTACAGAGATCTACCATATCGCGATTATTCTCAATGATGTCCAGCGCAAGAAAAATAAAGACAGCACCAAATTTAGTATTGGTTCCACATTCTTGCCAGGTAGGTTCAAAGGCTATATGATAAAACTCTGTCCTCTTGATGGGTTTACTACTTCGACATCAGAAAAGCCATGCAAATTGACATGCAATTGAAAGAAATGATCCAGTCGTTTGATAGGCTGGTGTTTGATGATCTCAAAAACAAATTCGGATGCTGATGATAAAAAGACTGATTTGGAGCTATTCATCAAAGATAATTGTGCCCAACCTTAACCCTACTTGAGCAGTTTTTATCCTAACACATTGGTATATATAGGCAATGCATTTATTTAGGCACTAAACTCTACACTTTCACTTTACTAAGGATTTGGTTTTTTGCGACCTTAACTTTTAGTGCAGAGAATAGTTTTTTAGCCTCATTTTCAGGTTGACCTGTTTGTCTGATATGTGTTCTATAACCTTCAGAATCTGAATACATGATGGTGGCTCTCAGGTGAGTGCTAAGGGTTTGTTTGATACTGGTCCAACTCATATGGATATCCTGGTCAGCCAGCTGCTCAATCTTATCGTTAAATCTTCCCTGCCGAGGCTGACCCTTGGCCATGCGGATGTGATGAAGTGATGAGGTGACGAGGTGATGGGGTGATGAAGTGATGAGGTGATGAGGTGATGAAGTGATGAGGTGATGAAGTGATGATGTGATGATGTGATGAGGTGATGAAGTGATGAAGTGATGAAGTGATGATGTGATGATGTGATAAGGTGATTAGCTCTTGTCAAAATACTCATGGTGCAAAGTCCTGTCGTTCCCGCGGAGGCGGGAATCCAGCCCTTTGATCAGTTCTGGAAGAACGACATATAATTGATTAGATAGCAACAAGTTATGTTCCTTCCCTTCGGGATTATAACAGTGCTGGATTCCCGCCTCCGCGGGAACGACATACCAATGTGCCATACATACACGTTAAATAGGGGCGTAGTGCCGGTTTCCCCAATGCTGGAATGTTTAAATTCTTTCAAGAAATATGAGAAACCACACCTTAAAGAACACGGGATTTTGTCCTAACGAAGTAATCCACTTCACTCCGGATTTAGTCATAATTGCCAAAGGAATTTGGGGTGGAACAGATTATTTGCCCAGGGTTTTAACCCGGTGGCTATCCGAGCCCTATTTTTTTGTGTGTGAATATCATGGCAAAGTGATCTCCTGCATAAAGTTATCCCTGTTTCCTGATCATGTCTTGTGGTTCGAGGGTTTACGGGTGCACCGAAGTTATCAGGGCTTGGGCGTTGGTTCGTTAATGAACCGTGAAATGTTCCGTTTTGCCGTTAAGTTAAAAAAGCAGGACCCCCAGCTTAGCTTTGAGTTTTGCACCTATTATCTGAATGTGGAAAGCCTTCATCTGACCCAAAAGCTGGGTTTTAAGCTGGTTAAGAGCTTTTACTCCCTGGACAAAAATGGCATCAAAGCGCAAGCAGAGCCCAAGCTTATTGAGGACTATGATTTGTCGCTGTTCCGCGTTTATCCCGATTACATCCCGCTTGGCTGGCAAAGTGTGCACAACACTCCTGCATCGCTACCCTTCATTCGGCAGCGTTGCACCGTGTTTCAAACCCCTCAGGCACGATATCTGCTGGCCGGAATGGCCGAAAAGAGCATTGTTTTACTGGCCCCACCTGTCCCCAATTTCAAGGCTGAGTTGCCTTATTTCCAGTCCTTTTTTCCACCCCGAAAACGCTACAGCATCGTGATTCCCGCCCAGTTTCGCAAATATATCTCACACTTAAATGCCTGTGGTTTTCGCTTTTGGGAAGGCGAAAGCAAGCCTGTGAAAAACATGCTGGTCTTAAAGCTGGACTAAGACAATTCTGAGTAGATATTTAGCCTTTGGGTTTTGGTAGCATAGCACGCCTCTAAACAACAGGATTGGCAACCGATGCAACTGTCATGCAACTGTCATGCAACTGTCATGCAACTGTCATGCAACTGTCATGTAACTGTCATGCAACTGTCATGTAACTGTCATGCAACTGTCATGTCAAGACTGCCATTACTTGTCGTTCCCGCGGAGGCGGGAATCCAGCCCAGAAAAGCTCTGGAAGAGCGGCAGATAGAACAGTATTCACCTCAACATTTTGTGTCATCCCCACGGGATTATCAAGAGCTGGATTCCCGCCTCCGCGGGAACGACAGTGCTGATGTCTTGTTCAAACATTCTGTAAGGGTATATGTAACCTTACAAGACATTACGGTTAGACGCGGGTATTTTATAATTGACAGAGAATTAATCCCACAGTTTCTTGGTTTTAGGAACAGAATGTGCTTTATATCCACAGCATAAATTACCCTGACCAGAGTAAAGAGTTAGATAAAAGGAAAACAATATAGCATTAAGCCAACAAAAAAGGAGCTTGCCATGAAAAAGCTGACACTAATCATCTTGATTGCAGCAATTTCGATGTTTTGTTTCGCGGGTATCGACGAATCATATTCGTTCAATGCCACCACTACTACTTACAGTCCAATAACGGGGACTGCAATAACCACAATTTTATCTGATGACGCCTTGTCCGAGGCCATCGACATAGGGTTTAGTTTTCCCTATGGAGAAACCTCGTTCACTCAGGTAAAAGTATCTTCCAACGGTTGGGTTGGCTTGGGCACGGCTCATTCCAGCAGCAATTTAACCAACACGCTCAATTCCACCACCTATCTTCCTTTGCTTGCAGCTTTATGGGATGATACCAGCCTTGCTTCCGGTTCGGCAGATTATCTCTTGGCCGGAACCGCTCCAAACCGCATTTTTACCGTTCAATACACTGGCTTGCTTTGGAACTATGGGGGAACAACCCAGTTCAATATGCAGGTTCTGCTGTATGAGAGCGGCAAGGTTGCCTTTGTTTATGGTTCAAATACCGGCGCACCAAATTCTGCTTCTGCTTCCATAGGCATCAATATGTCTCCCGGAGGGACGACCTGGTTTTACAGTGTAAGCCCTGGTGCTGTTCCCAGCGTTTCTATGACAGAAGAGAACACTACCATAACAGAATTTCCTGCTTCCGGAACAACCTACGAATTCATCCCCGTGGTAGCTTCTCAAAACGATATGGCTTCAACTGCTGTAAACGGCAGCATTACCCCTTCCGTTGGCACTCCAACTATCTACACAGTAAGCGTTCGCAACCGCGGTAGCAATCCGCAAAGCACCTATCTGGTAAAGCTTGTAACCTCCACCGGCACAGAATTGGCCTCGGTAAACGGCACAATAATCCAGCCTGGTGCAGTGCTTAGCTATCCGCTTTCCTGGACACCTACTACAGAAGGTCCTTTGATTCTGCGGGGAAAGGTGATTTTAACCGGAGATCAGAATCCCAACAACGACCTCAGCAATCCTCTAAACATCACTGTGATGCCCCTGGGTGTTGTGGTAGTTCCTATTGGATCCGGTGATCAAATGGCGCGCGTTCCGGTGGATATGTATTGGAAAAACAGCCTGTTTGAAACTATTTATTACCCCACCGAAATAACTATGGTAGGCAATATCACGGCCCTCAGCTTTTTTAATAACTTTGTAACCAACTTGCCAAATATGCCCACCAAAATCTGGTTGGGAACCACGCAACAGGCAGATTTATCCACAGGCTGGATACCCTCCACACAGCTTAGTCTGGTGTTTGATGGCACTGTAAACTATCCCAGCGGAGCAAACGTGATCATAATCCCGCTGCAAACGGTGTTTACCTACACCGGCGGAAATTTGGTGATGATGGTGAACCGGCCTTTGGATGTGCAATATTACAGTTCGTCAGATCAGTTCCAATGCCAGACTGTAGGTGAAAACCGCAGCAGATACATATATAGTGATAGCACCGTATTTGATCCTGCAAGCCCTCCAGCCGATGCTATAAACAATGGCCAATTCCCCAAAACCCTGATTCACTTAACTCCTTTGGGCACAGATCCAATCACAATTATTTCGCCTAATGCCGTGGCTTTTGGGCAAGTGCTGATGAATAGCACCAATACCAGGCAGATTAGCATTTTGAATGGCGGAGGCGGAACCCTGACGGTTAGCTCTGCTGTGCTTTCCGGAAGCCCGTTTTATTCTATTACCAATCCTCCCGCCATGCCTGTGTCGCTGGTAACCGGACAAAGCGTTGTGCTGAATCTGCTTTACAACCCCACCGCAGCAGGAACTCATAATGGGACAATAACCATAACTGATAATCTTACACGCACGGTTCATACGGTTGCATTGACGGCTACATGCCTCGATCCAACTATTTACACCCTGCCCTATGGCCAGAATTTTGACGAGGTTACCGCTCCCAATTTGCCAATTCAGTGGCAGAAAATTCAACAGAGCACCTCAACGGGTGCCTCGGTGCGAACCATCAATACAAACAGCTACAGCGATCCCAATAATGTGTATTTGTATAATGAGTTCGATAGTGCTGCCACCCTGCTTCTGGTTGCACCACCTTATGCCAATACTATCCAAACAAATACCACCAAGGTGCATTTCCGTGGAAAAGGCAGCAATGATTTAGCTCCGATTATTGTGGGAATTATGACCAATCCGCTTGATGCACAGAGCTTTACGGAAGTTCAGACGGTAAACTTGAGCACTGTGTGGGCAGAGTATGTGGTCAATTTTGCCTCCTACCCCTTACAAGGCAAATATGTAGCCTTCAAACATGGCCTTGCCAGCACCTATCAATCGCTGTATATAGACAATGTGATTCTGAGTGTGATTCCCCAAACCGATTTAGCCTGCACTGGTGTAACTGGTAATAGTACTCCCAGCGTTGGCAATGCCACCACTTACACAGCCTCTATTTACAACTGGGGCACGGTTACCCAAAATACCTACACGGTTAATCTGTTTAATAGCAATAATGTAGAGCTGGCTTCCGCTCCTGGAATAGCAGTTGCAACCGATCAAACTGTCCAGGTTCCTTTGGTGTGGACTCCCACAACAGAGGGTGCAGTGCAGGTTTATGCCAAAGTTATCCTGGCCGGAGACCAAAACGACCTGAATGATTCCAGCCCCAGCCTGTCAATCACGGTTATGCCCGCGGGTTTGATGGTTTATACAATTGGAACCGGCACAGATCTTGCCCGCATACCTGTGGACATGTTCTACCGCAACAGCCTGTTCGAAACTATCTTCTATGCCACCGAAATTGGTGCTTATGGCAATATCACCGCAGTGGCATTTTATAACAATTTCTTCACCAATCTGCCCAATATGCCCACCAAAATCTGGTTGGGAACCACACAACAGATGGATTTATCCGCAGGCTGGATACCTTCCACTGCCTTAACCCAGGTTTATAACGGAACGGTAAACTATCCCAATGGAGCCAATACCATCATGATTCAGCTGCAAACACCTTTCACTTATGCAGGAGGAAACCTTGTGATGATGGTGAACCGTCCGATGGATACCACCTATTATTCGTCTTCGGACAGGTTCTATTGCACCAATGGGGCACAATCGCGCACTCTGAATACGTGGAGCGATTGGGATGAATATCTGCCCGATGCACCACCAGCAGGAACTTCCACCAGCACCATGTTTCCCAATACATCATTGTATTTAACGCCGCTTAGCCCCGATCCCATCTTTACCATTATTCCTTCCAGTGGAAGCTTTGGCACGGTGCTATTAAACAGCACTCACAACCAAACCTTCACCATTATGAATGCCGGTGGCTCACCTCTTACGATAAACACAATCGGTATTGCCGGCAGTCCGTATTTCAGCCTGCAAAATATGCCAACCCTGCCCGCCAGCCTGAATACCGGGCAAAACATTACCTTTGTGGCACGCTATAATCCCTCCGTAGCAGGGACACATACAGCCACCATAACCATAAACGACCATCTGCGTGTCAGTTTGGGCAACAGAACGGCACGAGCCCGCACCCCGCATGATGTGGAGCTTACCGGAACTTGTGTGGATCCTACCATCACAGCTTTGCCTTATCTGCAAAACTTTGATGGTGTAACCGCTCCTGCCTTACCTGTGCAATGGAGCAAGATTATTCAGGGCAGCAATATCCCCACCATTGTAACTTCCACCGACGAACCTTTTTCTGCTCCAAATTCTGTCTTGATAAACAATCTTAACGACAATACTTCCACCATTATGCTGATTGCACCGCCTTACAGCACTGCCATTGCCACCAACACAACTCGTGTGAATTTCAAGGCACGTGCATCCGGCGATTATCAGCTTATCGTGGGTATAATGACCAATCCGCAGGACCCCTTAACCTTTGCGGAAGTGCAAACCCTTACGCTCAACAATTCCTGGAGCGAATATGTGGTTACCTTTGGTGCTTATACCGGAACCGGCAAAAACGTAGCATTCAAACATGCCCAGGCCGGCACTTATCAGCAGATGTTTATAGATGACGTAATGCTGGAAGTGATTCCCCAAAACGACCTTGCTGCGCTGTCCATAACAGGTAACAGCACTCCAACCATGGGGGTTGCAGCCAACTATAGCATTGATGTGTTCAATTGGGGTTCAATTGTGCAAAACACCTATCTGGTAAAACTATACAAACAGGGTGATATTGAAATTGGTTCTGCGGCAGGAACGGCAGTAAATCCAGGCCAAACAATCAGCGTATCAGTTGGCTGGACTCCCGATGCAGAAGGCCTTACCACCATCTATGGCAAGGTAATTCTCGCTGGGGACCAAAACAACTTAAATGACAACAGTCCCAGTTTGGCAGTAACGGTTCAACCTCCGGGTTTGCTTGTCTATACAGTTGGCGATGGAAGCGAAACCGGACGTTTCCCCGTGGATATGTATTACATGAATTCACTGTTCGAGTGCATGTATTATCCTGCAGAATTGGGCGGAACCATTGGCACTGTGTTTGGAATTGGTTTTTACAATAACTTCGCCTCAAACCTGCCTAATATGCCCACTAATGTCTGGATGGGAACCACTACACAAGCTGATTTATCTGCCGGCTGGATTCCTTCCACCCAGCTTACGCAAGTCTTTGGTGGAACCGTAAACTACCCCAGTGGCACAAATCTGATCCATATTCCCTTTACCACGCCATATTTATATCTGGATGGCCAAAACCTGGTGATAATGGTGGAACGACCCATGGATACGCAGTATTACAGCTATTCCGATCTTTTTGCCACCCAAACTCTTGCACAATCCCGGGCTCGCAATGCCTATTCCGATAATGATGATTACGATCCTGCAAGTCCACCCGATGTTTCTGCCACCATGGCTTTTCCCCAAACCAGCTTCTTTATAATCCCCGGGGGAGTGGGGCACCTAAATGGCACCGTGTTGGGAGCCGGAAATCAGCCCCTGGCAGGAGTGGCAATTGCCTCCACCTTTGGAGGTTACAGCACCACCACCAACGCTCAGGGTCAGTTTAGCATCATAAATATTGTAGCTGATACCTATCAATTCAATTTCTCCCATTATGGCTACATTTCGCAAACGCAAACCATAATTATTCCCGAAGACCAAACCATCATCCATAACCTCACGATGCAGCAAATGCCGATGGTTACGGTGGGCGGAACCATTATTGGCAGCGATACCGGAACCGGTTTGAATGGCGCAGGAATCCACCTGCAGGGCTATGAAACCTATAATGCCAGCACAAATGCGCAAGGTGTTTTCAGCATTCCCAGCGTGTATGCCAATAACGAATATAGCTTTACAATTATCTGTCCCGGCTATCAAAACCACAGCGGAACCATCAACGTCGGCGCAACAAACTACAGCTTTGGCACCATCACCTTGAATGAAGTTGCCTACGCTCCGCGCCAGGTTCATGGCGAAATAATAGATAACAACACCCATGTCAGTTTGAGCTGGCTGGCTCCGGATCCCAGTGCCTTGGATGTGGTGGAAAGCTTTGAGGGTGATATATTTCCGCCTGCCTCGTGGACACAGGTTATCAATAACACCGGTGCGGCTATTAGCGGTGTTTTACCCACTTGGTGCCGTTTTGGTTCTGTTACCATAAGCGGTAATCCTGTTTTGCCTCCCGATGGCAGCTTGCAATCCGGCTTGTGGTGGAGCTATGAACATCAGGATGAATGGCTAACTACCCCCACCTTCAATTGCCCTCCATCTGCCTATCTAACCTTTGCCTCCTATGTGTTTTTAGGCTCGGATAATGGCGATCACTATTACATAAAAGTCTCCATAGACGATGGTGCCACCTGGACAACCCTGTGGGATGCCACGGCTATGACAGGCGGCTGGAATTACTACGCCTCACCCATAACCATAGACCTTAGCAGCTACGAAGGCATGCAGCTAAAACTTGCCTGGAATGCCGATGATCCTACTACCAACGATGGTTTGTGGTATGTGTGGTTTATCGACGACATCTATATTGGCAATGCCATTACCGCAGTCCGCTTTGCAGGAAGCGATTTAAGTCGCTTCAGCGGCAATGAGTTGCGTCGCTCTATGGGCTCAAACCGTGCCTCTGTGCAAACCAATTTACCCCCATCCAGAGCACCGCAAATATCTGCTCCCGTGCGGACTACAAATCTGAGCTTGCCCAATCCCAGAATCAATAATCGTGCTTTGGTAGGCTACCAGGTCTGGAGGCTAAACGCCGGGCAGGAAGCAAGCCCGAACAACTGGACTTCGCTTACTCCTGCAACAGTCCCCAACCTCAACATAGTGGACGAAAACTGGTTGAACCTGGCGAATGGTAATTACCGTTGGGCTGTAAAAGCTGTTTACACCTCCGAAGTGCTCTCTGTTCCTTCATTTTCAAATACTGTGCAAAAACAGGTGATTTCAGGCTACATTTCCGGAGTTGTGCGCAACGCAGCCAATAACCAACCCATAGCTGGAGCAAGCATCACGGCCGGAAGTTATTCTGCCACATCCAACAGCGTGGGAGCATACAGCATCCTGATCCCCATTGGAGTTTACGACGTAATGGCTTCGGCCACAAACTTCGTGCCGCAAACTTCCCCAAGTGTAACTGTGGTAGCCAACCAAACTACCACTGTAAACTTCCAGCTTGCCCCAGGAGGAGCCACTCAGGACGAGGCTATTCCTGTTTATGCAACCGAGCTAAGCGGCAACTACCCCAATCCCTTCAATCCGCAAACCACCATCAGCTTTGCGGTTAAAGATGCGGATTATACCACCCTGGAAGTGTATAACCTCAAGGGTCAGATGGTGCGCAGCCTGATAAAAGGAAACATGCCCACAGGCTATCACAAAGTGGTTTGGGATGGAAAAGATCAGCAAGGCCGTTCTGCCGGCAGCGGAATTTATTATTACCGGATGCGCTGCGGAACATATCAAAGCACCAAAAAGATGCTATTGATGGAATAGAGTAAATCCCGCTTGACAAAAACACGTAACATCTGTATAAAGCTCTGTAAAAATTGAAAGAGATGGAGAGAAATGTGAAAAAAGTGTATTTATTAGCCCTGCTGGGATTGATTCTGCTAATTTTGGCAGCGTGCGCAACCACGGGTGAAAACCCGAAAACCAAGCTGGTAACCAAATATGATATTGCCCTTACGAAGGTGGTAAATTCCTCCGATGTAACAGGCAGAGCCAAATCGCCGGTGGCAGACACAACCTTGGTGAACAAACTGCGTTATCGCTATGAAGATAACCTGATGCGCACCATTTGGAGTGCTTCCGAAGTGGGTTTTGAGCTCACTTTTTACAATGCCTCTGCCAGAAATGTTGCCATCAATTGGGAAGAAGGCTTGTATCTGGATTACGACAACATTGGCCATCGTCTTTTGCTGTCCTCCACCAAGGATGCGGATAAGGACAAACCTCAGGCTGCCAGCACAATTGTTCCCCGCGGGAATATCGTGGAAACCATCACTTCCGCAGACCACGTAAGCATGTCCAATGTTTTGGGAGTTTATGTGCGCAGCCCGCTGCTTCCCACGGATTATGCCTCGGCAGTGCGGTATAACGGCAAGGAAATGAAACTGATCCTGCCCATCTCTGTGGACGGAATCACCAGCAATTACGAATGGACTTTCAAGGTAATTGGCGTGCGTCAGGTGGCCGTAAAAACCAGTTGGCTGGGATTGTAACCAATAAACTTATCTAATTACGAGGGGTTTTGCTAAAAGGCAAAACCCCTCTTCTTTCTTGCTCCAATTACGGAATCAATAAGGAATCAATACGGACTACATCCATAATGATTCCTTATTGATTCCATAATTCCAGCAGGAGTCATTTGCCACATTGGCAAACTATGAAAGGTGTAGGCAAAACTAATGTAGATAGGCAATAACCCCAAACACCCTTGAATGGGGGAATGCCTCGAATCACTTTTCGCTTGACAAGAAACCTTGCTCCAGCACAAGGAAAGGAATGCATAATTGTGCACTTGAGGAATAAAAAAAACAATGAAAGAAGGATTCATCCCCAAAAACGATTTCCACTCCATCTTCTTCTCTGATAGGGCAGAAGAATGCAGTAACGAGATAAAATCCCTGTTCTTAAATCATCTGGAATATTCCCTGATTAAGGACACAACCACGGTTAAGCCCTGGGACGTTTATTATGCCCTGGCACTAAGCTTGCGTGACCGTTTGATTGAACGTTGGCTGCGCACTCAATACGAATATCGCAAACAGGATGTAAAGAAGGTTTACTACCTGTCCATGGAGTTTTTAATCGGCAGACTTTTAGGCAACAGCCTGATAAATCTGGATGTTTACGACGAAAGCTATGACATGCTGAAAGAAATGGGCTATGCCATGGAAGATATTGCCGAGCTGGAACCCGATATGGGGCTGGGAAATGGCGGTTTAGGACGCCTGGCTGCGTGTTTTATGGACTCTTTGGCCACACAGGCATATCCGGCTTACGGTTATGGCATTCGTTACGACTTTGGCATCTTTAAACAGCTTATTGTGCAGGGTTACCAGGTGGAAGAGCCGGATCACTGGCGCAAAAAAGGCTGTCCCTGGGAAATTAAACGTCCGGAAATCACCTATCGCGTCCGCTTTGGCGGTAAAGTTTTGAGCGAAGAACAAACAGATGGCCGCTTTATCTACCGATGGGTGGATACGGAAGACGTGATGGCAGTGGCTTGGGACATTCCTGTTCCGGGCTATAAAGTAGATAATGTAAATAACTTACGTCTGTGGCAAGCTACCGCTACAGATGAATTTGATCTGGAATATTTCAATAGCGGCGACTATGTGAAGGCCGTGGAAAAGAAAAATATCTCGGAGAATATCAGCAAGGTGCTGTATCCTAATGATAACATGCATTTGGGACGTATTTTGCGGCTTAAACAGGAGTATTTCTTTGTCTCAGCCACGCTGCAGGACATCTTTGCCCAGTGGAAACAAGATCATGATAGCTTTAGTGAACTGCCGGACAAGGTTGCCATCCAATTAAACGACACACACCCTGCCATTGCAATTCCGGAAATGTTGCGGATTCTAATTGATGAAGAACGCCTTGGCTTTGAAAAGGCCTGGGAGATTACGCGACGCTGCTTTAGCTATACCAATCACACCATTCTGCCCGAAGCCCTGGAACGTTGGAGCGTTAGCCTCTTTGAAGAGCTGCTGCCCCGCCATCTGATGCTGATTTATCAAATTAACAATGCTGTTTTGGCCGAAGTAACCAGGCTTTATCCCGGAAATATTGTAAAGATGCGCAACATCTCCATCATCGAAGAATCCCGCGATAAAGGCTTGCGCATGGCGCAGTTGTGCATTCATGGCTCTCATGCCGTAAATGGTGTGGCCGAATTGCACAGCAAAATTATCTGTGAAGACATCTTCCCAGACTTGTATGAAATGTATCCGACAAAGTTTCAAAACAAGACCAATGGCATCACTCCCCGCCTGTGGCTACACACCTGCAACCCCTTGCTGGCCAGTTTGATCTCCGAACATATCGGCGCAGCCTGGATCCGGAACCTGGAATTTATCAAGGGCATAGAAAATTATGTGGATGATGCTGATTTTAAAGCGGCTTTTTTTGAAATAAAGGGCATAAATAAGAAGGCCTTAAGCAAATACATCTATCGTGAAACCGGCATCCGAACCGACGTCAACAGCATCTTTGATGTGCAAATTAAACGCTTGCATGAATATAAACGCCAATTGCTGAATGTGCTGGGCACCATTGCACGCTATCACAGAATTAAAGATAATCCCCAAGGTGATTTTATCCCCCGCACGGTGATTTTTGCCGGAAAAGCCGCTCCGGGCTACTTTTTGGCAAAACGCTTGATCAAGCTGATTAACAACCTGGGTGAAGTGATTAACAAAGATCCGGACATCAAAGACCGGTTGAAAGTGGTTTTTCTGGCCAATTATACCGTGTCTCTGGCCGAAAAGATTATCCCCGCAGCAGATTTGTCCGAACAGATTTCTACCGCAGGCTATGAAGCCAGCGGCACCGGAAACATGAAATTTGCCCTAAACGGCGCGCTTACCCTTGGCACCCTTGATGGGGCAAATGTGGAAATGGCAGAAGAAATTGGGGCGGAAAATATGTTTATCTTTGGGCTAAACGCCTCCGAAGTGGTGGAACTGAAACAGCGTGGTTATGACCCCAGACACTACTACGAAAGTGATCCGGAGCTAAAACGCGTGGTGGATAGCCTGATTGACGGAAGTTTTGAGAGCGGAGAAAAAGGCATTTTTTTGCCTATCTGGAAATCATTGGTGGAAGAGGGTGATACCTATTGCCATCTGGCAGATTTCCGTGCTTTTGTGGAAGCCTCTGCCAAAGCAGATAACCTATACAAAGACCGTGATGCCTGGGTAAAAACCGCCATAATCAACATAGCCCACATGGGTAAGTTTTCCAGCGATCGCGCCATAAACGAATATGCCCGCGATATTTGGAAAGTTGAGCCGCTGCAAATGGATTTTAATTAAATTGTAATAGACTTTAGGATGAACAGGATGAACAGGATTTTGGGGATTTTAAAAGTAAAGTATAAAATCACTTTTTTATCTCATAAATCCTGTTCATCCCTAACGTTATATAACGCTTACATTGACCTGTCGTTCCCGCGGAGGCGGGAATCCAGCCCAGAAAAAGCTCTGGTAGAGCGGCAGATAGGACAGTACTTCTTCACCATTTTGTGTCATCCCTACGGGATTTTAAAGTGCTGGATTCCCGCCTCCGCGGGAACGACAGTGCTGTAGTGACATATGAAACTTGACAAGACCCTAATCTATTTATCCCTTAAATCATGTTCATCCTATTTATCCCTTAAATCATGTTCATCCTATTTATCCCTAATCTATTTATCCCTTAAATCATGTTCATCCCTAACGTTATATAACGCTTACATTGACCTGTCGTTCCCGCGGAGGCGGGAATCCAGCCCAGAAAAAGCTCTGGTAGAGCGGCAGATAGGACAGTACTTCTTCACCATTTTGTGTCATCCCTACGGGATTTTAAAGTGCTGGATTCCCGCCTCCGCGGGAACGACAGTGCTGTAGTGACATATGAAACTTGACAAGACCCTAATCTATTCATCCCTTAAATCATGTTCATCCTATTTATCCCTAATCTATTCATCCCTTAAATCCTGTTCATCCCTAACGTTATATAACG
>DIXL01000041.1 GCA_002428685.1 Cloacimonetes bacterium UBA6081 | reverse complement strand
GTCTCTTAAATGAGTAACCTGTTTTCTGGAGAGCCGTATGCGGGAAAACCGCACGTACGGTTCGGAGGGAGGGGAGCCAGTAATGGATAACTCCCCTACCCCTATTATGCTTGACATGACACTACATGGAGTATGTGATATCTGCTCCCATACATCAGTTTTTCCAGAGGATCGTTTACCACCAGACTGATTGGACGTGGGTCGATGACGGTATCGAAGTCGGCGAGTTCACATACTCACACCTAAACGAATGCTGGGGAGGTGAGCGACGCTATGTAGTGGTTTGTCAGGAGATCAAAAGGCGTCCGAAAGCTACCGGTAAGCAACTGAGTCTCTTCAAGGACGAGGACTATGGCAAGGAATATCGCCATTCGCTTTACCTCACAAACAACAATACAGCCGCTTGGCCCGTAAATTGCAAAATGTCATAGATTGGAATATAATTTGCATGAGTTTGGATGCTTTACTATATGTTTATAGACAACAAAGAAAATAATAGTCCAGAGGTAATAAAATGACACTACAAGAACATTTTGAGCAAACGGGCACTTGGCTGTTCCGTTGGCGCAGTTTTCTCCCTTTATTCCTGCTGCCTTTTTTTGCGATGTCTTTTGTCAGCTATCATTATCCCTTATATTCTGAGCTGGGGGACAGAATCTGGGAAGGAATCTGTCTGTTCACCGGTTTTCTGGGCATGGGTATCCGGGTCTGGACGATCGGTTGTGTTCCAGCCAGCACATCCGGGCGCAATACTAAGAGCCAGGTAGCGGAAAAGCTGAATACCACCGGCATCTACTCTATCGTGCGCCACCCACTGTACCTGGGGAATTTTTTCATGATGCTGGGTGTGGTGATGTTCCCTTGCAATGTCTGGGTGATCCTGGTCTATATTCTGCTTTTTATGGTATATTATGAGAGGATCATGTTTACCGAAGAGGCGTTTCTGAGGGGAAAATATGGTGATGAGTACATGGCCTGGGTAGAGAAAACCCCTGCCTTCTTCCCCCGCTTTTCTGCCTACCGTCCCTCGGAATTGTCTTTCAGCTTTCGTAATGTGCTGGGGCGCGAGTATAACGGCTTGTTCGCCTTCATCATCAGCCTCTTTGTGTTGGAGGAGGTCAGTGAATTGATTGTGAACCACAACTTGCAGATTGATCTCTTTTGGGGGATTCTGACGGGTCTGTCCTTCCTCTCTTGGATCGTGCTCCGGACACTGAAAAAATACACCCGGGTGCTGAAGGTAAAGGGTAGGTAGGGACAGGATCGGGTCCTGTACTACCACTACCACCCCATATTGTTACAAGCTCTTCCTGCGGCAGGCATTTTTTATCCTACTGACCGGTACATCCTTGCCGTGAAATTTATGACTTTAGTATGCTGGTTCTGGCTCGGAGTTATTAATAGCCGATATTAGAGAAGCATATTGATCGGCGCGTTCCATTAAGGCAGGATGATAATTCACATATCTGTATCTGCCATTGTAGGTCAGGTCTATTCGCTTGGGTTCTGTATATTTCTTACGTCTGTAGTCCATGTTGCCTGTAAAATAAGAGGTAGCTTTAAATTGGGGTAGGCAACATCGACTCCAGACTTACTGCGTAGGAACCGGCTTGTAATGAATACAAGACTGGAGCAGCACCCCAACCAGGATCAGCGAGATCACTTTTATAATGTGTTTGGGGAGTGTCATTTATCCGCCACAGTATTCTGTTTTATTTCTTTTAAAGCATGGCAGAAAAGGGATTTGGCAAATACCTGCCTGCATCAGTTTTTAGCTATTTGGCATGAATATCGCTTCATCATTTATTGTCAAGTTTTTTTGCATTCTTATAATATCCCCATTATTTGGATACGCAATGCTTACAACAAAATAGTTACACGGCTGCTTTGAAGGGTCGGACGCCTTATCCCACCTAAGTAGTTTTGGCAAGCCACGCTACCTTTTAGAGTGGAGTCGTATCAGCCTTTCCTAAAACTATAGCTATCTCCCAATTTCAAGGCTGATAGGACTACACATGGCACACCGACGGCTGTACGTCTGTAGTCCATGTTGCCTGTAAAATAAGAGACAGCTATAAAATGGGAATAGGCAACATCGACTCCAGTCCTAAAATCCCATCAGAATTTATAGCCAAAATTTGCTCCTGGTTCAAATTTGTATTTGGGAGCTCCTGTTTCAATCTTTTTGAATGATGCAGGAAAGTTAGTATTCACAGGCCAATACTTTAGTGCAATTGCAGGTTCTACAAACCAGCGTTTTTCGAGAATTCCCAGCGACTGCCTGCAATAAATTGCAGATACAACTGAAAACCATTCTTAGTTTCTGTTTTATCCTCAGCATAGAATTTCTGCAGGAAAGGTGTGGCAACTGCAGCTGCATACAGGTTTTTCCACAAGAATTGCTGATAGCCCAATCCTACCTCGTAGGCACAGACTTTGCCGGGATAGAATTCTTCGGAGTCCCCATAAGTACCCAATGGTTCGTAATATGTCCACGTGGTGGCTTCCACCAAAATGATGCCTTTAGGCGTAAGGCGGTAGCCATAGTTCAATTGGCCGATATTTACCGGCGTTTCCGAACCTATGTCCAAATGGACTGGACAAACAAAAGGGCTTTTTAATTCTTGTTCAAAGCTCAAAAATATAGAGGAGAAAACAATGTTAACTGTTAACGAATACTTTGATGGCAAAGTAAAATCCCTTGGCTTGAACAACTCTACAGGCAAAAACACGGTTGGAGTCATGGATATAGGCGATTATGAATTTGGCACCAGCACAGTGGAATACATGACCGTGGTTTCAGGCGCACTAAATGTTTTACTACCAGACGCGAAGGACTGGAAAGTTTTTGCAGCCGGCGAAACATTTATCGTGGCTGCTAATCGGAAATTCCAGCTAAAGGTAAGCGAGCAAACAGCCTATCTATGCAGATATGAATAGGAGTGTGGAGTCGTAACAGACGTACAACTCATCCTTAAAAAGCGTAGGAGTAGCCATGTATTCGAATTGGATGTTTTCGGGGCAATCCCGTTCTAAATCACGCAGATTTATATACCAACGTAAATTACCCTGTCCTTCTGCAAAATCCAGATCGATGCAAAACAACATTCCACTTTTGTTCAAAATATATACTCTGTCACTAATTGAATTTCCGTCTTGATAGATTATGGGAGAAGCCCAGCAACCGGTTCCTCCATCAATCCGTTGATCAATTTCCTCTTTCTTGAAATATTTCTTCATCGCACTGGCATCGTCTGGAGTGTAGCAATTCAAGGTTTCACCAATGCCAAGAAACGGACCCTCTAAATACACATATTTGCGATCATGGATAGGGTAGTTTGTCCCTTCCACAATCCCAAATTTGGTTTTGTGCGAACCAATTATGTGTCTTGTCAAGAATCCTGAACCAAACTTCTTAATTCATAAATCGGATTGTTAGATTTGTGTCAATCTCAATATTTATTTGCTTAAGTCTCGCTTACATCGTCAAATGGTGTTATTGTTTCTTGTAAAGATCGAAGGTGCATTCAATTATAGTGCGTGTATTAAACAATATTGCATGTTTTATTTTTGCCTATGATTAGCACTCATTTTCGTCAACTTATCTGGGGAGAAATATGGCGTTTACAGAGACTCTGCAAACTTCAAGAATAACAGTCGCGGTAAAATATAACATTGAATGCGAACAGATATTGTTTGTTGAAAGATATCAACAGTAAATCTGCGAAACTGTAAAAGTTGTTTACATTCAGAGGGTTAGGATTTTGAAAATAAATCGTAAATAGTTTGGAAGCTGAAATTAGAAAAGTCTAAACTTTCAAATCGGTAATTGGCACTTCCCATTTATTACGATCGTGATCCAGCAGCAAAGTGCCCTTACGCTCTTTCAGCTTGCCATAGATAAGCTTTTTGGCCGCGAAGGTGTCTTTGCGCGAGATGTCATAGGCAGAGGTGATTGCCAGGGAAGTATGAAACCAGGTTGGGATTATATCTCCCGCATAAATATAGTAGTTATCACCAAAATCCACCTGGACAATCTGGCTGCCTGCGCTGTGGCCACCTACAAATGTTAGCAAAACTTCCGGGCAAACCTTCACTTCACCCTCAATCAGTTCCACACGGCCAAACTGCTCCAGCCTGCTTAATTGATGCGAAAAATTATAGGCAGCTTGGTTCAATTCATCAGGGTTTTTGGCCATCTGCCATTCACTTTGCTGAATCCAATATCTGGCCAGTGGAAAGGTAAGGGCTTCGGTGGAGCCAAAACTGGTAACAATCCCCCCCGCATGGTCAAAATGCAGATGCGTCATAAGCACATCAGTGATATCAGTGTCCTGCAATCCCAGTTCCGCTAAAGCCACCGGCAGCATAAAGTTACCTGGCTGATAGATTTGCATTTGTTTTTCGGAAAGTCTGTTGCCCAATCCTGTATCCACCAGAATATTCCGGGTTTCAGTTTGAATAAGCAGCAGGTTCAGGTTCAGTTTCTGACGGCGGCGTTCGTCCACAGGGGTTTTATCCTTCCACAGCATGTAAGGCAACACACCCATAAAAGCACCGCCATCCGACCAATAGTTACCTGCCAGGATTTTGTGGATTTTATTCATGCGTGGGTTTATTGGTATTCTCTCTCCGGGGAGGACGTCGGTTTCTATCGAAACGGGGATTATACTTGCGCGGGGGTCTTTCGGGTTTTGGTTCGGCCGCTTCCACAGGAATGTCTTTAACTTCAGGTTTTGTAGCTTTCTCCGGTTTGGGGCTACGTTCTTCGCGTTTAATTGGAGCCTTTGTTCTTTCTGCACCGCTATCTGCCCGGCTTTGAGACAGGGCATCTTTTTCGGTTTGGCGTGAACTGAAGATCACCACGCGCTTCATTTCGCCTTCACCGATGGTTAGAGTGCGCAGGCCTTTATCGCGTTCCACATGACGGTGAATAATTCTGCGTTCAGCAGCATTCATGGGTTCCAAGGTCATGGGTTTACCATGCACTTTAATTTTAGATATTTGCGGCAGGAAAGGACGAATAAACATAGCTTCACGACGCTCGCGATAACCATCGGCATCCAGATAAATCTTCTCCAGCTTGCGGTCATCTTCAAAAATGCGATTTACCAGATATTGCAGGGTTTCCAGCATCAGGCCGTTTTTGCCGATTAAAAAGCCGGTGTCTTTGCAGCCCATAATTTCCAGATAAAGGGTTTTTCCTTCCATTCTGGGTGTTATGGAATCGAAACTAATCCCCATTTTCTTTAAGAGTTGATCGGTAAACATGGTGGCACGGTCGGCCGTAGTTGGTAGCTGAAAGCGCACCAGGGCAATTTTATGAGCAAACAGGCCAAAAAAGCCATTTGATGGTTTCTTCAAAATATCGTATTTCAGTTCCCAATCGCGAATTTGGTATTCTGTGCGAAAAGCAGCGATGATATCTTCTACGCTGGTTCCGCTTTTGTCTATAGTAGTCATTGATTTTCCTTGTTTTTAAACTTTTTGTTTACATAGAATTGATGGATCACAGACAGAATATTGAAGGCAGTCCAGTATAACACCAGTCCCGCAGGCATACCTTTAAAGATGAAGAACATCATAACCGGCATCATCCAGGTCATCATTTTCATCTGTGATTGCTGCATCTTCTGTTGTTCCGTGAGGTTAACAGCATCCACCTTTGCCGGACGCATCAGCAAAGACTGGGCAAGCATAAACACACCCATGATTATGGGTAAAATCATATATGGATCGGGCTCGGACAGGTCTTTCAGCCATAATCCAAAAGAAGCGTTGCGCATATCCAGGCTATAGCGCAGCACGCTGTAAAGCGGAATAATTATGGGCATCTGAATCAATACCGGCAAACAGCCTGCACCCATGCTTGTTTTGTGCTCCTTGTAAAGCAGCTTCATTTCTTCACGCTGCTTCACCAGGTCATTGGCATATTTTTTGCGTATTTCTTCCAGGTAGGGTTGCAGCTTTTGCTGTTTAAGGCCATGCTCCATCTGTTTGTGAGTAAGCGGATGCAGCAACAGCTTCATCAACACGGCAAAAACGAGCAGCACCAAGCCATAGTTTTTAATGTAGCGATGCAGGAACTTCAGCAGCCAGGCAAAGATGTTCGACAGCCAGCGCAGCCAGCTTACGCCACGTTCCGGAATGCTATCCATCTGTTTGCCATAGTCCTTTAAGATCAGATAGTCGTTTGGACCTGTGTAAAGCACAAAACTTTGGCTCCAGCTTTGCTTGCTGGCGGATTGCTTGGAATCAATCGTGAAATAGGGGTTATTTGTTGTTGTGTTGATCCCGGATTTGAAGTTTCGCATCAAACTTGGCTCTTTCTCTTTTAAAGCCAAAGTGAAATACTTACTGCGCAAAGCCATCCAGTTAAAACTGCCAAAAGAGCCCCAGGGCGGAGCTTTTTTTACCTTGGCCAAGGTGGTTTTCTGGATCTCGTTATCGGCATAGAATATAAATTTGTAGTCTTGCGCTTTGCTTTTGGTAATGCGTTCAGTATCCGCAATCCCGGATGAGAAATCCAGCTCGATGCCGTTCATTGCCTGATAATTTGTAACGAACACATCCAAGCTTATGCCATAGCTGCTATCCAGTGAAAAACGTTTTTCGATCTGTTTTGCCTCAGGGCTTCCCATAAAAAAGCTGACGGAAAGAGAATCTTCTGCAATTTGATATTGAAAAGGCATTTGAGCCAGTGATGTTTCACTCCCCGGATGGATAAGCTTTAAACCGGCAATACTTTGTTCTGGTGGGATCAGTCGAACAAGTGTGCCATCGTGCATGAAGAACTTTTTCAGCTCCACCTGGCTGATGGTGCCCCCCACATTGTTGAAGGTTACGCTCATTAGTTCATTGGATAGGGTAAAGCTTTCGTGTTTTTCTGAACCCACCAACAGGCTATCTGTAATAGGCCGGACAACCACCGAATCCACAACCGCCGGAGGTTCAACGGGTTTTGCTGGAGTTGGTTGAGCGGCGATTGCCTGTTGTTTTTGAGCTTGCTGGGGCTTCCAGACAAACTGATTGAACAACATAAACAGAATGAACATGAGCAGTAATGCGGTTATTGTGCGTTTATCCATAATAATTCACCTTAGGGTAGGGGGTCGTAACCACCCTTGTTAAAAGGGTTGCAGCGCAGGATTCGCCAGGCTGTTAAATACATAGCTTTAAATAAGTTATACCGCTTAAACGCTTCATGGCCATAGGCAGAGCAGGTAGGAATGAACCTGCAACTGCGGGGTAGAATTGGCGACAAAGCAATTTGATACAGGCGAATTAAACCTATAAAAAACAAATTTGGCAAATGCACTGCCTTTTTTAAAGGGCAGCTTTTTGGCTTAACAAGGCAACAAGTGCGCTTAATTGGGTTGATAAATCTTGCCATGATAATTCTGCGGCTCCCTTTTTTGCTACCAGGTTTAGCTGATAACCAGCAGGGAAAATTGCATCCGCGAGTCGAAACCAAGCCTTAATGCGTCTCTTAAGGAGGTTTCGATGGACTGCATTGCCAACCTTGCGGCTGATAGTGATGCCCACCGCAAATCCCTCTTTCCCACCAAGAATTGGAACATAGAAATTGGCCGTCCGAAGCTGAAAATCAGGTTTGCAAAACTCAATGTAATTAGCGTGGGATGTAATCCACCGCACCATAAGCTCATACGCTTAGGATTATTCTCCCTTTGGCTCTGCGACGGGCGATAACCTTGCGGCCATTAGGGGTAGCCATGCGGCTGCGAAAGCCATGGGTGTTCTTGCGTGATCTGTTGTGGGGTTGATAAGTCCGTTTCATTGTTATCTATCTCCTATTGAATATATATATTTACGTTCAGAAAACCATAAATTTGCGTGTGCCGGTAATGTCAAGACGTTTTTTTGGGCTTACCCCCCAATTAGGCTGAAATTACTTCATGCTTTAACTTTGTTTCTTTGTGCCAGTTTCGTTTTGTAATGATGATTTTGGCGTTTCTCCTTCCAACCCTCTCCCCGATAAGCATTGCCATATTGCAGGAGTCATTTATACCATAACCTAGTGTTGTGTCAAACTTGGT
>DIXL01000040.1 GCA_002428685.1 Cloacimonetes bacterium UBA6081 | reverse complement strand
GTCTCTTAAATGAGTAACCTGTTTTCTGGAGAGCCGTATGCGGGAAAACCGCACGTACGGTTCGGAGGGAGGGGAGCCAGTAATGGATAACTCCCCTACCCCTATTATGCTTGACATGACACGAGGTATATAAGGGAAGAAAAACCTGATAGGCAACTATCTTGAAGGTTGTCCTTGCCCCACAGGAGCTTTGCCCCGCTTGGAATGGCCAAGGGAGCAGGCTTATTCGACCAGTTCAGATAGCAATAGATTGATTGCTCAGTTGTGTAGCGGGTAAAGCCAATAGTTCCTTTGGGGCTATCCACAAAGCTGAAATCGCCTTCGCTGAAAGCCGGATTTGCTTTGCGGATGCGGATCAAATCCTGATAGAAAGAGCGTAAATCCCTGGCATTGGCATCCTGCATCCAGTCCCAGTTAAAGGGTCTGCGGTTGTCGGGGTCTTTGCTGCCACCCATGGCAATTTCGTCTCCATAGTAAATATGCGGGGTTCCGATGAAGCACATTTGAAAGGTAATGGCCAATTTCAGCTTTTTCAGGTCTCCCTTGCAAAGTTCATAGATGCGTTGGGTGTCATGACTGCCAAGCATATTCATCATCACCTGCAAGGCACGGAAGGGGTATAATGCCAGGCCGGTCTCAATTTTATCGATAAACTCTGCTTGGTCAATCAGGCAAAAAAGGAAGAACTCCAGAACAGGATTCTTAAAAAAAGCATAGTTCATCACCGAATCAAAATACAAAGGAGATACCCAATTTGCGGCATCATGCCAGATTTCGCCAACAATCCAGGCATCGGGCTTGGCTTTTTTCACTTCTGCTCGAAACAGCTCCCAGAACCAGTAAGGAACTTCATCGGGCACATCCAGCCTGAAGCCATCAATGCCAATATCCAGCAGCCACCAACGCACCGTAGAAATCAAATAGTCCACCAATGCGGCATTGGGCTGCGCTTCTTTTATGTTGCGGACAAGGTTTTCCTCCGGATGATGGCGGCTGAGGTCATAGTTCAAATCCGGCATGTCTTTGATGCCCCACCAGCATTGATAGTATTCCTTGGGCTTAAAGTTCGGAGGCAAGGGTTTTGGTAGCGGCCACTTTTTCCAGTCATACCAATTCCAGTAAGGTGATTTCGGCCCCTTTTCCACGCAATCACGAAAAGCCCAAAAGGTCTCGCCGGTGTGGTTGAAAGCTACGTCAAGAATAATTCTGATGCCTTTGGCATGGGCAAGGTGGACAAACTCTATCATTTCGGGGGTTGTGGCAAAATGGGGGTCTATGCTATGATAATCGGCACTGTCGTATTTATGATTGCTCTTGGCTTGCCATAAGGGATTGAAATATATAATGTCTATGGCCAAATCTTGCAAATAATCCAGCTTGCTTTTCACCCCTTGTATGTCACCACCATAAAAGCTCCACCAATCTGGCTTACCTGTTGGCAGATAGGGACTTTGCTTTAAACTGCTGATGTCGTTCCAGTCTTTGATCAGATGAAAATACTCCTGCTCGGGAGCCAAAAACTCTCCTGCGGGGGGTGGGGTTTTGCTATCGGCATAATACCACTCGCTGAAGTCGGGATCATTGGCCGGATTGCCATTGCAAAAGCGATCGGGATAGATTTGATAAATAATGCCTTTGCCAACCCAGGCGGGGATGGAAAAGATGGGATAATTGTCTATGTCTAAGGCAATTGGGGATATATCTGTATCATGCCAGCCATTTTCCCCCAGAAAACGATGCTGGTTTTGATAGATGATTTCGATGTAGAAAGCAGGAGTCATTGCTGCCGTTGACAAGTTCAAATCTGCCTCTAGCTTATTTGGCAGCAAGGACTCCTGCGTGCAGCTTTGTGAGTCGTAATCGCCTGAGTCCTTTGCACCGCTAAAAAAGGACTCATGCGTGCAGCTTTGTGAGTCGTGATCGCATGAGTCCTTTGCACCGCTAAAATCTGGAAAAAGCTCTGATACTGGGTCTGGGTGCAAATGACTCCTGCTTGCAGAGTGTAAGTCTGGAGTCGATGTCGCCTTAATTGTTTGTGAAGATGTCTCTGTTTTGGAGGCGACATGGACTACAGATGTGCATTCGGCGAGGTCGTGTGTAGTCCTTTCAGCCGTTTTGGATGCGACATGGACTACAGATGTGAAATCGGCGAGGTCGTGTGTAGTCCTTTCAGCCTTGGGGTTGGGAGATGGCTGTGAAATTGGGGGTGGCTGAAACGACTCCACACTTAGTGAAATGTCTGTAGCAGACAAGATGTCCGCTACTACTATGTAATAAACTTCCGATAGCTGCGTTTTCCCAATTCGTTTCAGGGGAAAAACCTTGTCGGCAAGATGCAAAAGCACCGTCTCTGCCAGGCCTATATACCAGGAAAAACGCAGCTCAAAAGCAGTTTTGCTATATCGGATAAGCTTCACATGATCGTTAACTGTCTTGTTTTTGGCATGCTGTAAAGCAACTTCCCAAGTTAAAGCCGGATGTTCATCGGAGATGGTTATCAGCGAATTCTTCCCTCCAAAAGAGTCTGGTTCCCTATCCGGATTGCTTTCGTCATAAATCCAGTTTCCATCTACAATAAACTTGTATCTATAGACTCCAACCGGTAAATCCAAGGCCAGAAGATACACTCCTCCAAAATCCTGCAGCGGAATAATCTGCCAGGCAGAAAAGTCTCCTGCAATACCAACTTCGTGATGTCCAGCCGTCAGAGGTGAATAACTAAAGCGGATAGTGCTCATTTCTTTTTGCGTTTTGGAGGTTTCAACTCTCTGTCATAGTGCTGCTTCAGGTGAAATCCGGTAGAGGATTCCGGACAGGCAATCAAGGCTTCAGGTGTTCCGCTGCAAATCACTTTTCCACCCTCATCTCCGCCTTCGGGACCAAGATCGATCACCCAATCAGCCGATTTTATCACGTCCAGATTATGCTCTATCACCACCACGGTGTTCCCCATTGCTACAAGCTTTTTCAGCACGGATAGCAGTTTGTTGATGTCGTCAAAATGTAGTCCGGTTGTGGGCTCATCCAGCAAGTAGAGGGTGTTGCCTGTGGAGGTTTTACTCAGCTCTCTGGAGAGCTTTATGCGTTGTGCTTCACCTCCGGAAAGGGTGGTGGAAGGTTGACCCAACTTTATATAATCCAGCCCCACCTCATGCAAGGTTTTCAGCTTTTGCTTAATCGAAGGCACTGCATCAAAGAAATCCACCGCTTCCTGAACGTCCATATCCAAAACTTCAGCGATATTTTTGCCTTTGTAACGAATAGATAAAGTCTCGTTATTATAACGCATACCTTTGCAAACTTCGCAAGTTACATAAATATCGGCCATAAAGTGCATTTCAATCTGTTTTACCCCTGCGCCTTCGCAAGCTTCACAGCGACCACCTTTTACATTAAAGGAAAAACGTCCCGGTTTGTAACCACGCATTTTGGATGAAGGTAACGCCGCAAATAAATTACGGATAGGATCAAACAGCTTTATATATGTGCAGGGATTTGAACGTGGAGTCCGTCCAATGGGTTGCTGATCTATAGAGATAACTTTATCAACATGCTCGGTGCCGGTGATGGATTCCATCTTCCCCACCTTATGAGTGCTGTGGAAAAACAGATTGTGTAAATGGGGTGAAAGCGTTTGATTTATCAGGCTGCTTTTGCCGCTGCCGGAGACACCTGTCACGCAAACAAAAAGGCCAAGAGGAATGCTGACAGTGATGTCTTTCAAATTGTTGTGCCTGGCTTTGTGGATGCAGATTTCCCTGGCATCGGCTTTCACTCTGGTCTCAGGAATGGGGATTTTCATACGACCTGAAAGGTATGCACCCGTTAAAGAATCCGGATTGGCAAGTATTTCGTCTATAGTCCCCTGGGCAATAATTTCTCCGCCAAAGATACCTGCGCGCGGGCCAAAATCTACAATTCTATCGGCACTGCGCATTGTATCTTCATCATGTTCCACTACGATAACAGTGTTGCCCAAATCACGCAGTTGCAGCAGCATATTAACCAGTTTGGCGTTATCCCGCTGGTGCAAACCTATGCTTGGTTCGTCCAAGATATACATCACACCTACAAGCTGGCTGCCAATTTGGCTGGCAAGCCTGATGCGCTGAGCCTCACCTCCGGACAAAGTGGGAGAACGTCTGTCCAATGTAAGGTAATGCAACCCTACGCTCAGCAGAAAGCCCAACCTGTTTTTAATCTCTTTCAGCACTTCCTGCGCAATTATCAGTTTATTTCCGGTGAGCTGGATGTTGCTAAAAAATTCATGGGCTTCACGAATACTCATTGAGGTAACTTCGCCAATGTTTTTACCTTCAATCTTCACTGCCAGCGATGATGGTTTCAGCTTTTTGCCTTCGCATTCGGGACAGGGTTTGTCGCTGATATACTGCATATAATAGCGGCGCATTTCTTCCGAGGTGGTTTCGTGCATCCGCCTTTCCAATTGAGGAATAATACCTTCGTAGCGCATCAAAAATTCGCCACTGCCATTGGCATTTTGCCAGGCAAGCTTGAAGCGTTTACCTTTGGAACCATAAAGAATAAGCTGTTTAACCAGGTCTGGAAGCTGGTACCAGGGCGTAGTCAGGGCAAAATTGTAAGCCTTGGCCAGGTTGCGAACCATATTCAGAGTCCAGCTGTCCTTTTTAGCTTCCAAACGCCCCCAAGTGGCAATAGCACCTTCCATGATGTTCATTTCCGGATCGGGGACTATTAAATCGGGATCAAATTCAAGTTTGTAACCCAGCCCGTTACACAAAACGCAAGCACCGATGGGGCTATTGAAAGAAAAGCTTTGCGGAGCTAATTCTTCAAAGCCGATATTGCAATGCGCACAGGCGTTTTGAGCTGAAAGAACCTGTTCTTCGCCGGTGTCGCTAAATTCTATCTTTACCACACCCTCGGTTAATTTTAAGGCCAATTCCAAAGAATCGGTCAAACGGCTTTCTATGCCCTGTTTAAGCACGATGCGATCTACCACAACGTCAATATCGTGCTTGCTTTTTTTATCCAAAACAATCTCTTCATCCAGATTGCGCATTTGTCCATTTATCTTTACGCGAACAAAGCCTTCCTGGCGCAATTGCTCCAGCTCGTCCTTGTGCTCACCTTTGCGATTTTGCACCAAGGGGGCAAGCACCTGTAGCTTTGTTCCCATCGGGCTTTGCATTAGATGTTCTATCATTTGATCAACAGTTTGCGAACCCACCGGTTCTCCGCAATTGTGGCAATACTGTTTTCCTATGCGGGCATACAGCACTCTTAGATAGTCATAAATCTCGGTAGCAGTACCCACAGTGGAACGGGGATTTTTGCTGGAAGCCTTCTGTTCTATTGAAATGGCGGGGGATAAACCTTCTATATAATCAACCTTTGGCTTTTCCATTTGCCCCAAAAACTGCCGCGCATAGGCAGAAAGGGATTCAACATAGCGGCGTTGACCTTCTGCATATAGGGTATCGAAGGCAAGAGAAGATTTTCCGGAGCCAGAAACTCCGGTAAATACTATCAGTTTATTGCGGGGAATTACTAAATCTATGTTCTTTAAATTGTGCTCTTGAGCACCTTTAATTCGTATTTCTGTCTTCAATTTTCACCTCATTCGTATCATCGTTTCGCAGCTTGGTCATACTGTCAAATGAAAATTACAAACTCCGCTGGCGGTTCCTGAGAAAATGAATGGTTACACGGGTTGAGCGGATAAATCGGATTAACACGTATTGAGAGATCGAAAATATATACACATACTCCCTGAAGATTGAGTACTACACTTGTCGTTCCCGCGGAGGCGGGAATCCAGCCCTGAAGAATCCCAGCTTAGCAGGAATCATTGACGCCGTTCCGATTAATGAATTGTCCTCAATTTCTTTTGGCGTCAAGGACATGCGCAAGCCAACGATACGCATACCAGACAAGCACTAACCTACTCCCCTCATGAGTCGTTAATCCCCGAAAATTGAGGTAGGTTTAATGTCTGCGGTGGGGCCGAATGACAACTGCTAAAACATAAATCCGTGTTAATCTGCTTTGTCCGTCCGATCCGTGTGTCTATTCTTTTTATAATACTGAGCGATGGAGTGATGTTCCTTCACTTTACTCTTTTACTCTTTGTAAGTAAAAAATAATCCGTTTTAATCCGCTCTATCCGTCCAATCCGTGTAACTATTATCCATATTCACCTCCCCCTACTCAGGGCATTTCCATCAAGACTGCGGAAAATAATCACCTATGAGCTAAAATAATCCTAAAATTGGCACTGATTTAGCTTGACAAGAAGTAGTGGTGCATTAAAATGTAATCATAGAGGTGAATTATGCCGAAGATAATAATTCTGCTTATCCTGATTGTAAGCCTCAGTATTGGGGCTGCGGCCATTTCCATATATGAAATTCAGTTCACTTCCACTTCTGGAAGCGATGGGACATATCCCTCCCGCTATTTAGGAAAAAACGTTAGCACCGAGGGAATTGTTATCGCAACCAACTACAGAAACGGTGGTTACTTTATCAGCGAACCGCTTAATGGTCCCTGGCGTGGCATTTATGTCCACGACAAAGATAATGCTGTCAACACCGGAGACAAGGTTCGCATAAGTGGCACCGTTTCGGAAGCTTATGGCATGACCTGTTTACAGGCCATCTCGCAGTCCAAGCTCGTTAGCAGTAACAATCCATTGCCAATGCCGGTAATCATTACCACCGGCCAGCTTTCCCGCGCAGATGAAGCCGAAGCCTACGAAGGCGTTTACACCCGCTTACTAAATACCACATCTTCCGGCAGTAAAAGCCAGAAAACCAAATTCCAGGTAACAGATGGTAGCGGTACCTGCACAATTATTTGCGACATGTTCTCTGCCCGGGGAGCTAACAAGTCTTATGCAGCCAGCTCTCATTATTCTTCCATAACCGGCGTGGTAACCTTCGGATTCAGCGAATTCGCACTGGGACCCATTGCCGTTACAGATATGATTATCCAGCAGCCAAAGTTCATTCAGAACCGAAGCTGGGGCAAAATAAAATCCATATACAAATAAAGGATGCGAGGTATAGACCATGAAAAAGTTCTTCAAAGCACTGTTGTTGATCGGCGGAACTGCATTGGCAGCTCACTTCGGTTTGAAATCTTACAAAAAGATAAACGGAACTGTAAAACTATCCAAATCACTACCCGAGTTTTTGAATAATGTATATGGTGAAATGCCAAAGGTTAACATAAACCATACCCTGAATTCCACCATCATCAAGGTCTATTTCAGCCAGGAAATCCTGGATAAACACAGCGATATAGATACCACCGTGCGCGAATATGTGGACGATTTCTATCCCGATTTGGCCAAATGCTCTGTGGATATCAGCGTACAGGTGAAAGGCGAAGAAGCCGAAGCCGAAGCCGAAGCCGAAGCCGAAGCCGACGAACCCGAAGAAACCGAGGAAGAACAGGCATAACGCTTCCCCTTGTAATAAAGCATTAAACCCGGCTACCCTTGGTGGTCGGGTTTTTCTTTGCAGATTTAGAATTATCCCCTCTTTCTCATCTCACCATAACACCATTCAAGCCCACAGAGCGACATATCATCATCCTAAAACTTGTCTCAGAACCCATAAATCGATGAAACAATGAAATTGATGCCCTCCGAGGTCACTTCATCACCTCATCACTCCATCACTTCATCACCTAACTACACCAACACCGGATTCCGCTTATAGAACCTTGCCACCCTGCTCTGATACCCTCTACGCTCGATGCAGATCACTCCCTGCCGTTCAATCAGGCTTTCGATGGCGCGCCGGAAGTCCAATCCCGTTAATTTACTTGAGCTTAGCAGCCGGTGGTGGGGCATTTCCTGCAAGCTAAATTCACGCAGGATACTCACAATCTTTTTCTCGTTTTCCAGTTTCCCCGCCTCTGCCAAATCCTGCATAAAGGGCTTGATTGATAACTGTGGATTTGCGCGATATCCCGCTGGGGCCGATAATAACCGCCCAGATATTGCACCGCCAAACGCACGTAGTATTCGGATGGGGCGTCCACCACTGTGCCGGTAAGTCCCTCACCGGGAGGAGCAGGAATATTTAAGTCTGGAGTCGATACCGCCTCACCGATCTTTGAAGCTGTCTCCTGCTTAGCGGTGGTATGGACTACAGACGGGGATGGCTGGGTTGGCTGGGTGCCGTGTGTAGTCCTTTCAGCCGCAGAATTGGGAAATAGCCGTGAATAAAGGGAAGGCTGAAACGACTCCACACTTAACTGGTTTGCCTTATCCCATCCCGCGCCCGCAAACAAATCCAAATCCAGCACTTCATTACCTGTGGTAATCAACTGCGCATCCCAGCTCACAAAGCAAGCCCGGCACATATCCGAGATGGTGAGTGGTGCACTTTAAAGTGCCAAAACTGGTGCATATTAAAATTCCGTTGACATGGCGGATAAATACAGCCTGGATTTGGTTATTCTAACCCGCGCAGATATCTACGCCCAAGCCCTCCCCTGCATAACGGCTAAGGCTGCGGTGGAAGCTGGCCTGTTATCTGCGGTAAATGGCTACGAACGGTTCGTTAGCGAGATGTGAGCAAGTGTGGAGTCGTTACAGCCTTCCCCAATTACAAACTTATTCCCCAATTTTAGAGCTGTAAGGACTACACACGACATCCTGCCAACCCAGGGGCAGCCGTTTGTAGTCCATGCTGCCAATGAAAACAGACACAGCTTTGAACTTATCATGGCAGCATCGACTCCAAACTTTATGCGCAGCTCTCCCAAATGTTAGCCCAATATAAGTAGAAGGAGCAATTCCTCAAATAAAACAACGGAGGGCTTTTATCATGAAAGTCAAATTCAAGTATGGCATCCAGACCTATTCCGGAACAGTGGATGAAATGACCTTTGGCAGCTACCGCAAAGGAACGCTGTGCATCGGTCGCAAGTATGTAATTCCTGATTACGAATATGTAGGTGAGAGCTTCGCAGTGAGAGCTTCGCAGTGAGAGCTTCGCAGTGAGAGCTTCGCAGTGAGAGCTTCGCAGTGAGATTTCAAGTGAGAGCTACGCTGGGGACAGGGAAGGCGGGGGTTAAATCCCGCTTTTGCTGTCTGTAAAAAAGGGGTTGCAATTGATATGAGGGGTGGGGCAGGAAGTTACGTTGTAATAATTAAGATCATGCACATAGCGAAAACTGTTTGTCGTTCCCGCGGAGGCGGGAATCCAGCCCTGAAAAATCCCAGAGGGATGACAGATATAGATAATTGGAATATAGGCAGTTATCTTCCGTT
>DIXL01000083.1 GCA_002428685.1 Cloacimonetes bacterium UBA6081 | reverse complement strand
CCGATCGGGAGATCGGCTTCCCGATGCTTGACATGACAGTAGTAACGTTTTCTGATCTCCGGAAGTTTTTGGCTCCAGGCTTCCACCCCAAATCTGCTGATCTAGCATTGAGAAAACATCTTCATATTATGAGGGATTGTGCTTGCTCTACATGTCAAATATAACCTGATGTTTATTGAGAAATTGTCCCCTCTGGTTTCGATGTTACTTGCTTATAAATCTACTAACCAATGCCCCACTTTTCAGACTACCTTCTTTTCTCCTCCAAATACGGAATAAATACGGAATAAATAAGGATGAAGTCCTTATTGATTCCTTATTGCTACCATAATAGGTGCAGGGAAAATGCAGAAATTGTGGTAATTACATAATTGCTTGACTTTAATCGGGGGTTTGTTATTTTAGCATATCTCAGGTTATAAAGCCATTAGGTAAAGAAATAGTTAGAAGGATGTGATACATGCCGGACAATGAGAAATATCGAGATTATTGGTTACAAACCGCTCAGGCAGATTTGGAGACCATGCACATTATGCTTGCTAACAAGCAGTATCATTGGACGTTATTTATTGGGCATTTGCTAATAGAGAAAACCTTGAAGGCAATATTTGTTATGCAAAATGATGGGCCATTGCCAAAAATTCATGATTTATCACGCTTAGCAGTACTAAGTGGCATTGAGATTGATGAAGAAATCAAGGAAAAGCTGGATGAGATTACTACTTTCAATATTAGCGCACGGTATCCAGATTACAAGAACAGGTTCTATCAAACCTGTAATAAAGAATACACTGTGAAACAGGTGAAAATTGTAGAGGAGCTTTACCAATGGCTACTAACTTGTCTAAAGCACAATTGAACCAAATTATCAGGCAATATGCCGAGATTGTGAAAGAGTTGATTTCGCTTGATGCAATATATCTTTTTGGTTCATTTGCCAATGGGTCTGCAACCAAAGATAGTGATATAGATTTGATTGTAGTCTCCAAGGATTGGACGGATAATATCATAGAAGATACCATGCTGCTAATGCGGGCAAGGAGAAAAGTGGATTTACGTATTGAGCCTCACCCCATCCGTCCGGAAGAACTGGAGGAAAACCCTTTTATTCTCTCAATAAAACAAGAGATGAGAAAGGTTATTTAAATCTCAAGTATTTCATAGTGCTAAGGATATAATCTTTGCAACCTTGAAATTGGGTGATAACTTTGATCTTGGGGAAGGCTTAACGACTCCGGCGACATGGACTACAAACGTGCAGTCTTGTGTGGGATATTGCCGTGTGTAGTCCTTTAAGCCTTGAAATTGGGTGATATCTTTGATCTTGGGGAAGGCTTAACGACTCCACAATTAGCAGTTGCTGTAAGTTTGGAGTCGATGTTGTCTTGGGAAATCCATAGCTATTGTGATTTTTTGCTGCAACATTGACTACAAACGTGCAATCATGTTTAGCTCTATTAGTGTCGTGTGTAGTCCTTTAAGCCTTGAAATTGGGTGATATCTTTTATCTTCGGGATGGCTTAAACGACTCCACACTTAGTAGCTGCAGCTACTCACACTTGATGGTTATAATGACGCCATACCTGTAAAAACAACAAAGGTGGAAGCCGATAACGCTTCCACCTTTATGTTATTTAGATAATATCAGTGATGCTTGTGAGTAGCTTCCTCGGTAATCTGTCCGTTATAAACTGAGCGTTTGAAGTAATGGGTATGCAGCAGTTTATGCGCTAATTCCGAATTCGGCGAACCCAAGTATCTTTCGTAAATGCGTGCTACTTCAGGATTGTGATGCGATTTACGCACGGGCAAACTGGCATCTTCTTCGTATAAAGCCAAACCTCTGCGAGCACGGGAAGCCATATCATTGCCATAAGGCTGTCCTCCACCACCAACGCAGCCACCCGGGCAAGCCATTATTTCAATGAAATGCCAGGGAGATTCGCCTGTAGTTTTCAGACCTTCACGCACGGCATCCATAAGAATGCGGGCATTGGAAAGCCCATGAGCCACTGCCACACGCAGATCCCCAAAGCCAGGAACAGGGATGGTTGCTTCTTTCACGCCTACAAGTCCACGGACACTCTGGATGTCGATTGCATCTAATTCCTGTCCGGTTACCAGTGTGTAGGCACTGCGGATTGCAGCTTCCATCACGCCACCGGTGGCACCAAAAATGGTTCCGGCGCCAGTGTAGAAGCTCATACCTTCATCGGCATCTTCATCGCTTAGTTTGGCAAAGTCGATACCCGCTTCTTTAATCATGTGAATGAATTCGCGGGTGGTGAGCACATAGTCTGTATCCTGAAATCCGCTGTCACGCATTTCGGGACGGCGGGCTTCAAACTTTTTGGCTGTGCAGGGCATTACAGCTACAGAAACTATCTTGGCAGGATCAATTTTCTGTTCCTGCGCATAATAGGTTTTGCTCAGCACGCCAAACATGCTCATGGGGCTTTTGGCTGTGGAAATGCAATCGGCCAAATCGGGATAATAGGTTTCCATAAATTTGATCCAGCCGGGAGAGCAGGATGTAACCAAAGGAAGTTTTCCTCCGGTTGTCAGCCTGGTAACCAGTTCTGTGCCTTCTTCCATGATAGTAAGGTCAGCGGTAAAATTGGTATCCATAATTGCATCAAAACCGATCTTGCGAAGGGCAGCATACATTTTTTTGGCAGTAACGGTTCCCAAGGGTAAACCAAATTCTTCACCCAAAGACACACGAATTGCCGGAGCTTCCTGAACCACCACATGCTTTTCGGGATCCAATATAGCTTCCCACACGGCATCCACTTCGCTTCTTTCGCGCAGGGCACCGGTTGGGCAATAAACTGTGCACTGGCCGCAATTTACGCAAGGGCTATTGGCCATGCCGTTGGCAAAGGCTGTATCCACATGCGCATCGATGCCACGATCGGCAAAGGTGAGCGCATATACGGTTTGCACTTCGTTACAGACAGTGATGCAGCGTCCGCAAGCGATGCATTTATTTACGTCGCGGACAATTGACAAACTTGTGTTATCCACCGGTTGCTTTACCAGGATGTTAGGCAAAGCGTCGGGATCCACACCCAGGTTATTGGACAGGGTTTGCAGTTCGCATTTGTTGTTGGCAGAACAGGTGGGGCAGGTTACTTCGTGATTGGAAAGAATCATTTCCACCAAAGTTTTGCGATAGGAACGTAATTTCTTGCTATTGGTGGCAATTTTCATGCCTTCAGTAACAGGTGTGCAGCATGCACGCTTGGGAGTCGGGTTTCCAGAAATTTCCACCACGCAAACACCGCAATTTGCCGTAGGTGGCAGATCGGGGTGATAGCACAGGCGGGGAATATAGATTCCGTGTTTATCTGCGGCTTCGATAATCGTCATCGTATCCGGAACTTCCAGATGATGACCGTCAATAAAGACGTTGACTTGTTTAGCCATAATCTCAATCCTCTTATTACTTTTTAGTTATTTCAATGAATTCATCGCGGAAGTTTTCAATGGCACTGCGAATAGCCATGATGGGCGATTGACCCAACGCACAGAAGGAGGTGTGGAACATGGTTTCGGCAATGGTTTGCATCAGTTCCACGTCTTCCATGGTGCCTTCGCCTTTGCGTATCTTGGAAATCAGCTTGTAAAGATGCTGCGTACCATTGCGGCAGGGGGCGCATTTACCACAGGATTCGTGGCGGAAGAAACGCAGGATGCTCCACAGCATATCCACAATGCTCTGATGTTCGTTCATCACCAGGATGGCACCACTGCCAAGCACGGCTGCATATTGGTTCAGGCTGACAAAATCCATCTTCACGTCCAGCAGACGATCTGGCAAAATTACACCTGCCGCTCCACCCACAAGGGCAGCTTTAAAGCGGAAGCCTTTTTTCATGCCACCGGCATATTCGTTGATTATGGTGCGCAGGGTTGTGCCCATATCCACTTCACATAATCCCGGATGAGCCACATCGCCAAGGATAGTATAGACCTTGGTTCCGGTGCATTCAGGTGTTCCGTGTTTGATGAATTCATCGGCACCTTTGGCAATAATGAACGGCACATTGGCCAGGGTTTCCACATTATTTACCACAGAAGGGGCTTGCCAAAGACCTTTTACACCTGGGAAGGGTGGTTTCCAGCGTGGATTACCGCGGTTGCCTTCCAGGGATTCGATCAGGGCAGTTTCTTCGCCGCAAACATAAGCTCCGGCACCGATTTTGATAAAGATATCCAAATCAAAACCACTTTCAAAGATGTTTGTGCCCAAAATGCCATATTCACGAGCTTGATTGATGGCTTTTTCCAAACGGGAAATGCAGAGTTTGTATTCGCCGCGGATGTAGATATAGGCTTTGGTGGCACCTACCGCGCGGGCACAAATCATGATGCCTTCAAGCAGTTGATGGGGATCACCTTCCATAATCAAACGGTCTTTAAAGGTCCCGGGTTCGCCTTCGTCAGCATTTACCACCACATATTTCTGCGGTGCCTCGATGGGAGCAGTGAAGCCCCATTTCACTCCAGCCGGAAATCCTGCTCCACCGCGTCCACGCAAACCGGATTTCTTCACTTCGGCAATTATCTCGGTGGGCTGCATTTGAGTTAAAGCTTTTTCCCAGGCTTCATAGCCGCCGGCACCGATGTATTCATCAATGTTTTCGGGGTCAATAATGCCGGAGTTACGCAGAACTATGCGATTTTCATAATTGAGCTTAGGGCTGTACTTGCCTGTAGTATCCAGCATAATGCGGGAAACCGGACGTCCTTTCAAGAAGTGCTCATCCACCAATTCGGGGATGTCTTCTATCTTTACAGATTCATAGTTTACATTTTCGGGATAAACGGTAAGGCTGATCCCACGGCCAAAGAAGCCAAGCGGACCTGTTTCCAGGATGTTGATTTCTTCGGAAAGGTTGTGCTTGGCCAATTCACTGCGTAGGGCAGCGATAAAAGCCTGCACTCCGGAAGCGAGGGAAGTCTCGTTAATAGAGACCAGAACGTGGCTGCGATAGTATTTCATTATTTTGCCCCCCTGATCTTGTTCACAATTTCTTCCACCTTTTCTTCGGTTAGATCGCCATAAACGTCGTCATTTATCATCATTACCGGTGCGTTTCCGCAAACCCCAAGGCAAGCGCACAGTTCCAGAGTAAACGCACCGTCTTTGGTGGTTTCACCGGTTCCTACTCCTAGAACAGTTTTCAAGCGGCGCAGGATGTTGTCCGAACCTTTTATGTAGCAAGGTGGGGATTCGCACAAACGAATGATATTCCTTCCCCGCGGGGTGGTGCTATACATGGTGTAAAACGTCAGCACGCCATAGATGTGATTGGCCGGCACGTGTAAATACTCGGCGACAATATCAACGGCAGCGGCTGAAATGTAATGCTGAGGATGCGTATCCTGAATCTCATGGAGAATCTGGATCAGGTTATCCTTGTTGGGAGCATATTTTCGGCATATTTCTAATGTCATACCTTCCCCTTTATTCATCGTAATTATGGGATAATTTAGTTTCTGCTAAGCGTTTGGCAGCTACCTCGGGATGCATGCCGGGAACTTTTGTAACAGCTTTTACCGGGCATACGTCCATGCAGTTTCCGCACTTAACGCAAGGCAGTTGGTTAATGGTATATTTCTCGTCACGGCTGCCACTAATGCAGCTAACCGGGCATTTTTTAGCACAAAGGGAGCAGCCTATGCAACGGTTTTTATCAATGTGAAAGTGCATCAAATCCAGGCAAACCTTTGTGGCACAGCTCTTATCGCGAATATGTGATTCATATTCCTCACGGAAAAAGCGAATGGTAGAAAGCACTGGGTTGGGAGCAGATTGCCCCAGTCCACACAACGAGAGCTTGCTGATTGCTTCGCCCAGGCGTTGCAGTTCTTCAATGTCGCCTTCCTTGCCATAGCCGCTATCAATGCGGGTAAGAATATCCAGCATCTGCTTTAAGCCAATTCGGCAGGGAGAGCACTTTCCGCAGGATTCGTCCACGCAGAAATCCATAAAGAACTTGGCCACATTCACCATGCATTTTTCGTCGTTCATTACAATCACACCGCCGGAACCCATCATGGCTCCGCGTTCTTTCAGGCTTTCGTAATCCACCGGCACATCCAGGTGCTGAGTAGTAAGGCAACCACCACTGGGGCCACCCAACTGCACAGCTTTGAACTTGTGTCCGCCACTCATCCCGCCACCCACATCGAAAATCATTTCGCGCAGAGTTATGCCCATTGGAACTTCCACCAAACCGGTATTGCGGATATCACCTGTGAGGGCAAAAACCTTTGTCCCTTTGCTGGTTTCGGTTCCCATGGATGCAAACCAATCTGCACCTTTAAGGAATATGGTGGGTATGTTGCCATAGGTTTCCACATTGTTTACCACTGTAGGTTTACCCCAAAGGCCTTGCACGGCTGGATAGGGCGGTTTGGGAGTTGGATTGCCGCGTTGACCTTCGATAGAGTTAATCAGGGCAGTTTCCTCGCCGCAGACAAAAGCTCCGGCTCCGGTGCGGACTTCAGCATCAAAACTGAACTTGCTGCCGAAGATACTGCGTCCCATCAATCCCAATTCTTTGGCCTGAGCAATGGCATGCTTGATGCGTTTGATAGCCAGGGGGTATTCTGCACGGATGTAAAAGAAACCAGAAGTAGCACCCATAGCAAAAGCTGAGATCATCATCCCTTCCAAAATGCGGTGCGGATCACCTTCCAGCAGGCTGCGGTCCATAAAGGCACCAGGATCGCCTTCGTCGCCATTACAAATAATGTATTTCTCTTCCGCCTGGTTATCATGCACCATTTGCCACTTCAAGTAAGTGGGGAATCCTCCGCCACCACGTCCGCGCAAACCGGATTTCTTGATAACCTCAATGGCATCCTGAGGACTCATTGTGGTAAGCACCGTGCCCAAAGCTTCATAACCGCCGGTGGCGATGTATTCATCAATGCTTTCGGGGTCAATGTAACCGCAATTTGCCAGGGCAACCTTCACCTGTTTCTGGTAAAAAGGCACTTCCTTTTGGGTGCTGAAGGTTTTTTCTTCTTCGTCCTGAAGCATAAGTCTGGCTACGGGACGTCCTTTGATGAAGTGATCGGAAACAATTTCCTCCACATCCTCGGGGGTTACCTTTTTATAGAAGATACCTTCGGGATAGATCACCATAACCGGGCCATAATCGCAGGGCCCCATACAACCGGTTTCGATGATGTTGATCTCATTTACGAGGCCTTTTTCTTGCAAAACCTCGTGAAACCGTTCTTTAATCTTTAGTGCACCGGAGCTTACGCAGCCGGAACCACAGCAGATTAAAAGGTCAATACGTTTTAGAGACATGCTTGGCTCCTCCAGTATTAGTTGCCGGTTGCGACAACATAATCGGAGACTACTCTGCCATTTACTATGTGCTCTACCACTACTTTTTTAACCTTATCGGAGGTCATATTCCCATAAGTTACTTTTGGCTTGCCGTCTTCAATCAAATCTACTACGGGTTCCATTGAAGACAAGCCTTTTTCACCAGTTTGGGTTACCAAAACATCGGTAAGGTTGCGGTTGGAAATCTCTTCCAGAAAGGTTTTCATCACTTCACGTGCGCCCATTGCGATACCGGATGTTCCCATCCCTACCACTATTTTGATCCGGACGTTACCACCGCGAAGCTTCATTTCTTCCTGAGCTTTCTCACGGATTTTCTTAAGGTCTGCGAGTGTTTTCATCAGACATCCTCCATGTTTGTATTTTGTATTCCTTCTAATAATGATTGATCGATGTATTCTATTACATCTGGATATGTTAAAGGGATATCACCAAGTTCTTCCTTGATGGCTGCTGTGTCGAAGTGAAAGCTCTGTTCCAGACCCTTTTCTTTGGTGATCAAGTTAAGGTCAAAATCCACTTCCGGATGGCCAATTATGGCACCCAACAAAGTGTCCTTCAAATTACCCAAAGGCATGCGATCTATGTGATCCAGTTCAAAATCTACGGTTAAAACCGTTCCAAATCCTGGTTCACTGGCCATTTTAAAACAACCATTGGTAGCTTCAGCATTCTGCTTGAACAGAGGGATGCCAAGCCCAACTTTCTTTTCTCTTTCTTCTTTAGAAGTATAAAAAGGGGACTGAGCCATTTCCAAAGTGTGCGAATCCATCCCCACGCCGTCATCTTCCACAATAATGCGCAAACGGTTTTGGGGCACGTTTCTAATCACGCGCACCTTGATGTTTCTGGCATTGGCACGAGCTGAGTTTTCTATGATATCCAGCAGGTGCAACGATATATCTTGCATTACAATACCGATTATTTATAGTTCTTCAGTATGTCGGCAATCTTGTCTTTATTCTCTATTCTGCCAAAAGTATCTTCGCCTATCACAAATACCGGTGCCAGGGAACATGCACCAACACACCTGACTGCGCTCATGGTAAACAAATTATCCTTGGTGGTTTCGCCCATTCCTACGTGCAAATAATCGGAAATCATCTGGATTAAGCGAGAAGCTCCTTTTACGTAGCATGCGGTTCCGGTGCAAACATTCAGCATGTATTTACCGCGGGGTTTCATGGAGAAGAAGTTATAGAACGTTACCACGCCATAAATTTTACTGGCAGGAATGTCCATTTCGTTAGCAATAAATTCTTGCACTTCAATCGGCAGATAGCCAAAAATCTCTTGGGCTGTTCGCAAAATTTCAATCAGCGGATTACGAAGATCCTTTTTTTCTTCAATAACCGCTTTCAGGCGGTCATAAAGCTCGTTATGCTTCGTGGAGGCGGGAGTCATAAACTCCTCCTTGTCATTCTTATATTTTTGTTAAATTCTAATCTGACGTCCGGCTGCTCTTTGGGCTGCCAAGGAAAGCTCTGAAATACTTGGCACTACCAAAAAAACATCGCTGTAGCCCTTACCTATATCCGAAAGATAATGCGCATCAGAAGCTCTGATCAAGCTCTTATCCCCCAAAAGGGGATATTGCTGCATCAAAACTTCCGCATTTGCAGTCGCAGTAACTCCAAATACCTTAAAAACCGGTTCCTGAGGAATGAAACCAAGCTGACTAATAATGCTATTCACGCTGGCATCAATATGAGCCGGAACAGCAAAACCAGCCATAGCTTCAATCCGCTCCACCACAGTGTTCAAGTCCCACTGTGAGGAATTGATTAGGGCACGTTGTTCCACTCTTAAAATGTTCTCATTTTCGTCAATGATTACTTGATCACCAAAAAAATCCGGATCATTAGATAAGGGTAACAAACTGCTATATAATAGTTCATCAAAAGCTTTTGCATGTTCGCTATCATCCCAATAGGCCAGGATATGAATCTCTTCAGCAGTTTGTATTTCCACACCCCAGGAAAAGTATAAACCCTCTTCGTGTGCCACTTTTTCGTATGCAGCACAATTGGCCATGCTGTTGTGGTCTGTAATCGCCAGCCACTGCACTCCGCACTGTTTTAACCTCTGCATCAAAGCTCGGGGAGACATCTCCAAGCCTCCACAAGGTGAAAGCACAGAGTGTATATGCAGATCGGCGCGATACCAACGCATCTATAGCGAACTATTTTGCCAGCAGTTTGTATAAAATTCCTGCAAGGTCAAAGCTGGACAGGGGACTGGAGACCAGAACAATGCCTTCTTCCGTGGCTTTATCTATAACAGCATCATCGGGGACGTTGTTTTTGGAAAAAACAATCACGGGAATCCCCGTCATCGAAGCCACTGCAATTACATTCAGGTGTTTCATTATGGTTATCCAAGCTTGTTTGGGCTTAGCCGAACCCATCACATCGCTTAGCATATCACAAACATAAGCACCCTCAATTTCTACGGTTTCGGGGCTTAAGGCAGGAGTCCAATTAACTCCCTCAATCAGCGGCAAGTATTCTGTAAGTCTAATCATTCATCTATCCCTTGTTATTAATTATCGCACGCAGATTATAATAGAACACTGATAACATGATCCACCTGATCAGCATGATCACAACACTACTCGATTATAGTCTCTGCTTTCTCTGCTTTTCTCTGTGTTTAAAAAAAAGAAACTTCCGGTCTCTACTATCTTCAAATCAAATCACTCTATCTTCAGCCTCAGCGCAGCTCAATTCTCAATTCTCAATTACTCACTCATCCTCTTCTTTACTATGCCGTTTCAGCAGTACTACGCAATCGTCAATAGATGCTTTACCCAGGACGATATCCTCTGCCAAAGCATAGCAAGTGGGGCTGCCACATGCGCTGCAATTCAGCCCCGGCAGCATGGTCAAGAACTCATTTATCTTTTTCATTTTCTGAATGGCATTCTTGATATCCTTATCCAGCTCCATTATCGGACGCGGAGTAAGCGGCACCACGACAAATTCACCTTTTTCATACAGCTTAATCAAGTCATCCACATTGGTTTCCTTGTTTTCGCCTTCTTTAATCATCTTTTTTATGCGGCTCATCGCCACAAAAGGATTTTCCACATTCAAACAACCGCCCACACAGCCATTTGTGCAGGTTCGCATCACTATATAATCGTATTGATCCAGATAGTGATCTTCCACTTTGGACAAGATATCCATCACGTTCTCCACTCCGTTTACGGACAGCGCACGGATATCATCACAATCCACCAATTCTGCCTGCACACCGGATAGTGCCCAGGTAAGGCCTTTGGGATAAGTATCTATAATGGGTGGTGGCTCATTTTGGATCTTCTTAACTATCTCACGCACTTTCCCATAAATCATACCGGTGGAAAAGGCTCCATCCTGTAAGTGTTTATAGGCTCCTTCGGGTTGATGCACCGCAGTAACGTGTGCCACACAGGGAACTATTAAAAATATACCAATATCCGTATCGGAGAGGTTTTTCTGTTTGCTAATCTTTTCCCTCAAATAGCTTGTCAAAATGCTCATCGGGGCTTCCTGATGAAACAAATTTGACAGCAGGGAAGGATACTTTACCTGAATCAGCCTGACCACAGCAGGACAATTGCTACTAAGCGTAGGCCTTTTTTCACGATTAGCACGGATGTAATCTCTGATCATGGAAATCATAAAATCCGTTACCATTGCTTCCTCGGCCACTTCGTCAAAGCCAAGCTCCAACACAGCTTGTTTGGCAACCGCATAGCTGATATCCTCGGTAAACTGGCCAAAGAAGGACGACGAGATAACCGCCACTTTATACTTGAAATTCTTGATTATATCCAAGGGATCACTGCTGGGAATAATGGCATGAAACTGGCATACAGTTACACAGTTTCCGCAATCCACACAGCGGTTGGGATCAATTGTAGCTTTACGGTCCCGAACCCTGATTGCTTCAGTGGGACAAACACGCACGCACGCTGTGCAGCCGGTGCAGTTATCTTGCAAAATCTGGATAGCATGAAAATACTTAGTTTCGCTCATAATTCTTCTATTGTGCAAAAAATACCAAAAACTCTAGCAGTGTGGATTCTCCCGCGGCAGATGAGATATGCAGGGCATCGCTGTTTTTTTGGATATTTGGCAAACCCAAGCCTGCTCCAAAACCAAACTCGCGCACCAGATCATCTGCGGTGGAATACCCGGGAACCATTGCCTGTGCAATATCAGCTATTCCAGGCCCCTCATCTATAAACTTTATGTGAATCATGTCATCATAAATCAGGCTGGTCATTTCCCCGCCATGTGAATGCGCTGCCACATTTATTTCTGCTTCGTAACTGGCAACGGCAATCCGGCGTAAAACTTCAGAATCCACTCCCAGCCTTTTAAGCAGGTTTTTCACTTCCGAACTGCCTTTTCCGGCGTTGTTAAAATCCTTTTCGGGAATAGAAAACTCCAGCGTTACATCGGCTTCAGCATCTCTGGAAAAGCACTCTTTCAGCGCATTCTCCATACCGGGGGCTATGTTCCAGTAATCTGCCATGCTATATTTTACAGCTACGCAAGCCTGCATTGAAAAGAATGCCACTGGAACGGTATAAAGTCATCCTGGTAGATATTATCGGCAGCCCGCGTTCCTCCGCCATTTCTATTACATCCTGCAGAGGGCGTTTTCCGCGCACAAAAACGATGGCAACCACATCTATCATGTCAGATAGCCGGACTACCTGATTATTTGTAAGCCCGGTTAAAAGCAAGGTAGGCTCCTTGGTGCACATCAGAATATCTGAGATCAAGTCCGATGCAAAAGCACAAGGCACCTGGCAGTCTGTATCCGCCTTTGTGCCTAACACTTCCGCATTCAGAAGAGTTATGATTTCTTGTAAAGTCATTCACTTTATCCTTTAACACTTATATGCCATGACAGCTCTTCCAAACGCTGGTTTCAGTCAAGAAAAATAGTTATTCGCTTGCCGAATTGCTTTCCCCTTCAAAATGCTCCAGCCCACTAAGCAGGAGTCATCCCCACCCCATCAATCTGCAAAGTAAGAAAGCAGCTTCAGCGGTGGCAAGGACTAATGCGGCTATCCGCAGTGGACATAATAAGTCCTTTGACCCCGTCAAAATAAGACCCTCATATAGCTGGTGAACGGGGCAAATGGCTCCTTGCTTACAGCTCGATGCCAATTCTATCTATATGATCTATCAAATCGGAATTAGTTATCTGGTTAAAATTGGCAAGGTCTATTATCCACGGCAGATCAAGCTCATCCAGTTTTACCATCAGGGCAGTAAGATCAGATAAGCTAAGGTCATTTCCTTTTAAACAGATATCTATATCAGAACCAAGTTTGTAATTACCCTTTGCCCTGGAGCCATACAGAATTACTTCACTTACCCGAGGATTGCTTTTCAGGATTGATAGGATTGCCGTCCAATACTCTGTTTTGAGTCCGTATTTTGCTGTGTTTTTTGTCATCACTGCTTGTCCAAAAGAAAGTTATATAGCTGTGAGAAAGCAGGATAATACTTATTTACCACGTTTCCGGCAATTAGCTGAGCAACTCCGGAATCATACAAATGTGAGGTCAAGCTCCTGTCGTTTATCATCTCCATCCACACTTCTCCATTGCTTATAACGCCACTGGCAAAAGCTAAGCGAATAGCATCCTTTGAACCGACAACCTCGGCAAATCCCTTCTCTTCCAGATAGTCTTTCAGTGTCTTCCAGCCAAGTTCAAAGGTATATTCAAAGCGCTGAATCATACCTTCAGTCTCCAACTCACTTGGATGTTTCAGCCTTACCGCATCACCTAAGAGCTTGTAAGCACTTACATAGTTACTGAATCTTTGTTTCCATCTAACGTCTTGCATCAGTATCTCCATTTATTGTCACTAAGAACATTATCGCCGAAGCTGTAAAACAGTCAATACAAATCCCGCCACAAAAAAAGTCCAACCAGTCTTTATCTTAACCCATAAACCGTGAGTCCCCATATATAAAACGCAAGGACAGGATAGCTTTCACAGCCTTCAACACCTGTAGGGATGGTGCTTTGTTCTTATAGAACACCGGCATTTTGTTCATTTCACTCTCGTCGGAAAGTGGCAGATTGACGCTCGTTACCAGCATTACTACTGCTAATGTCATTATGGCATAAGTCATTATTTAGCTCCCAGGCAGTATTAGCCTACATCTCCCTCGTCATGCTCTCATAATCATGAACCGGCAACAGCAGTCCTGCTTCCACGGCTTTTTTCACACTGATACAGGGTAGGTTGTCATATCTCGTTTTCTATCTAAATCGAGTAGGGTG
>DIXL01000009.1:57653-84847 GCA_002428685.1 Cloacimonetes bacterium UBA6081 | reverse complement strand
AAATCGTGCTGTCAAACTTGAGTATAAATGAAGTTACAGCCCAGTTACCGGTATAGATTCCTTATGGTAGCATAGATTATTAATCTGTTGTGTTCCGGTAATAGCATTGCCTGAGGGGCATTAAGCAACCAGGTTACTGCCATTCAGAAATTGGGGTTGGTGAGGAAACGCGTGTAGTCCTCTCAGCCGTATAACTGGCAGATATCTTTGAGACCGGGGAAGGCTAAAACGACTCCACATTCACCGTCCGCATTTGCTAAACCTGAATGATATAATAAATGACATGTCAACCATGTTAACCCGGCTGATTACCGAAGATATTGAGTTCCAAATCATCCTGGATAAAAACCTTGGCAACATAAAATCAAATACAAGCCAGATGGAACAGGTGATTTTGAACCTGGTGATTAATGCCTGCGAAGCTATGCCAAAAGGCGGAAAACTGATTGTGCAAACTTCCAATTACAGCGTAAACCACCCTGAACCCCTGCACAACGAGAACGTTGAACCAGGAGAATATGTCCTGCTAAGCGTTACCGATAATGGCAAGGGCATACCACAGGAAATTGTATTAAAGTTATTCGAACCGTTTTTTACCACGAAAGGAAAAGAAAAAGGCAACGGACTGGGCTTATCTACAGTTTTTGGAGTGGTGAAACAGGCTGGCGGATACATAGGAGTAGAAAGCCAACCGGATAAAGGCGCAAATTTCAAAGTTCTGATACCTCGTATTGGCGGAGTAGTTTCTCATAAAGGAATTCTCCCAGCCAAACCAGCGGCAACCGGAAAAGGGCAGCAAATTTTGGTTGTGGATGATGGTGAAATGATGCGCAACGTGATAAACAAGATTATCAACAAACTCGGCTATGCCGTTACGGTAGTCCCGGATGGAAAAGAAGCAATCAGGAAAGTTGAAACAGGACTTAAACCGCAATTAATGCATACCGACATGATTATGCCCGGGATGAATGGCATGGAGCTGGCTGAAAAGCTATTAAAGATAAATCCCGGCATGAAGGTGTAGTATATGTCCGGCCACACAGAGAGTAAAATTTTCGATAAAAGTGGGATGGGAGAAGAGCACCACTTTATTCAAAAACCCTTTACCCGCCAGGAAGTAGCGGATATAATTGAACAGATAATGAAGACTTAGAACCAAAGAGAATTCACTTCCAAAATAAAGAGGATTAACATGATGAAATATCTGGCTTACTGTGGCTTATACTGCGGTGCCTGCAGCAGCATAATGACCTACGAAAAGAGCAAGGGAGACCTTAATGTTTCCCTGGAGACAGATGATGACAGCCCTTGTACAGGCTGCAGAAGTGCTGAACAGTGCGATTGTGAATTTGCCATTTGTAATAAAGCACATGAATCTGAAAGTTGTGGGTTTTGTCCCGAATTCCCTTGCGCAAAAATAATCGAATTCAACAACACCGAATGGCCACATCACAAAGAAGTTCTGGAAAACCTGGCACGAATGAAAGAGATTGGCATGGATGCCTGGCTGGAAGAACAGAAAAAGCAGTGGAGCTGCAAAACCTGCGGAACAAGGACACATTGGTATCAAGGCCATTGCGATGTATGCGGGGAAACCTGGGAACCAAAGTTTATCCTAAAACCAAGTTAACAGACTCCGTTACTGTCTGTTGCTATCTGCAAAAGGTGGAGATTGACAAAATATCCCCTCTCAAAATGCTGGGAATGTAAAGTGTAACAAAGTGATGATGTAATGAGGTTACTGACGATTTCCTTTTCACATCATTACTTCATTACTTCATCACTTTATCGAGGAATAATGAGAAAATATATCGTATCAATCGTGGGGCGTCCCAATGTGGGTAAATCGACCCTGTTCAACCGCTTGTGCCGAAAGCGCAGTGCCATTGTAGATTTTGAAGCCGGAATCACCCGCGACCGTAAATATGAGGACGTGGAATGGAACGGTAAGGTCTTCAAGCTTGTGGATACAGGCGGCATTGTGTTTGACAGCAGTGAAACCATGGATAAAATGATTCGTCATCAGGCAGTTTTGGCCATTGACGAAAGCGATCTGATTATCTTCATGGTAGATGCCCAGACCGGCACCACAGACATAGATAAAGAAATTGCCAAAATCCTTTTCCCGCATAGGGATAAGGTGATGCTGGTGGCCAATAAAGCTGATAACGAAAAGTTTGAATGGGAATTGTTTGACTTCCTGCAGCTTGGTTTTGGTGATGCTTTTCCAATCTCAGCTTCGCAAGGCAGAAACACCGGTAACTTTTTGGACGAATTGCTTTCGCTGATGCCTGAAACTTTGGAAATTAACCTGGATGTAAAACCCAATATCACCCGCATTGCTGTGGTAGGCAAACCCAATGTGGGAAAAAGCTCCATTGTGAATCTGCTGATTGGTGATGATAAACAGATTGTAACCGAGATTCCTGGCACTACCAGAGATTCCATCGATACCCCAATCCGCTATCATGGCAAAGATTATATCCTGGTGGATACAGCAGGGCTAAGGCGAAAAACCAAGGTTAATTATGGGGTTGAATACTTTAGTGTGATGCGCTCCATTGATGCGGTTGATAGATGCGATATAGTGGTTTTGGTGCTTACCGCAGATGAAGAAATCAGCACTCAGGACATTAAAATCGCCAGCTATGCCAAACGCAAAATGAAAGAGATTATGGTGGTTTACAACAAATGGGATTTGGTGGAAAAGCAAACCAGCACTACCAAAGAATTTGTTACAGAGCTTCATTTCCAGATGCCATTCCTGCAATTTGCCCCGGTGATGTTCATTTCGGCCAAAACCAGCCAACGCATACACCGCATCATGGAAACAGTGGCTACAATTGAAGAAGAAAGCGAAAAGCGCATTGGCACTTCAGAGCTGAATCGCTTTATGGAAACGGTGATAGAGCACAGACCCCCCACGCATCCATCCGGGAAGCATGTAAAGATTTATTACATTACTCAGGCAGCCGTAAAACCGCCCACCTTTATCTTCTTCTGTAATACGCCAAATTTGATTACGGAGAACTATAGACGCTTTATCAACAATCAGATAAGGGAAATGTTCAAGTTTGAAGGCGTTAGCATCAAACTGATCTTTAAAGGGCGTAAAAAGGACGAGGAAGAGGATGGCCATAAATAGTATAATTCCCTGGCTGCTGTTGCTTTTTGCCTACTTGCTTGGCTCCATACCCATCGGTTGGATTGTGGGTAAAGTGTTTTTCCACCTTGATATCCGCAAAAACGGAAGCGGTAATATTGGGGCAACAAATGCCCTGAGATTGTTTGGCACCAAAACCGGTATAATTGTTTTACTGCTGGACATGGGCAAAGGTTTTTTTGCCACCTGGTTGAGCATAACTTTATTGCCGGCGGGCAGCCCCTTTGTGGCAATTTCTGCTTTGCTGGTAATTATTGGCCACGTTTTCCCAATTTATCTTGGTTTTAAAGGTGGCAAGGGTGTGGCTACGGCTGGAGGTGCTTTTTTGGCATTGGCACCCACAAGCCTGGGTTTTGCCTTGCTTGTTTTTGTGCTGGTTGTAGCTATAAGCCGCTATGTTTCCCTGGGTTCAATCTGCGCTGCTGTTTTCTTTTTAATTCATAGCTTAGGGCGTATATGGCATGCAGGCACAAGCGATTATGCCAGCTTGATTTTAATCTCTACAGTTGTGCTGATGATCGTGATTATGCACCGCAGCAATCTGGAACGTCTCAGCAAGGGAACCGAACATAAGATAAAGTTTACAAAGAAAGGAAACTGATTAATAATGTGTGGAATTATTGGGGTATTTGGCTCTGATAATGCTGCCTCTATGGCAGCTTTGGGGCTTTTTGCAGAACAGCACCGCGGTCAGGAAAGCTGTGGCATGGCAGTAAGCGATGGCTTGGTTATCAGGATGCGTAAAAAGATGGGACTGGTAAAAGAGGTTTTCAATGATGATCATCTTTGCGCTCTTCCGGGCAGCATAGCCATTGGCCATGTGCGTTATCCAACCAAGGGCAGTGCGACGGAATTTAACACGCAACCGCATATGGTGGAAACCCTTGCAGGCCCAACTTATGCCCTGGCTTCCAATGGTGATATTGTAAATTACGCTGCAGTGCGTAAAACCCTGGAAGCAGAAAACGTTTATTTTAAAAGTGATAACGATGGTGAATTGCTGGTTAAGTATCTGGCTTATCGCATTATCCGCCACAAGGATGAGATCAGCGAAGCAATCCGCAATTTGATGAAAGATGTGCAAGGAGCCTATTCCAGTGTGCTTTGCACCCGCAATGAGCTTTATATGTTTAGAGACCCGCACAGCATCCGTCCCATGGTTTGGGGCAGAACTCCCGAAGGAGCTGTGGTTGTAGCTTCCGAAAGCTGCGCTTTGGATACCTTGGGAGTAATTCAACGCCATGAAGTTCCCCCCGCGGGAATTATCAAAGTGAACAAAGACAACATCGTAGTTTTGGAAAACGACCCCAATCTCTACCGCAAAACCTGCTGTGAAAAGCATTGCATCTTTGAACACATCTATTTTTCACGTCCAGACAGCTATCATTTTGCCGAGGATGTTTACCGGGTGCGAGAAAAGATTGGTGCTGCTCTGGCAAAGTGCGACGAAGGCCTGAATCCCGATATCGTTGTTCCGGTTCCGGATTCCTCAAATTTCATCGGTTTGGGCTATGCCAATGCCTGCAAAGCACCTTTGTCGCTTGGCTTAATCCGCAATCATTACATCGGCCGCACTTTTATTAAGCCGGAACAAACCATCCGCGATGAAAGCGTGCGCCAGAAGTTCAACGTGCTGCCAAACTTTTTCACCGGCAAAAAGATAGTGCTGATAGACGACAGCATTGTGCGCGGCACCACCATCCGCAAAATTGTGAAGCTTATCAAAGACGCCGGAGCTGCAGAAATCCACCTGCGAATCGGCAGCCCCCAGGTGAAGCACAGTTGCTATTATGGCATTGATACCCCTGATGCCAACGAACTTGTGGCAAATTGCCATTCTCTGGAAGAAATTCGTAAGCGCAGTGGAGTAGATACCCTGAAGCACCTATCCCAAGCTGATTTACGAACCTGCGTCGGTGAGCCGGACAACTATTGCTATGCCTGTTTTGACGGTAATTATCCTTTGGGAGTGTCTGATGAAAAACCTTAAACCCAACCAGCTTTCCGAGATCCTACGCAGCTTCTGCAACAAGAGAATCTTAGTATTGGGTGATGTTATGCTGGATGAATACCTGTGGGGCAAAGTTCAGCGCATTTCTCCCGAAGCACCGGTGCCTATTGTGGAAATTGACCACGAAGAATACCGTTTGGGTGGAGCTGCAAACGTAGCTTTAAACCTGGTTTCATTGGGTGCAAAGGTAGAGCTGGTAGGCGTTTGCGGCAAAGACAGCCAGGCAAAAACGCTTAAAAAGCTTTTGAAACAACACAAGCTTAATACTGCGGGAATTTTTGAGGACACGAGCAGACCCACTACTCTAAAAACCCGAATTGGAGCTTCTAACCAGCAAATTGTTCGCATAGATAAAGAAAACACGCAAGAGCTGCGTTGCGATCTATCCGAGGATATCTGTGCCTATCTGGAAAGGCTGATGCCTGTTTGCGATGCCTTGATTGTGGAAGACTACGACAAAGGCCTGCTTAACTACAAACTAATAAATGAAGTGCTGCATTTAGCCAGAAAAAACCACCTGATTGTAGCTGTAGATCCCAAACAACGCAGCTACGACTGTTATGGGGGAGTGGATATTTTTAAGCCCAATTATGCCGAATTACAGGCAAATTGCAAAAAAACTTTTGAGAGTGAAGCAGAGTTCTTTGATTCCGCCTCTGAATCACGCAACCTTATGAAAACAAAGCATCTTGTAGTTACTCACGGGGCAAAAGGAATGTTCATCTTTAGTGGTAAAGCCACCCCCAAACATATTCCAAGTTTCGCACGAGAAGTTTTTGATGTGTCAGGTGCGGGAGACACGGTTATCAGTGCCCTCACTCTGGCTTATTTGTTTGATAACAACATCGAGACTGCCGCATTAATTGCCAATCATGCTGCGGCAGTGGTAGTGGCCAAACATGGAACTGCCTGCACCTCAATAGCAGAAATAGCGGAGAGTTTTGATGATTATAACCAAACTTTGTGAAGCCTCGCAAATATCTGATTTAACCGGACTTTTACACCAGCAAGGCAAAAAGATCGTTTTCACTAACGGCTGTTTCGATATTTTGCATGCCGGTCATGTCCTGTATCTGGAAAGTGCCAAAAACCTTGGTGATGTCCTGATTGTTGGCGTAAACAGCGATGCTTCGGTGCAAAGACTTAAAGGTATGGGGCGGCCAATTGTGCCTCAGGAAGAGCGGATTGTGGTGCTTGCAGCCTTACAATCGGTGGATTATGTGCTTATCTTTGATAAAGATACACCTTATGATTTGATAGAGCAGGTGCATCCCGAGGTTTTGGTGAAAGGTGGAGATTGGGCTGTGGACGAAATAGTCGGTGCAGACCTGGTGCTTGGTTACGGAGGCATTGTCCGGTCCTTAAGCTTTAAGGAAGGCATCTCCAGCAGCGACATCATAAAGCGCATCAGGGAAAGCGATTAGCATGATTGAAGAAATAATAGAAGATTGCGGGCTGGTAACCGCTGTTCACGGCAATATGGTAACCGTGGAAATTGTGCGGGGTGGAGGCTGTAAAAGCTGCACCATGCAAGGTTTTTGTTTTAAGAAAAGCACTCCTGCCCGCTTTGTTTTGCCAACAGATTTGCCCTTGGAAATTGGCGACAAAGTGCTCTTGGATATCTCCCCCGGAGGAAGAGCCATTGCCTCCTTACTAATTTTCGGCCTGCCGCTTGCCTTTCTTTTTGCCGGTTTTATTTTGGCCGGTATCTGGCTATCGGAACTTGCTGCCATTATTGTGGCTTTCGCAACCATGGGGCTGGCTTTTTTAATCGTGCGCTTGTTGGATGCCAAGCTTAGTAAACGTCTAAGTATTCACATATTGAGGAAGTTATGAAAATTAAACTGAACGAAATGGTTTTCTACGGATACCATGGAGTGCATGCGGAAGAGCGTAAACTGGGGCAACGTTTTGTGGTTAGCCTTAGTTTATTCACCGATGATGCCCTGGACAGTTCGATTCGCCATCTGGATGATACGGTGGACTATACAAAAGTTTATGACGCTGTGAAAGAGATTATGGAAACTAACCAGTTTCAGTTATTGGAAAACTGCGCAAATACTATTGCAGATAAACTGTTGCAAGATTTTCCGCTGATCGAAAGACTAAAAATCTGCATCCAAAAGCCATCTGTCCCCATTCAGGGAAGCCTGCAATCGGTGGAAGTTGTGCTGAATAAGCAAAAAAATGTTTAGCTTTTCAGAGCAAACGCACATGCTCCAATCACTGAATTAATACGGAATAAATACGGATGAAGTCCGTATTGATTCCGCATTGAAACCTTGATTGGAACAATAAGGAGAATGAGTAATTATCTACCACCTGTGTCTCGGATCCAACCTGGAAGACCCGGAAGCGCAGCTATCAAAAGCTGTTGAAATATTAACTAACCACAAGGGAATAAGGGTGTTACGCTCCAGCAAGCGGATCAGAACAGCCCCTTATGGCAGAGTGCTTCAGCCGGATTTTTACAATCAAGTGCTGGAAGTGGAAAGCTCTCTGGCTCCGCAACTACTTATGGAGCAATTGCTTGCCATCGAAACAGAGATGGGCAGAGTTCGCAGCGAAAGATGGGGGCCACGGGTGATTGATATTGACATCCTGTTGGCAGAAAACCTTGTTGTGGATACACGTCCCGATATTGCGGACAAAGATTTGCCGGTAGTGATCATTCCACATCCCGATTTTCATAACCGCTTGTTTGCAATGCAGCTATTAAATGAACTAATCCCAAACTATGAACATCCTATTATGCATAAAAGCATTAACGAATTATACTATAGGTTAAGAAATCCTGGAGGAAAACCATGAATGCTCTTGCAGCGGTGATTTTGGCTGCCGGAAAAGGCACGCGCATGAAATCTGAACGTGCCAAAGTAACCTTCCCCCTTGCCGATAAACCCATGATTCAGAGGGTTGTAGATACTGCTCTGGCCATACAATGCGATAGTATTTGTGTGGTGGTGGGCTATTTGAAGGAAACCGTTATCTCTTGTTTGGAGGATGACAACAGGCTGAGTTTTGTAGAACAAAAAGAACAATTGGGTACCGGTCATGCCGTTTCCATAACCGAAGCGCAGTTTGCAGACCCCGCTATGGACATCCTGATTTTATGCGGTGATGTGCCGCTGCTAACTCCCCACACCCTGGAGCAGATTTGTGAACAGCATCATAAAACCGATGCGGCTTGCACCGTCCTTACAGCTTTTATGGATGATCCCGGAAAATATGGACGCATCCTGCGTGATGAGCAGGGAAAGCTGTGTGGAATTATTGAATATAAAGATGCCAGCGAGGCTCAGCGCAAAATTAAAGAATGGAACACGGGCATTTACTGCTTTAAAGCAGGCGAAATGTTTGCTGCCTTGAAGCAGACTTCCAACCAAAATCAACAGGGAGAATTCTACCTTACCGACACGGTGGAAATTCTTTACAAAGCCGGGAAAACCGTGGCTTCGGTGGTTTTGGAAGACCTGACGGAGGTTTCGGGAGTAAATTCGCAAGAACAATTGGCTGAGCTGGAAGATGTGCATGTGGATAGAATCCGAAAAAAATGGCTGAATAGCGGAGTGGTGATTCATAACCCCCAAACAGTTTATATTGCAGACGATGTGATAATTGAAACCGATGTGGAAATTCACCAAAACTGCGTGATTAAAGGGAAAAGCTTGCTGGAAAAAGGCTGCGTTATTGGCCCCAACTGCTATTTGGAACATAGCACTGTTTCTATAGAGACTATTTTGCAGGGACATAACATCCTGGTAAACGCTATTATCCCGGAGCATGAGATTTTAGACTTCGGGGCACATGTTATAGATGAAACGCCTTATGAATAAAGAAGATAAGCCAAGCTATCTTTATTCTCCCTGGAGGCTGGATTACATTTTGGGTGAAAAGGCCGGCGATTGCATTATGTGCCGCTACCAAAACCTGGGCAGTGATGCGGAAAACTTGATTGTGCACCGCGCCAAACACTGCTATGTGATGCTGAATAGATATCCCTATAATAACGGTCATGTAATGGTTGTCCCTTATGCGCATAAATGTTGTTTGGAGGATTTGGACAAAGAAGTCTGGCGGGATATGTGCAATTTGATTAGAGATACAGAACGCATTTTAAGGGAAGTTTACGCGTGTGATGGCATGAATATTGGGCTTAATCTGGGTAGTGCTGCCGGTGCTGGAATTGCACAACACCTGCATGTGCATCTGGTTCCCCGCTGGTCTGGCGATAGTAATTTTATGAGCGTTGTGGCTGGAGAACGGGTAATTCCGGAATCCTTTGAATCTGCCTTTGCCAAGCTAAAACCTGAGTTTGCCAAACTTCTGTAAAGCAAGGAGATGTTTCGTTGGATTTGACAAACAAGCCCCCTTCAAATAGTTTGCACTCAAATTGGAAGCTTTGGTTGCCAATAGTTCTGGTTTTCGTTATAGTTACGGCCTTGCTGGTCTATTATTTTTACGATAAATCCAAAGATAGCGAGCCTGGACACTATGGCGAAGACGAACTACCGGCAATTAAAGTAGTGATCTCAAATGGTTGTGGTTACGAGCAATTAGCCTCAGAATTTACCGCTGCCCTGAAAGATAAGAATATAGAAGTGGTAAGTTTGGCAGATACCCCAAAACCAATTTACGATAAATCTATTATCGTAGTGCGCAAGGGAGACATGGAAGACCTGAAACGTTTGCAGAAGATGATAGGAATAGAGCGTTGGACCAGTGCTTATAACGAGTATTACATGGCCGATTTTGAAATAATAGTCGGCAAAGACTATGAACAATTCATCAAGAAATAGACAGGAGCTGATAATTGGAAAACAAGATAAAACTTGAGGCCATACTGAGCTGGCTAACTGACAAGAAAGCAGAGAATATTCGCGTTTACGACGTAGAGAATAAAACGGATTATACCGACGTGATTGTGGTGTGCGAAGGTAGTGCCGATGTGCATAACAAAGCCATTGCAAACCATTTGATAGACATGGCCAAAGAAAACCAACTGCATGTGCTTAGCAAGGAAGGAATAGATTTTGGACAATGGATTCTGATTGATATCGGAGACCTGGTTGTGCATATCTTTTTGCCCCAAACCCGTGATTATTACAAAATTGATGAACTGTTTACCAAAGTGAAAAACCGTTTGCCCGAAGAGGACATCAAATGATCAAAGAGATTCTGCATCACCACATTACCTCGGTGATGGATGCCCTTTCTTATAGCCACGAAAAGGACTTTATTGTGGAAACTCCCAATAATTCAGAATTTGGGGATTATTCCACCAATGCTGCGCTGGTTTTGGGAAAAGAGAATAAAATGGCTCCTAAAATCCTGGCTGAAAAACTGATTAAAGAGCTTAAGAAAAATAAAAGCTATAAGAAACTGGAAATAGCCGGACCTGGATTTATAAACTTCTATCTATCACCAACTCTGTATCAACAAGCTTTTTGGGAAATATTCAAGCTTGAAGAATACGGCAAAAGCGAATATGGCAACAAGGAAAAGGTGCTGCTGGAATTCGTTAGTGCCAATCCCACCGGACCTTTGAATATTGTTAGTGCCCGTGCCGCAGCCTTTGGAGATACGCTTTACCGCATCATGAAATATGTGGGCTTTGCTCCTGCCCGTGAGTTTTATATAAATGACGCCGGTAACCAGGTGGATATTTTGGCAGAATCCTTGGAATTGAGGTTGCGCGAGCTTCATGGCGAAAAGATTGGTGATTTCCCTTATGAGGCATATCACGGAGAATATGTGAAGCATCTTGCCCAAAGACTGAACGCCTTGGAAGGCAGCAGAGTGTTTATGCTTACGGAAAAAGACCGTATGGAGCACTTGAAAGAATTTGCCCTGTCCGAACTGCTGGAAATGCAGCGTCTTTCCCTGGAAAAATTTGGCGTAACCTTTGAAGGCTGGGTTTCGGAAAAAACCCTGCGTATGGAAGGCGTTGTGGAAGAAGTGCTGTCCTACCTTACAGAAGCGGATTGCACCTACGAAAAAGAAGATGCCATCTGGTTTTGCAGCACAAAATTTGGTGATGACAAGGATAGAGTGCTAATGAAATCTGATGGTTCCATCACATACTTTGTGCCAGATTTGGCATATCACCTCACCAAAATTCAGCGTGGTTTTACTAAACTGATAGATGTTTTCGGCCCCGATCACCATGGTTATGTTCCCCGCATCAGAGCTGCCTTTAGAGCTTTGAACTACGATGATACCATGCTGGAGATTATATTTTTGCAGCAAGTAAATCTGTTTGAAAGCGGAGAACGGGTAAAAATGAGCAAACGCGCCGGTAAAATTGTCTCTATGGATGATCTTGTAAGCGTTGTGGGTAAAGACTCTGCCCGTTATTTCTTTATTGCCCGCAAGGCTAATGCTCACCTGAATTTTGATTTGGAACTGGCCATGAAGCAAAACAACGAAAACCCAGTTTACTATTGCCAGTATGCCCATGCCCGGATTTGCAGCATCATCAAGAAAGCCAGAAAAGATAAAATTTATCCCAAGCACTTTAAGAAAGAAATGGTTTCCAAGCTGACCAAACCGGAAGAACTGGCCATTATCCAAAAGCTGGCAGACTTGCCCGAACTGCTCATCTTAATCTCTATCCATCGCGAACCTCATCGCTTGGCAACGTATTTGGAAGAACTGGCCGGTATGCTGCATAGGTATTATGCACATTACCAAATTGTCAGTGCCAAAAATCTGGATATGTCCCATGCTCGTCTAATGCTGATCCACACGGTTAAACACGTGATGGCTATCTGCTTTGATCTCATGGGTATCAGTGCTCCGGAAAAGATGTAAAGGTTGTTTCCGCTCTGCGGTAACAGGTACCAATGTGGATAAACTAACAATTCGCACTGCTTGTGAGGCCGATTTTGCTTCGCTATTCGAAATTGAACAGGAAGCTTTCACACATCCCTGGCCGCTGGAAGGCTTTACAGATTTTTTACTGCCCTGGGCCTGGATTCTGATGTTTGGCAAGAAAATTGCCGGTTACATATTTTATCATGGTGTGGGCGATGAAATGGTTATTATAAATTTCGCCATTCGCCCCTGCTATCAGGAAATGGGCTGGGGTGAATTTCTGCTAAAAGAGAGCCTGCAAAAGATGATTGCTAATGGCGTCCGCAGGTTTTATCTGGACGTTAGGATCTCAAACATCAAAGCCAGAAACCTTTACGAAAAATTTGGCTTTCGAGCACTTGGAACCCGTAAAAATTATTACACAAACCCCGATGAAGATGCAATTGTGATGGAAAAACAGATACATGACTAATGCTTATGATTACCTGGTAATTGGCAGTGGGATTGCAGGCTTGGTTTATGCCCTGCAGGTTTCGGCGCATGGAACTGTGGCGATTGTTACAAAAAGTGATTTGTATGATTGCAACACAGACTATGCTCAGGGTGGAATTGCCGCTGCGATTGACGCAAAAGACTCTTTTGCAGAACATATTGAGGACACTTTTCAAGCTGGTGCAGAGCTGGGAAAACGTCAGGTTATTTCTGAAATAATCTCTTCAGGACCCAAACTTATCCAGTATCTGATTGAATTGGGAACCGATTTTACCCGTGTGGACGAAAGCTATGATACCAGCCTGGAAAATCTGTCGCTCACCATGGAAGGTGGGCACACCCGCAGACGGGTAGCCTATGCAGCAGACTCCACAGGACATCAGATTATGGCAGCTTTGATAGAAAACTGCAAGGCAAACCCCAAAATTGATATTTTTGAACATCGCATTGCCATAGATTTAATAACGCAACACCATGTAAAACAAGATGATGGCTTTATTCCGGGGATAACCTGCTGGGGAGCTTATGTTTTGGATATTGCAGATAACCATGTGGATGTGTTCACAGCCAGAAAAACCATGATGGCAACCGGTGGAGCGGCACAAATTTACTCACACAATACAAATCCCAGCGTTGCTACTGGTGATGGCATGGCCATGGCCAGGCTTGCAGGTGCCAGGCTGGCAAATATGGAATTCGTGCAGTTTCATCCAACCGCCTTTTGGAGTCCTGATGGCAGCACCTTCTTAATTAGCGAAGCAGTTCGTGGCGAAGGGGCAATTTTACGCCTTACAGATGGCCATGCCTTTATGGATGGCTATCATCCCAAAGGCAATCTGGCTCCCCGTGATATAGTATCGCGCGCCATAGATGCGGAACTTAAAAAACGAGGCGAGAAATTCTGCTACTTGGATGCCACAGTAGTGGATACTGCCAAACTTAGAAGCCACTTCCCCTTTATCAACAGCAAGCTGCAAGGTTTTGGCATAGATTTTACCAAGGAACCAATCCCGGTAGCTCCTGCTGCGCATTATTTCTGCGGAGGAGTGCTTTCCACCATAGATGGCACTACTGATATCCGCAATTTGTTTGTAGCCGGAGAGGTTGCCTGTTGTGGATTGCATGGAGCAAACCGCCTGGCCTCAAACTCGCTTCTGGAAGCTTTGGTTGTAGCTTACAGGGCTGCTAATCATCCTTCCATAAAAGATAAGGTGGATTTCCCCAAAATTCCCAATTGGCATTTGATGGACGTATTTAACGAAAACGAATGGGTTATCATCAGCCACAACCGCGAAATTCTGGGAACAATTATGCAAGGTTATGCCGGCATCAGACGCAGCCGCAGACTATTGAAATACGCTCTTTCCAGACTTGAAAATATCTACAATGAAATCAATAATTTTTACCAGCATAATGCTGTCCGCAAAGAAGTGGTGGAAACTCGTAATATGGCTGTGGTTGCACTTGCTGTTGTGCGAAGTGCCCTGATGCGCAAAGAAAGCCGCGGAGCCCATTTCTTGATAGACTACCCAGAACACAACGATAGGATTTATAAGCATGATACGATTATTTAGTGAGAGCTGTCGCAGTGAGAGCTGTCGTAGTGAGAGTGCTACGCACAGTGAGAGTTTACACAGTGAGAGTGCTACGCACAGTGAGAGTTTACACAGTGAGAGTGCTACGCACAGTGAGATACTCACTGCCGAAAGCTCTCACTCCAAAGGTCTCACTGCGAAGCTCTCACTGCAAAGCTCTCACAGCGAAGCTCTCACCCCCCGGGGCCTCTTCATCACCTTTGAAGGCATTGAAGGTAGCGGTAAAAGCACTCAGGTTCAGTTATTGGTCAATGCTCTCAAGATTAAAGGCTTACCATATCTAACCACGCGTGAGCCTGGAGGCACAATTATTTCCGAAGCCATCCGCAGCATCTTGCTAAACCCTGAATATGCCGAAATGAGCCCGGAAACTGAATTGCTGTTATATTGTGCCAGCCGTGCGCAACATACTTCCGAGCTAATAATTCCAGCCCTGGAATCTGGCATAAACGTGATCTGTGACCGCTATTTCGATTCCACCTATGCCTATCAGGGAGCAGCCAGAGATTTGGACGAAAACCTAATTGATACTTTAACCAAATTTGCCACATCTGGGCACATCCCAGATATCACTTTTTTGATAGACCTGAGTGTGGAAAAAGGCCTGGCACGCATCAAACACCGCACTTTGGACCGTTTGGAAAAAGAAGCTGTGGAATTTCATCAGCGGGTGCGTCAGCAATTTTTATCTATTGCCAACAAATGCCCCTCCAGATATGTGGTTCTGGATGGCGATAAAACCCCGGAGGAAATACACCAACGGATTGTTTCTGCCTTGCAACCCCTTATAGGAGAAGGAAATGATTAGACCCAAACAGAAGCTTGCGCTGATCTCGATAATCAGCATTTGGGTGTTTAGTGCATTATTGCTTGTAATGGCAACCAATGCTTATGCCCAAAACCGTCCTCAAAGCACCAACCTTTATTCTCAGGTGCAGTTATTTAGCGAAGTCCTGCAAAAACTGAAACAGTTCTATGTAACCGATCTTTCCGATGAAGAACTGATTAAGGCAGCCATTCAGGGTATGCTTGGATCTACCGATCCGCACACCAATTACTTTACCGCAGATGAATTCAAGGATTTCACCACTTCCACCAAAGGTGCCTTTGGCGGGCTGGGGATTCAGATAGATAAAATTGGTGATTATATCACCGTGGTTTCGCCTATAGAAGGGACTCCAGCCTATCGCATGGGCATTACCGCCGGCGATAAGATTATCAAAGTGAATGGCGAATCTGTTGTGGGGCTTTCCACCGACGAAGCCATCAAACGTATGCGTGGGGACGTTGGTTCACGCGTGGAGATCACCATTGGCCGTCCCGGAGTGGCAGAACCGCTGGTTTTTGATATCGTGCGTGAAACCATCAAAATTAAAAGCGTGCCCTATAGTTTCAAGCTTGATAATGGCACCGGATATCTGCGCATCTCTCAGTTTAATGAAAACACCGTTACAGAGCTGCGCACTGCCCTTGCAAGCCTGGAAGCGGAAGGCATTACCGGCTTGATTATCGATTTACGCTTCAATCCCGGTGGCCTTTTGGATCAGGCAGTGGACACTGTAAACGAATTTATAGGTCAGAATCGCCTGGTGGTGGAAACAAAAGGACGCACCGAAAACAAACAGCTTTACACCCGCTTCACCACCAAAGAGCGCAATTACCCCATCATAGTGCTGGTAAATGAAGCTTCCGCCAGTGCTTCCGAAATCTTTGCAGGCAGCCTGCAGGATTGGGATAAAGGCCTTGTAATGGGAAAAAACACCTTTGGCAAAGGCAGCGTGCAACAGCTAATTCCCCTTTCCAACGGTAACGGCATAAAAATTACAACTTCGTATTACTACATAAAAAGCGGGCGTTGCATCCATAAAATGAGTAACGATAAACTGCTTAAAGGTCAGCAACTTAGCCCCGATGATCTCAAAAAGGAAGACGACAAAAACCACAAACAGGTTTATTATACCGCCAATAACCGCAAGGTCTATGGCGGGGGTGGAATTCAGCCCGATATTATTGCGGAAAGCGATTTCTTAACCATGTTCGGAGCAGAACTTCGCCGCAAGAACGTGTTTTTTAATTTTGCCGTGGAATATCTGGTGGATCACAATCGTCAGATGGAAAATTTTGAAATAACCGACAAAATCTACAACGACTTTTTGTCCTATGCCTCTAAACAAGACATTAAATATACTCAAGCCGATTTGGATAGCACTTCCGCCTACATTCGCAATACCATAAAGAGTGAACTTGTCCGCAAAGTGAAAGGCGATTCGGAAGCCTACAAAGTTACCATCACGCAAGATAAGCAGCTTCTTCAGGCTTTGGAAATGTTCGACCGCTTCAAAACCCTGAAAGCTATGTTTGATTATGCCGAAGCCCAAAAAACAAAGGAAAAGTAAAGAGCTATGTTCAAAGATAACGTCTTAAAAAAAATGCTGATATTTATCGCTGATGACGATGAAACGAACCTGAAGCTGATTAACACAGTGCTAAAACAGGATGGCTTTACCAATATCCGCACTTTTACCTCCGGAAAACTGATGTTGGCTGATTTACGACATAACTGTCCCGATTTGCTTCTGTTGGATATTATGATGCCAGGCTACAGCGGCTATGAAGTGTTGGAATGGATTAAACGGGATTCCACTCTGGAGCATATTCCGGTTATTATGATTACGGCAGTGTCGCTGGATGAAAATTTGGAACCCCTGAAACGTTCCTTTGATTTGGGTGCAATGGATTTTATCAGCAAACCCTTTACCAATTTGGAACTGGTGCTCAGGGTGAAATCTGCTTTACGCCTGGAGCATTCGCGCCAGGCCCTGGAAGACGCAGCTTTAAAGATTTCTTCTTTGGAAAAGCTGCTGCCCATCTGTTCCTATTGCAAAAAAGTGCGCACCGACAAAAACTACTGGCAGGAAGTGGAAGTTTATATTTCGGAACACACTGATACTATGTTTTCGCATTCCATCTGCCCGGATTGCTATCACACACATGTAAAACCACAGATAGAAAATTTAAAGAAGAATAAGTAAAAGATATTTTCGGAAAAGCCAGAAGTCATTAGTGCCCAAACGAGCTTTGAAGAGAGATTGTTTGTCGTTCCCGCGGAGGCGGGAATCCAGCTCCTAAATCAGTTCTGAGAGAACAACGCATAATTGATTATATACCAACATATTATATGTCACCCCTTGGGGATTCATAAGTGAGGGCTGTTCCAGGGTAATCTGTTAAAGCTGGTAAATCCCAGTATTCCTTAATTGAATCCATAAGTTAGGGAATTAGTTTTTCGGTTATCATAACAATCTCCTATTCGCCATTTTCTCATGCCGTGCAGGGGTGATTTATAGCCAAATCATGTCAAGAACTTTGAAAAGAGGAGGCATACCACCCAAAATAACGGTTACACGGATTTGACGGATTAAACGGATTAACACGGATTTCATTTATTAAGAGGCACGCAGATAACACAGATTTCGCTGATTTAAGATTAGTAAATCTGTGAAATCTGTGAGCTTAACATTTTTTTTAAGATCGGTGTTTCTGTGGTTAAAACTAATACATCTGTGTCCATCAGTTTAATCCGTCAAATCCGTGTTCATATTGTTTTACTGTGTATTCCAGCTTTGAAAATCGACCGGCAGCAAAAAATAAAATTCGTTTTTGTCTCCCATTTTTGTCTGCGTCTCCACCTCCCCAGTGAAGGCAAGTTTTCCGGAAACGCCTAAAAAAAATAACCAGGAGACAAAAATGAAAGTTACATTCAAGTATGGAATCCAAACCTACTCCGGCACGATTGACGAAATGACCTTCGGTTCTTACCGTGAGGACACAGTTTGTATCGGCCGCAAGTATGTAAGCCCCCGCTTAACTGAAAACAACACCCGAATTGGTGCCATTGCCACAAACCTGGCATCCGTTTGGGAAGAGGTATCCAGCGGCTACAAAGAAGAAATGGTTACTTATAGCCAACGCAATGCCGTAAACATCCCCAAAGGCAAGCTGCCCCCCACTTCTTTTGCCATCTGGATGAAGATGCTGTTCCTGTTCAGCAAACTGGATAGCGGACACATCGATCTGACCACCGTTACCTATTCCGATCTGCAAACCGTAGGCGAAGACATCCTCAGCATCGCCGTTGCAGTGGAAAATGGCTATTTGCAAGCTGTAGCCGATGCAGATGAACTAATCACCAATATGTAAGGAGCTCAAAATGAATGAAACGCAAAAACTGACCAAGGAACTGGCCACCCGCATCAACCGCCTGGTAAATATCCCGCTGATTAACGAACAAAACGAGCAAATCTTCTTTGAGTTCGTAGTCGGCACCCTGTTGGAAATGCTGTTCGACGAAATCGACTTACAGCTACTGTAAACCTGCTGCAAAACCTCGCCCCGGAGAATTTACCCTCCGGGGTTTTTTTATTGGTGGCACGCAGATTGCGCAGATTTCGCTGATTAAAGATTGGTGCCTCATCAAACCTACTCTGATATTGTCGTTCCCGCGGAGGCGGGAATCCAGCCAATAAAAAAGCTTTGTCCGAACAACAGATATACTTATGAGTATCAACAATTTAAATGTGTCACCCCTAATGGGGTTTTTCAGTGCTGGATTCCCGCTTCCGCGGGAAAGACAGTATGATTTTGCGATGTAAGTAACTTGACTGGCTCTTAGCAAATCTGCGAAGTCTGCGTTATCTATGTGCCTTAAAAATAAATCCGTGTGAATCCGTTAAAACCGCCCAATCCGTGTCCCTATAAAAAATGTGTGCAAGACAGAACACCTTTACAATTGACATAAATCGCACTTTGAAAATCATAGCATTAAGTAAATGGAGATGGAGAACATCATGGAAAACGTTATCAAAGACTTACTTAGCTTTTTAAGCGACAGTGCCAGCCGCTTTCATGCCAGCCTGGAAATTCAGAAACGCCTGGATAAAGCTGGATTTAGCTGCATCCAGGAAGACAAACCCTTTAAATTACATAAGGGTGGAAAATACTATATCCGGCGCATGGACACAGCAATTATTGCTTTTGTGCTGGGCCGTAAACCTCTGGCGAAAGTGGGTTTTAATCTCGCTGCCAGCCATATTGACTATCCATCTCTAAAGCTAAAAACCCATTGTATAAGGACAGATAAAAGCGTAACCAGGTGCGGAGTAGAGGTTTATGGCGATCCCATTATAAATACATGGCTCGATCGTGATTTGCGGATTGCCGGAAAAGTGATGGTTAAAACCCCAAAAGGCTTCCAAAGCGAATTTATCAAGCTCTCCAAGCCCATTGCCATCATACCCAACGCTGCCATACACCTGAACCGCGAAATTAACGAGGGTTTTGAGTATAATAACCAGAAACACTTGCAAGCTATTATTGGCGTTAATGATAAAGGCGGCAACCCTCTGCTGGAACACATTGCCAAGGAGCTGAAAATTAAACCCGAAGCTATTGGCGAAACAGATATTTACTTAAATGATGCCATTCCTGCCATGCTGACGGGCTTAACAGATGAGCTGGTTACTGCTCAGGGGCTGGATAATCTGGCTATGACGCATGCCATTCTAAGTGCCTTGATTACAGTAGATAATCCCGAAACAACCGCTGTGGGAGTTTTCTTTGACCATGAGGAAATAAGCAGCCAAACTCCTCAAGGGGCTTTCTCTTCGCTGCTTACCGAAATTTTAGAGCGCATCTGTCTTACCCAAAGCCAAATTAGGGAAGATTTTTACCTGGCAATTCGCCACAGTTTTTTGATAAGTGCAGACATGGCACATGCTTACCATCCTTCCTATGATGATAAATATGACCCGGATTATTCTCCATATCTTAATAAAGGCCCGGTTATTAAACTAAATGCCAATTACCGCTATGCCTCTTCAGCCGAAAGTTCACAAAGATTTTGGAGCTTGTGCGAAACTGCTAAAGTGCCTTGCCAGAAATTTCTGATCCGTAGCGATATGATAGGTGGAACCACCATTGGCCCAATTGTTGCCGCTCAATTGGGCATGCACACCGTGGATATCGGCAATCCAATCTGGGCAATGCATTCCATCAGGGAAACAGGCGGAACCCTGGATCACCAGTATCTGATTGCTGTCCTGAAATATTACTTTGTATAAGCATTTTTATGGACGAAATGGACTGCATGGACAAAATGGATAACCTTGCTCTAGTGTTGTGTCAAACTTNNTGGCAATCTCCTGATTGCCACAAGCAGATCGGGAGATCGGCTTCCCTAGGTGGCATCTCCTGATTGCCACAGCAGATCGGGAGATCTGCTTCCCTATGCTTGACATGACACTAGTCCATCATGTCCATTCCGTCCATATCTTCCACCCCAAAACAAGAATATAAAAAGATATAGGAGACCCTGAAATGGCCACATTCAAACCCTTTAAAGCCGTTAGACCGGTAAAAGACAAAGCCAGAGACATCGCTTCTCTGCCCTACGATGTAATGGATTCCGATGAAGCCCGCATTGAAGTGAAAAAAAACCCACTCAGCTTTATTCATGTGGAAAAACCGGAAGTTGATTTGCCCCTTGGCACCAATCTCTACGACCCCGCGGTGTATGCCAAAGCCAAGGAAAACCTGTATAAATACATAAGCAATGGCCATATGAAACAGGACGATAAACCTGCTTTCTATATTTATCGCCAAACTATGGACGGCCGCGCACAGATCGGCTTGGTTGGCCTTGCCAGCGTGGATGAATACATGGATGGCACCATCAAAAAACACGAGCTTACCCGCGCCGAAAAAGAAGCAGACCGGATTAAACATGTGGATACCTGCGATGCACATCCCTCGCCTGTGTTCTTTACCTACCGGCATCAGGATACTATTGATGCAGTGGTGAGCAAAGTTATGGCAGCCAAAGCCCCCGAATACGATTTTAGCAGTGATGACGGCATAGGCCACACTCTGTGGGTGATGGATGATATGGCAGACATCAGCGACATCCAAAATGCCTTTGCACAACTGCGCTATCTGTATGTGGCAGATGGACATCACCGCACTGCCAGTGCTGCTAAAGTGGGTTTGATCCGCAGGGAACAATACCCTGATTTCACTGGAGAAGAAGAATTCAACTTCTTTATGACGGTGATTTTCCCCGATAACCAACTTAAGATATTTGATTACAACCGCGCCGTGCATGACCTTTTAGGCAATACCAAAGAGGAATTTATCGCTAAAGTGAAGCAGAACTGGGCAGTTTCACCAGTTCCTGCTGGAGCTGCTTTCGCACCTACCAAACTGCATCAGGTAAGCATGTATTTAGATGGTGCCTGGTATTTTATCAGCCCCAAAGCCGGAACCTGGAACCAAAACGATGTAGTGGCAAACCTGGATGTTTCCATCCTGCAAAACAACCTGCTGCATCCCATTTTGGGAATTGAAGACCCGCGCACCAATCACCGCATCGATTTTATCGGCGGCATCCGCGGTTGGGGCGAACTGGTAAAAAGGGTGGATAGCGGACGTGAAGCCGTTGCTTTTGCTATGTTCCCGACCAGTATGGATGAGCTGATCAGCATTGCTGATGCAGGCGAAATTATGCCTCCCAAATCCACTTGGTTTGAACCAAAACTGCGCAGCGGTCTGTTTATCCATCTGCTTAAGTAATGAAGAAATTCTATCTGGAAAGCCTTGGCTGTGCCAAAAACCTGGTGGATAGCGAGCGTTTTGCCTCCATTTTGGTCGAAGCGGGCTATAAGCTCAGCTTTGATGTGGAAGAGGCAGAGATTGTGTTTATCAATACTTGTGCCTTTCTGCAAAGTGCTTTGGATGAATTGGATGAAGTGCTGGAAACGGTTGTAAGGTTAAAATCTGACAAAACAATCGGCCAAATAATTGTTAGTGGCTGCGTAATGAACCGCGAAGCAGATAAACTAAAAAAGGCCTACCCTATGGTGGATTACTGGATTGGCTTGAAGGATTTTGATGCGTTAGCATCTATTCTGAAAAGCCCAGATAACAAGCAAAGCATACATCTGGAAAACGGCTTTCACGCTTACCTGCGCATCAGCGATGGTTGTGAAAATTATTGTAGCTATTGCAAAATACCTTCTATTCGCGGTTCACTTAAAAGTGTGCCGATTGAACAGTTAGTTGTGCAAGCACGGTTACTGGCCAAACGTCCGGTGATAAGCAAGATAAGACCATCATCAAACAAGCCTGCCTTCCCCAAAGAGCTTGTTCTGATTGCTCAGGATACCTGTTTGTATGGAACAGACATCTATGGTAAGCCATCTTTGCCAGAGCTGATAGCTGCCCTTCACGAAATTGAAGGCTTTGAGTGGATCAGGTTGCTTTATCTTCATCCTGACCATTTTGATCTGGCCTGGTTGGAATTGTGGGCAAAATATCCGAAGTTGCTACCCTACTTTGAAATTCCTATTCAGCACATCAGCAATTCTATCCTGACGGCCATGAACAGAGTCAAATGCGAAGCAGAACTAAAAACGCTATTCAATACGATCATCAAGAAAATCCCCAATGCAGCACTCCGCACAACCTTAATGGTAGGTTTTCCGGGAGAAACTACCCGCGAGGTGGATAAACTGCTTAGTTTGATAAAAAATATTCCCTTTTTACACATGGGAAGTTTTGTGTTTTCCCCAGAAGATGGAACTCCGGCCTTCACTATGCCAAATCAAGTGCGAGATACAATTGCAGAGAACAGGCAATTCAAACTGGATATTGCCTGGCATAAGCAGCAGGAACAACGTTGGCACAGCTTTGTGGGAAAAAGCATTCAGGCCATTGTGGAAAGTCAGGTGGTTGGAAAAAGTCTTGAATACAATTGTCGGGCTTGGTTTCAAGCTCCTGATATTGATGGTTGTTTGGTTCTCAGCCGTTGCGAAACTAAACTAGGCAGCATTGTGAATGTAGTGATTGATGACGTAATTGGTAATATCCTGTTTGGACACATAGACCCCCGAGGAAAGGAAAATGACTAAAAAAGTATCACTTACCGGCATAAAACCTACCGGAATCCCGCATATTGGCAACTATCTGGGTGCCATCAAACCAGCTTTGAAGCTATCCGAAACCTGCGAAGCCCGCTATTTTATCGCCGATTACCATGCGCTGAATTCCTGCAAGAATCCCGCTGAGATTCGCAATATGACCCTGGAAATTGCGGCTGCCTGGCTGGCTTCCGGATTAAATCCCCAAGAGACATTATTTTATCGACAAAGCGATGTGCCTGAAACCTTTGAGCTGCTCACCATCCTGCTGGCCTTTACCCCCAAGGGTTTAATGAACCGCGCTCATGCCTATAAAGCCATGCTGCAAAGCAACAACGAGGCTGGCAAAGACCCCGATGACGGCGTTAATATGGGGCTGTTTACCTATCCTGTCCTGATGGCAGCGGATATCTTGCTTTTCGATACCGATTTTGTGCCCGTGGGAAACGACCAGTTTCAGCATGTGGAAATGGCGCAGGATATTGCCCAAAGTTTTAACTATGTGTATGGCTGCGAGGGATTTAGAATTCCGCAACCCCTGGCCCATGAGGATAGCAGAACCCTGGTTGGCCTGGATGGGCGGAAGATGAGCAAAAGCTATTACAACACCATCCCGATGTTTGCCCCGGAAAAACAACTCCGCAAACTGGTGATGAGCATAGTTACTAACAGCCAAACTATTGATGAGCCCAAAAACCCCGATACCTGCAGTGTTTTCAGCCTTTACAAGAACTTTGCCACTCCAGAGCAAATATCCGCTTTAAGAGACCGCTACCAAGCTGGCGGCATGGGCTGGGGACACGCTAAGCAAGAGCTTTTTGAGGTTATGAACACTCACTTGGCACCTTTACGGCAACGCTATACAGAGCTTATGCTACATCCCGAGGATATCCACGCAGCCCTGATAGAAGGCGGAGCCAAAGCTCGTGAACTGGCAGCCCAGAAGATTAACCAACTGCGTAAGATAATCGGAATAGACTAAATACAGCAGGAGTCATTTGCGCCTTTTCCCAATTCTACGGCTATCACCAGTTTACAACGGCGCAAAGGACTAATGCGATCACATGTTCCCCGCTGCATACAACTAATGCGATCACATGTTCCCCGCTGCATACAACTAATGCGATCACATGTTTCACCGCTGCATACATGAGTCCTTGCTGCCCAACAAGTTAGAGGTAGTTTTACAGTTCTTTTCGGCAGCAATGACTCCTGTTCAAATAGATACTTACCTTATCATCAGCAAGCGTTTGGTAATAATGGTGTTGCCTTGTGCATAGCGGTAAAAATATACCCCTGAAGCCACAGTCTGAAACGCATTATCCCTTCCATCCCATTCGAAATCAGCACTATCGCCGTTTAGCACACCCTGATGCAAACGCTTTACCAATTGCCCTTTCAGGTTGTAAATACTCAGTTCACAAGGGCTGTTATCCTGCTTTCCACTTATTGTGATAGTTGTGGATAGGGAAAAAGGATTGGGGTAGTTTGCAATTGCAATAGCCTCTGATGGCAATTCCGGTGTGTCGGGATTGCTGACTGCTGCGCTAAGATCAAAAGCACTAAGTTGATATCCCTGGCACACATAAGCTATGTTATTGCGAACTTGCACTTCGTAAAAGTTCTTGCCAGGATCGGAGAAAAAACCGGTTTGGACTGGATGAACAGGATCGCTAAGGCTATACACCACCAGTCCGTGAGTCCCGGAAGTTATCAGATATTCGCCTGTTATCTTAAGTCTGTTTATCCCAAGCACATTAGGTTTGTAGCATAGCATTACGGGACTGGAGGGGATACTGATATCGTAGAGATAAAGGCCAAGATTAACTTTAGCAATAGCCAGCAGATTTCCAGATACACTGAAGTCCTGTGTATAAACGCCATTAAGTAAACTACACACCTGCACAGGTTGCAATGGATTGCTGCTGTCAAAAATCTTTAGTCCGGTAAAGTAACCAGCAACTGCAATATTGCCGGTAGTTTCTATTTTGTAGGGTTCTGCGTAAGGGGAATCAACATCCTGGATGGTGTTTTGCAGATCAGTATCGAAAAAGATATGGTTGGAATAGAGATACTGCCCCACGCTATTAAGCGGATAAGAAGTTGGATACTCATGATACTCGCCGGTTGGCCAGATTTGGTGTTGAAATACCAGAGCTGGAAGTTCGGCATCATCCAGGCTCCATTTGAAGACGCTATAAAAAGAGGAAGTGAACACATTATTATCTTTGGCACACAGATAATCGCTGTTCTTCAAAAAGATAGGCTCGCTGTTCAGATTGGCGGTGTTTATAGCATTGCCGGAATTGAGCATCAGGTATGAACCCAGCATGGCACTTCTGTAAACCCCATACCGTTGAATTGTGTCCACGCGGAGCAAGCCTGTGCCGGTGTTTCTATATATATCAACTTGGTAATAACTGATGTTGGGAATAAAATAAGCTCCCCAAACCGCAAATTCACCTTTATACTGGAACTGCGAAGTTACAATTTCGGGCAAAGCCACAGGTGCAGAGGGAATTGTTAGATCAAAACAGAAATAATTGCTGGGGATGGTGCGGCCTTCTACCAACCAGGGATCACTGCGAACGTAAAGCATGTTTGCATCTGCTTTCAGGCTCAATTCGCCCATCTGGCTGGGGAATGGCACAGAGCCAGTGTAAACCGGATTAATGGGATCGCTGAGGTTGTAAAAGGTAAGGCTATTGGTGGAGGGATTACCGCTATAAAGATAGCCATTATAAACAGTTAGGTAAAAACTATTGACTGCAAAGCTGCCCATCAGAGTGGGGTTGGCAGCATCGCTAACATTTATGATTGCCACTCTGCAGGGTCCTGTGTCGGGTTGATAATAGCTTACATACACATAGTTACCGCTTTTTGCCACATCCTTCACAGAGTTCTGAACATGTTCACCCACGGCAATGGGATTTAGCGGGTCGGCAAAATTCCATATATGGAGCATATTGGCACTCAGCGCATAGACCATAGCCCCTTGCTGGACACGGGGTTGATTGGGGACTTCGCAATTGGTGATGCTCCCCAGCAGTTGGATGGAAGCGGGATTACTGATGTTAAAAGCCTGCACTTCTCCCATTTGCTCGTAGAAATAGAGATAGTCGCCACAAATAAGCATATTGCCGTAGTTGTTTTGATTAGGATTGGCGGGCACATCATCACTCAGTTTGTAATGACCCAAAAGCAGGGGAGCACTGACGGGGTTTAACTGAAAACACATCAGTATATGCTCTGTTCCGCTTAGCCAAACCAGATTGTCTTTTATTTCAATATCACAAACCTGGCCGAGGGATAGCATCACTTCGCTTTGCAGCGTAATGTTCTCGCTTATCTGAGCGTTTAGCAGCAGGGCAACCAGCATTGCTGCCACCAAGAGAAACAACCTTTTCTTAGTCATCTGAACCTCCACTCGCATAGTATTTATAAATAATGCAAGTTTCATTCCCAAAACAAAACAAGCCCGTGTCTTTAGTCTGGAATACTCATTTTTTAATTTTTTACTGAGAACACCGAAGACACCTACTTTGCATAACCGGTAGATTGGGGTAGGAACACTATGGCATTACTGTGGTTGATAGTAATGCCATAGCAGTGGTATAGTAATGATATAGCAGTGCAAGCAACGGCAGAACAACCTTATTTTATGGTAAGTTTTGCGCTCTTTTTGCCAATTTTGTTACATACTGTTACGGCTTCGATAACTGTGCCGGATTTTATACCTAACAGCTTGTAAACATAGCTGCCATTGGTGGAGTTTTCCTGCATCAATGCACTTTGGCTGATTATTTCCTTGCCGGCAACCTTGATCACGACTCCATTGATAAAGTGATTACCGGGGTTTTTCACGCTGTGTTCAAAGCTAACGGTTAGCAGACTTGTTTTGGCATCCCAATTTAGGGACACATTGCTGGCCGGATGAGCAAAAAGCCCAAGGGACAATGCCAGCAGCAGAGTAATAAGCAATATAGTTTTCATTATTTGAGTCTCCTTATCATGTTTAAAGGACAAGATAGTGCACAAATCTGAAAAACCAAAATTTATGTAGTAGCTGCGGAAGCAAAAAATAGTATTGGGGAGGCGATCTCCTGATTGCCACAAACCGATCGGGAGATCAGCTTCCCTATGCT
>DIXL01000009.1:0-57629 GCA_002428685.1 Cloacimonetes bacterium UBA6081 | reverse complement strand
ATATTGTAGTTGTGGACATCTTGTCTGCAGCAGACGGGACGTCCGCAGCTACGGAAGCAAAAAATATCAAAAGAAAACGTAAATTGAGGTTGACAGCTTCTGCGGTTCCACACCGAGGCAAATGAGAAAGTGCCTGCAACCACTGCTTCACTTCCAGGCCAAGCTTCCAACCTTCTAAGATATAGGGTGAATTGCTTTGGGTGTTTTGGCCAACTTATGTGGCGGCTTGCGAAAAAGAGATTGACTAAATAGGGGAGATGGGAAAACTGGAAAAAAGTATTATTCTTGAGGTTAACATGAGATTAGCGATTGAAAAGAAAGACCTGCTTGCCCACATTCAACATTTGGCATCAGTTGTCCCGAGTAAAAACACGTCTCCAATATTGAATAACTACCTGATCAACGTGTTTGAAGAAACCAATCTGGTTCGCATTACAACATCAGATTTGGAAATCACTGTGGTGGTGGAGTTTCCTGCTGCTGTATCCGAAGGCGGCACAATTGCCGTTTCGGCACGCCATTTTAATGAAATCATCAATTATATGCCTGATGCAGTAATAAATCTATGGCGTCATGATGAGCTGTTGATGATCCAAAGCGGTAAAGTGGATTTTAATCTGCTGATTGCCGATCACACCCTTTTCCCGGTGATTCCCGAGCCACAACTGAATAATGCCATAACCATCGATTCTGCTCTCTTCAACCGCATGATTAGTAAAACCTATTTTGCCGTGTCCAGCGATGTAAACCGCGCGGTGTTAACGGGTGTATGCTGGAAGATTTTCCCCGATTATCATTTGATGGCTGCCACGGACGGACGCAAGGTTGCAGAGATTAAAATACTGGAAACAAATCTGTTGCCCCCAGCTCAGGAAAATGAACCCGGAGTGGAGGAAAACATTTTTACAGAGCAGAACCAAAGCTTTGTGGAAAAAGTGATTCCGGTGAAAACCCTGCAATTTTTACAGAAGATTTTCGATCCCGAAGTGAAAGAAATCAAGATCGCTATCGAGCGCAACAAAGTGTTATTCTCCTATGGCAAATTCTTTGTTTTTTCGCAGGTGATAGAACACAAATATCCCGAATACCAAAAAGCCTTCCCCAGCGATTTGCCGAACCGCTTTATGATAGACAAGGAATCGCTTAGAACTGCCATCCGGCGTGTGGCTCTTGTGGCCCCGGACGATAACCTTCGTATAAGATTTGAGCTGGATAACGAAAACTTTGAAGTAAATACCTCAAATCGGGATACCGGCGATGCAAAGCAGAATATGGAAGACTATAGCTTTGAAGGCACTTCCACCGGAGTTTCCTTCAATTACAAATATATGCTGTCGATTTTGGATGCTGTGGATAGCGAAAAAGCGATTATTAAATTGGGGACATCCAAAGACCCAATGATGATCTATAACGAAAATCCCACGCCCGGACAGGAACTTACCTTCCTGCTGATGCCACTGCGGTCATGATAGGTTAACGGGTTAGCAGGTTAAAGGTTAACAGGTTAATGGTTAATGGTTAATGGTTAACGGGTTAATGGGTTAGTGGACACACTTCATGTCAACTTCCTTATGCTTTAAGATGTTATTGTCGTTCCCGCGGAGGCGGGAATCCAGCACTTTATAATCCTGTAGGGATGACACAAAATGTTGAGGCAATTATTGTCATATACGCTGCTCTTCCAGAGCTTTTCTGGGCTGGATTCCCGCCTCCGCGGGAACGACAACTTCATAGAAGTCTTGACGAGACATTTGTGTTTAGCTGCTTTGGGTTGAGATTAGCTTGAATCTGGCTTGCATAGAACTGGAGAATTTCCGCAGTTACAACAAGCAGACATTTCGGTTCACACCTTCCGGCAGCCTGATTATTGGCCCCAACGGTTGTGGAAAAACCAATCTGCTGGAGGCAATTGCCTATTGCTCCATCGGTAAATCCATCCGTTTTAACCACGATGATGAATTGCTGCATCATCAAGCTGACTGGTTTAGGATAGATAGTAAGTTTGATACCGATTTGGGGAATACGCTATCCGTTACCCTTAGCTATGGCGAAAGGCGTAAACTGTTGAAATTGGACGAAATGCCTATTCGCCAGCTTAGTAAGCTGTTTGATTTGGTAAAAGTGATTTACTGTGCTCCTGAAGATCTGATGCTAATTGGGGGAGCACCCCGTTTCAGACGTCAATATTTTGATTTGGCAATTTCACAGCTTTATCCTGCATATATTCCGGTATTAAGAAATTACCTGCATCTGGTGGAACAGCGCAATGCCATGCTGAAACGCAGCTATGTCAAACCAGAAAAAAACAGTTGGGATACCCATTTTGCCGCAGCCTTGCTGGAGGTATGGGACTACCGCAACCGTTATCTGGAGCTGGTGAATAACGCCTATGCCTCCATGTTCAGCACTTTGTTTCCTTCTGTAACAAGCTTTAAAATAGACTATCTTTGTGCCTTGAAACTCACTGCCGCTAGTTCTGCAGATGCCGTAATTCGCCATCTGCAAGAGCTGGAGCCAAGGGAGAAAATTTGGCAGCGCAGTTTAGTGGGAGCTCATCTGGACGATTATGAATTTCGCTTTACAGGACGAAGAATGCGCAGCTTTGCCTCTCAAGGGCAAAAGCGCATTGCAGTCATTGTATTAAAGCTGATTCAAGCCCGATTGATAGAGAGCATCACAAATATCAAGCCAGTTCTGCTGTTTGACGATATTTTTGCAGAATTGGACGGGTTTCATGCGCAACGCATCAGGGATTGCACCGACAGCCGTTATCAAGTGTTTATAGCCAGCCCCAAAGACGATGTGAAAAACATTTGGCATGGCTATCCGGTTTTGGAACTGGGAAAAGAGTGCGAGTCATGAAGCTAAATCGTTCCCTGGTCGGCTGGATGTTTTATGATTTTGCCAATTCGGCCTTTACTACCATAATTGTAACCGTGGTTTACAGCGTATATTTTATCAATAGCGTGGTAGGCGGAGCACCTGGCTATGGCGAAATGCTTTGGGGCAGGGCAATTGGCATCTCCATGACCATGGTAGCACTTACAGCTCCAATCTTAGGAGCGGTGGCCGATTTTTCACGGGCTAAAAAGCGCATGCTATTCTTGAATTGTTACCTGACAGTAATATTTACGGCTTTACTCTATTTTGTCCATCCTGGCCAAGTGTTTTTGGGAATGCTGTTTTTTATAATAGCAAATTTTGGATTTAACAGTGCCAATGTGTTTTACGATGCTTTTTTGCCGGAGATATGCAAGCCTGAGGATATAGGCAAAGTAAGTGGCTTCGGCTGGAGCCTTGGCTATGTGGGTGGCTTGCTTTCGCTGCTTGTGGCTTTGGTTCTGGTGAAAATTAACGTGCGCTATGTATTTCCGGCAGTCGCATTACATTTCTTTGCTTTTTCGCTGTTCACTTTTTTCTGGTTAAAGGAATTTAAGCGACCCTCCAAACGCAGCAATTACTTTCGGATAGCTCTTCACCGCATAAAGTTCTCGCTAAAAAACATAGCCAAACAACCGCAATTACTGCGCTATATCATCAGTTATTTTATCTATAATGATGGCATTACAACCGTGATTGTGTTTGCCTCGATTTATGGGATAGAGCGGTTTGGTATGACTACTATGCAGATGATTACCTATTTTATCCTGGCACAGTTTACTTCCATCATCGGAGCGGCAGTTTTTGGCTGGCTGACAGATAAAACCAATGTGAAGCTTTCGCTAAGCATTTCTTTGCTCATCTGGATTGGGGTAGTGATCTGGGCTTTCTTTTGCGGTAGTGCCAAAGAGTATTATTCCGTTGGTTTAGTGGCAGGTTTGGCAATTGGGAGCAGTCAAGCCAACAGCCGCACGATGCTATCCATGCTTACCCCAAAAAACAGGCAGGCTGAGTTCTTTGGGTTTTATACCTTGACAGGACGCCTTTCCTCTATAATTGGTCCCATGCTATATGGATGGATAGCTCACAAAACTGGAGATATTCGTTACTCCATTTTATCGTTGATTTTGTTCTTTGTTCTGGGTTGGATTGTATTGCAAAGCGTTCGCTTGAAAGAAGGCATCGTCCAATCTGGAAATATTGAAGGGGCATAATCTTGCAATTAATGCATGTTTAGAGGTATTATTATGACTAACAAAGTTATTTTTAGGCTATTAGCCGTTGTCCTGGTGCTTATTGCGCTTAGTTCTTGTTCCAAGAGTACTCCGGTGCTCTATATCTTTAATTGGAGCGATTATATTGATCCGGATTTGATTAAAGAATTTGAAACCCAAAACAAATGCCATATAAAATATAGCACTTACGATTCCAACGAAAACATGCTGACCAAGATAGAAAGCTCACGGGAGTCTTTTGATCTGGTTTTCCCCAGCGGAGATCATGTTAGCATACTGCGTCAGGCAGGTCTATTGGAACCCCTGGACTTTGGCAAACTGCCCAATTACCAAAACCTGGATGCTGATTTATTGCAAAAAGCTCAGAGTTTTGACGAGGGTAATAAGTTCTCAATACCCTACTTTTGGGGTTTAACCGGACTGATGTATAACAAGCGTTATGTTCCTGCTGAACTGGTAACCTCTGAAAGTTGGAGTGTCCTGGGCAATAAATATTTCTTGGAGAAAAACAAGATTACCATGCTGGATGATGGCCGTGAAGTGATTGGGGCAGCACTGATATATAATGGCTTTGATTTGAACGACACCAGTGATGCCGCTATGAAAGCCGCAACAAAGACCCTGAATGAGTGGGATATCAATATTACCCAGTTCGATTCCGATAGCTATAAAAACGAAGTGCCGGATGGAACCACCTGGATTGCCCAAGCCTACAATGGCGATGCTCTGCAGCAGATGAATGATAATAAAGATTTGTTCTTTTTCTTGCCCGTGGAAGGAACCAGCCTTTGGATGGATAATATTGTTATGCTAAAAACTTCTCAAAACAAAGAGCTTGGCTATAAATTTATAGATTTCCTATTGGAAGCCGATAAAGCCAAACGCAATGCGGAATACACGCAATATGCCACTCCGAATAAAGCTGCTGGAGCATTATTAGCTGATTCGTTAAAGGCAAATCCGCTAATCTATCCTCCGGAAGAATATCTGCAAAAATGCTATATGATAAACGCCATTGGTGATGAAGTAAAAAAGATTGATGCGCTGTATGAAGCCATTAAAATGAACTAAAGGTAAAGTAATTATGTTGGACAACCTGGGAAACTTGCAGCGCAGCCACTATTGTGGAGAGCTGACCAAAACCAATGCAGGCAGTTTGGTTACCGTTATGGGCTGGGTGCATAAACGCCGTGATTTAGGTGGCCTGATCTTTATAGATTTACGCGATGTTAAAGGTCTGCTACAAGTGGTGATTCATCCGGAGCAGGAAAGCATTTTCGCAAAGGCAGAAAGCGTTCGCAATGAATATGTTATTGCCGTAACCGGCATGGTAGAAACCCGCAGTGCCCAAAACATTAATTCCAATCTACCCACCGGTGAAATTGAAGTGGTAGCCCAGGAACTATACGTGCTGAATGATACTCTTCCTCTGCCTATACAGATAAATGACGCTGCCATGGCCGAAGAGGATTTACGCCTCACCTACCGTTATCTGGATTTACGTCGTGCTGCCTTGCAAAAGATAATTATCACCAGAGACCAGATTGTTCACATCATGCGGCAATTTTTGTCCCGCGAGGGGTTTTATGATATCGAAACTCCCATCCTGATGAAAAGCACCCCTGAAGGAGCAAGAGACTACCTTGTTCCCAGCAGAATTCAACCGGGAAAATTCTATGCCTTGCCCCAATCGCCTCAAATTTTTAAACAGTTACTGATGATAGCAGGTTTTGACCGTTATTATCAAATTGCCCGCTGCTTCAGGGATGAGGACTTGCGCGCAGACAGACAGCCGGAATTTACCCAGCTTGATATCGAAATGAGCTTTGCTACGCAGGAACAAATTTTTGATTTACTGGAACGCCTGATGGCAGAGTTGTTTGATAAAGTATTACAGATAAAGCTGAATCTGCCCTTCCCCAGGCTTACTTATACTGAAGCCATGAACCGCTATGGTTGCGATAAGCCAGACACAAGATTCGGACTGGAACTCTGCGATTTAAGCTCAGTTTTGGCCAATAGCAGTTTTCAGGTGTTTTCCTCTGCCCTTGCAAGCGGAGGAGTAATCAAAGCCATTGCTATTCCGGCAGCGGCAGAGTTTAGCAGGAAACAACAAGACGAACTGATAGAAATAGCCAAACACTTGGGCGGTAAGGGTATAGCCTTTGCCAAAGTTACGCCAAACGGCTTGGAAGCTGGAATTAGCAAGTTTCTAAACCCTGATGAGGCAAAAGGTATAATAGAGGCAACAAAATCCACCGTCGGTGATTTAGTCGCAATAGCTGCTGATAATTATGAGCTGGTTAGCAAGGTTCTGGCAGGGCTGCGCAATCACCTGGCTGAGAAGCTGAAGCTCATCCCCGCAAACACATACAATTTCTGCTGGATTACAGATTTCCCGCTTTTTTCTCCCAATCCGGAAACAAACGGCTGGGAACCGGCTCATCACATGTTTACCCTGCCCAAGGAAGAGCACATCCCCTATCTGGATATGCCTGATAAAATCGGCGAGATTCAGGGACAGCTATATGATTTGGTTTGCAACGGGATGGAGCTTTCCAGCGGTAGTATCAGGTGCCATCGCTATGATATCCAGCGTAAGATATTTGATGTTTTGGGTTTTAGCGAGGAAGAACTAAAAGCTCGTTTTGGCTTCTTTCTGGATGCCCTGAAATATGGAACTCCTCCCCATGGAGGGATTGCACCCGGTTTGGACAGACTTGTGATGATTATGACCGGAGCAAGCTCTATCCGCGATGTCATCGCATTTCCCAAAACGCTCAAGGCTACCGATCTTATGACTCAAGCTCCTTCTGAAGTGGATGCAAAACAGTGGAAAGAACTGCATCTGACCCCATTAAAATAGCTGTTTTTTGCAGCGGAATTAGCCGGGGATCCAATCTGGAGGCGATGTTTCGCTATTTTCAGCAGCACAATTTGCCTGTGCGTATTGCGTTGGCTGTTTTCAGCCGTCCTGATTCTCCCGCTTATGCTTTGGCAGGAAAGCTTGGCATTTGCACTACTGTAGTCTCTACCAGGAACATGGAAAGATTTGAATCTGAGGCACTGGCAGTTTGTCAGCAAAACGGTATTGAACTTATTGCCCTGGCAGGATTTATGAAGCAGCTTTCTGAGAGATTTATCAAGGCTGTGCAAATTCCAATCCTGAATATTCATCCGGCTTTGCTGCCCAAATATGGAGGCAAAGGGATGTTCGGTTTGGCTGTTCATAAAGCCGTTTTCGCCTCTAAAGACAAGCTTTCCGGGGCCAGCATCCATTTGGTGGATCCCGATTATGATCATGGCAGAGTCCTGGCGCAAAAATCCATAGACATTAGCGATTGCACCACTTGCGAAGAAGTTGCGGCAAAAGTGCTTACTTGTGAGCATGAACTGTATGGGCAAACCATTTACGATTTCTTATCCGGTAAGATTGCTTGATTCGAATTGCAATCTCCACGCTTGGATGTAAAATTAACCAGGCAGAATCAGCCGCCATTGTTGACCAGTTCACATCTGTGCAAGTGGTTGACTGGCATGATGATGCCGATATTTACATTATCAATACCTGCACCGTAACCAATCGCACCGATTACAAAAGCCGATATTTGATCCGCCAGGCTTTGACCAAAAAACTGGCTAATCCTCAGGTGAAAATAGTGGTTACAGGTTGTTTTGCCCAACGCAGTGCCGGGGAAATTGCCCAATTGGGAGATGTGGACTTCGTTATCGATAACCAACAGAAGCTGGAGATTGCGGCAATTATTGCTGGTAAGGATTACCACTTTGAAGACATCATGAGCCAGAGAGATTTTGCTTTTGAGCCTACTAAAAAGATGCACAATCATACCCGAGCCTTTCAAAAAATTCAGGATGGATGTGATTTTTATTGCAGCTATTGTGCTGTGCCTTATGCCAGAGGCCATGCCCGTTCAGCCACTTTACCGCAGGTTTTACAGCAGGCTAAGGCTTTTGTGGCAAGCGGATACAAAGAAATTGTCCTGGGCGGGGTAAATCTGGGGCTGTATCAAAATCAGGGAACCGATTTACCCAGCTTACTAAACCACCTGTCTGCAATTGAAGGACTGGAGCTTATCAGGCTTAGCTCCATTGAGCCACAGCTCTTTTCGGATAAACTGGTTGAAACCCTGCAACATATCCCCCAGCTTTGTCCCCATTTTCACATTCCCCTGCAATCCGGCTCAAATACAATCTTAGCGCAAATGCGCAGGCATTATGATACCGCTTTTGTTTACCAGCTTCTGGCAAAGCTTATAAAAGCTTTTCCCAACGCAGCCATTGGCCTGGATATGATTACCGGTTTTCCGGGAGAAACAGAGACCGAGCACAACAAAACTGCTGCTTTTTTACAAACTCTTCCATTGGCTTACTTGCATGTATTTAGCTATTCCAAACGCAAGGGGACTCCCGCTGCCATGATGCCCCATCAGGTTACCAGGGATGTAAAAACCCAGCGAACCAATCAGTTAACTGCCCTGTCGCACCATTTTCAAGCCAACTATAGAAAGTCCTTGATAGATAACCAGGTTGTTTTGCGGGGAGTTGTGGAAGTTTATAAAAATGGTAATAACGAAGCAGTGAGTGATCATTATCTTCGTTTAAAAGTCCCGGAGAAGCTTGATATAGGCAAGGTTGTGCAGATAACTGCCTCAGAAGCGTGTTTATAAAGACAAAACTCACTACTTTCAGCACCAAAACTGGCATACCCCTTTACAGAAAACGTGTTACTGGCTTGCATTGATTTTAGGCGATTTGCATCAAAAGTGATACGATTTGCAAGATTACTTGAGACTTTGTAACTTGCTAACAAGCTATTAAATATCTTTTCAAGGTTCCATGAATTGAGCAGTCTGCTAAGCTGAGGGGGCAAAGCGGAATTTGCCCCCCCTCTACTGGTCTAACTAACAGATATATCAGAGTCATTTCACTATAGTCATATGATACTATTTCATCAGGCACATTTTCTTTGTTGTAGCTTTTCCATTATGCACCATCCGGTAAAAATAAATACCGGATGCTACAGAATTTCTATTCTTGTCTTTCCCATCCCAGAGCAATTTGTGATAACCCTTTGATAAGTTATCAAAAGCAAATTCACGCACTAATTGCCCGCGCAGATTGTAAATTGAGAGATTTACGGGGGAATCGGTCGGAAGGTCAAAAGCGAGTGTAGTGGATGGATTGAAAGGATTGGGGAAGTTGGATAGGCTAAGAGAGCTGGATACAGGAGGAGTGCTTTCATCATCCGTGGCAACATCACTGCGCTGCAAGGGGATATTCAGAATGGTGTCCTCTCCCTCCACCACTACGACATTGGGGATGATTAAATCCTCATAGTCCCAACGGCTTACCTGGACAGTCCAGGTTCCCGCTCCGCTGGGATAGGGAAAGCAGCCAAGCGTATCACTAAATTCCGGTAATTTACCCAATATCACTATCTTGGCACAATCCACCGGTTCCAGGCTTTGCGAATCGAAAACATAGCCACTAATTCCACCTATATAAACCGAATTGTATTCATAAGCACCCATATCCACAGCTCTGGGGCCGCTTACATAGCCGGGTGCTATTCTCTTGTGATACCTGATATCGAATGCAGGCAGATCGGGACGGTAAGCTCCGGCATCTATGCAGGGAGAACCTTGAATTAAACTGAAATCGCCAGCCAGAGAATCGGCATATTGAGGGTTAGTAACTATATTTCCTCCGCCGTCATAAAGCGCAGTAGGGGGTATTTCTAAGCAATTGCTCATGAATATTGGAGGATGACCATCTATAAAGGATGCAGTACCATAATTGTTAAAACCATCTATAACATTATTGAGGTATTCCGGGCTTGAATGAGATCCCGCTCTAATAGATGAATAGTTTATTATGGTATTGTTGAAGAATATCGGCGAAACTGCGTTACAATTCATATATCCCGCCCAGGTTGCACCAGAAGGATAGGTATGCCGAAACAGATTGTTATAGATTCTGGGGAGATTGAATACAGTGTGAGTGCCCCCCCAAAGTTCTATTGCCCAGGCATTATAGCCGGTGGTTTCAAAGATGTTGTTATGTATATCAACATGCGGATGATCGTCGTAATCAATTTTCACATGTCCATAGCCATAATTATCTGATATGTGGTGTTCACCCCCCCCCCCTGCTCCCATGCTTGCATACCCTGTCCCCAGATTTGGTTTATAGATATAGTTCCGGCGGCAATAGACAGTATCTGTTTCAGAATATGAATAACTAAAGAACCTGGTTTGTGAATTGTATGATTCATTCCCATACATGTTGTATGAACCTACATATCGAGAAGGCTCCTTCTTTGCATCAGCATGATTGAAGTTGATATATTTATTAAATATCACCTCACGATGGCCGCTTCCTCCACTAATATCTGTTGCAGTGCCGGAAAACTCGCATCGGGCTATTGTTATCTTTGGTGCTTCTTCAAGAAGCGACCCGGCAAGAATGAAATATGAACTGAAGTGAAATCCATTGAGATTATATGAAGTGAATTTGCAGCCATAAATAACTGTATCTTCCTGAAGGTTGCCCAAGGCGATGGCGTTAGCATTGGTTTCAAAAGTGCAATATTTTACATAAATTCTACCATTCATCACACACAAAGCCCCACTACTATAGGGATATGTGTAATCGATCATCCCCAAGAACGAGCGGTTAATATGGCAGTATTCAAATTCGGATTTAGGAGCGTTTTCAGTAAAATGGATTCCTCCCCAGCGGAACAGTTGGTCACTTTGCCAGGTATCGAAGATAATGGGATTGGCCTGAGTGCCACGTGCCACAATCTTACCATGGACTACTATCATCTTAGCTATTGGCTCTATGGGATTATTGATGGTTCCATGCCAGAAAAAATCATACCAATCAACGCCAATGGAAGCACCGATTATCTGAACTTGTACACCCGGCTCTATAGTAAGGGTTACACCTGGGGCAATGTATAAGAATGATACCACCCGATAGGGACTATTCCGTAAATCCCAGGTAATATCCTGGGAAATAGTTCCCCCTACGTCCATAGCATTAAGGCCAATAGCCATTATAAATAGGGTTGATAAAAGGATGTATTTCATTTTCTTATCCTTACTTTAAGGTTGGAGTCCCTTGTGCAGGGACTCCAACACATTTAGGTTATTTTAACAGCATCATTTTACGAACATGGCTTTTTCCGCCTTGTTCAATCCTGATAAAGTAGATTCCAGATGAAACCGATCTTCCCGACGTGTCAGTTCCTGTCCAGATAATTTTATAATTCCCGGCAAGATGTTTTCCGTTTACCAGTTCTTTTACCTTCTGTCCACGAAGATTATACACTACCAGAGATCGTTGAATAATTGCCAGTACTCCCCAAAGAGCGAGTTTCACACTTGTCGTTCCCGCGGAGGCGGGAATCCAGCCCTTTTATTAGTTCTGTATAAACGGAAGATAACTGCATATATTCCAATTATCTATATCTGTCATCCCTCTGGGATTATTCAGGGCTGGTTTCCCGCCTCCGCGGGAACGACAAAAAGTTTTCGCTATGTGCAACGATTTTTACCAACTTCACAAGGCCATCTTGAAGAACTGCATAACTAATAGTGGTGGAGGGATTGGGATAGTCTGTTTGGTTGCCTTCGAGAGATCGTTAATGTTCTTGATCCTACTTTAACAGCATCAGCTTGTGGACTTTCACCTGAGTGCCTTGTTCCAGCTTGGCAAAGTAAAGACCGGATGCTAATGGTTTGCCCCTGTCATCACAGGAGTTCCAAACCAGGCTGTGATGACCTTGTTCCAGCTTGGCATTGCACAGGGTTTTTACTCTTTGCCCCTTGATATTGTAGATGCATAGCTTGGTATCACCGGTTTGGGGAAGGATAAAACTGAAGGTAGAGGTGGGATTGAAAGGATTGGGGAAGTTGGATAGGCTAAGAGAGCTGGATACAGGAGGAGTGCTTTCATCATCCGTGGCAACATCACTGCGCTGCAAGGGGATATTCAGAATGGTGTCCTCTCCCTCCACCACTACGACATTGGGGATGATTAAATCCTCATAGTCCCAACGGCTTACCTGGACAGTCCAGGTTCCCGCTCCGCTTGGATAGGGAAAACAACCCAGGCTATCGCTAAATTCCGGTAATTTACCCAATATCTCTATCTTGGCACAATCCACCGGTTCCAGACTTTGCGAATCGAAAACATAGCCACTAATTCCACCTATATATACCGAATTGTATTCATAAGCTCCCATATCCACAGCTCGGGGGCCTCCAGGGTAACCGCTGGATATCCTTTTGTGATACCTGATATCATAATCAGGCAGGTCGGGAAGGTAAGCTCCCGCATCTATGCAGGGTGAACCTTGCGCCAAGCTGAAATCGCCACCCAGAGAATCGGCATATTGAGGGTTAGCAACTATATTTCCTCCTCCGTCATATAGAGAGGGAACAGGTATTTCCACACAGTTGTTCATAAAGATGGGCGGGTAACCATCTATAAAATACGCAGATGAAGTGTTATTATGACCATCCAGAATATTGTTATAGAAGTTTGGGCTTGTCTCATACCCAAGCAAGATTGTATCATAATTTATAAAAGTATTATTGAATAACAGAGGCGACACTTCATTGAATTTTGCTACTGCGCCACCGTCAGATCCCACGGGTGGGAAATGCCGAAACAAATTGTTATAGAACCTGGGACGATTAAACACAGTATGGGCTCCACCCCAGATTTCTATGGCGTTGGCATAGTAGCCTGTTGTTTCCAGAATGTTGTTGTAGATATGCGAACTTCTACTAGTGTTATAGAATCTAACATGACCATATCCATAATTATCTGATATGACACTGTAACCAGGGGCAGACGAATGCAAACTTGCATATCCCGCACCCAAATTCGGTTTATAGATATAGTTCCTGCGACAATAGACTGTATCCGCTTCAGAATATGACATGCAAAAAAACTTGGTTTGTGAATTATATGATTCATTCCCATACATGTTGTGTGACCCTACAAATCGAGACAGTTCCTTCTTTGCGTCACTATCAATAAAGTTGACGAATTTATTGAACATCACTTCAAGATTAACTCCTTCCCCGCCAATATCTGATGCAGTACCGGAAAACTCACATCGAGCTATTGTTAGCTTTGGGATGTCTACAAGACCAGACCCGGCAAGAATGAAATATGAGCTGAAGTGAAATCCATTGAGATTATATGAAGTGAATTTGCAGCCATAAATAACTGTATCTTCCTGAAGGTTGCCCAAGGCGATGGCGTTAGCATTGGTTTCAAAAGTGCAATATTTTACATAAATTCTACCATTCATCACACACAAAGCCCCACTACTATAGGGATATGTGTAATCGATCATCCCCAAGAACGAGCGGTTAATATGGCAGTATTCAAATTCGGATTTAGGAGTGTTTTCGGTAAAATGGATTCCTCCCCAGCGGAACAATTGGTCACTTTGCCAGGTATCGAAGATAATAGGATTGGTCTGGGTGCCACGTGCCACAATCTTACCATGAACGACTATCATCTTAGCTACTGGCTCTATGGGATTATTGATGGTTCCATGCCAGAAAAAATCATACCAATCAACCCCAATGGAAGCACCGACTACCTGAACTTGTACACCCGGCTCTATAGTAAGGGTTACACCTGGGGCAATATACAGGAAAGACACCACCCGATAGGGGCTATTCCGTAAATCCCAGGTGATGTCCTGGGAAATAGTGCCCCCTACGTCCATAGCATTAAGGCCAATAGCCATTATAAATAGGGTTGATAAAAGGATGTATTTCATTTTCTTATCCTTACTTTAAGGTTGGAGTCCCTTGTGCAGGGACTCCAACACATTTAGGTTATTTTAACAGCATCATTTTACGAACATGGCTTTTTCCGCCTTGTTCAATCCTGATAAAGTAGATTCCAGATGAAACCGATCTTCCGGATGCATCTGTTCCTGTCCAGATAATTTTGTGATTACCGGCAAGATGCTTTCCACTGATCAGTTCTTTTACCTTCTGTCCACGAAGATTATACACCACCAACTTCACAAGTCCATCATAAGGAACAGCATAATTGATTGTGGTAGAGGGATTGAAGGGATTGGGATAGTTACTCTGGATAAGCAGTCTGCTTGGAGGCGTAAATTCCTGAAAAGGAGAGAGTTGTGGTTTACCCAGTTTGGTTAAGAAATCCATGTAACTTTTAATACTCGTAGTTGTTGCACTGCAATTAGGTAACGCTTTGGATCCTTCTGAAGCATATTTATACAAGCAGTAAGATTGATCTATCAAAGCAAAGAGTGAGTCTGCCACTGAGATGGGGTTATTAATAACCAACTGCAAACGCTGAATAGTAGAAAGATAATCCTCTTCTTTTAAGTAGCATTGGGTTTTTACCGCTTCCTTTTCCAGATAAGGAGCCATGTTTTCAAAAGGTATCTTAAGATCAAGGTATTCCCGCAAAGATGCATAATCATTCTCAGTAGCCCTTTCGATCAAATATAAGTAATTAATAGTAGAAGCAGTTATCATAGAATCTGGAAATGCATCCACTATCTGTTTCATAATATCTTGTGCCAGGCTGAATTCACCCTGGAAAAAGTAATCCGTACCCATGTTCATTAAAGATTGGGGAGAAGTAGGGGGTTCAGGTGGTTCAGGAACAAAAAGGAAGGCAGAAACATCCGGATAGAACCTATCGGGAGCTGCAACCCAATTGGGGTTATAGGTGTTGTTATATACTTCCGCAATGTCTTCCGGGGTTAGATTTGCCAGCAGATAATGATCCCAGTTCTCAAAATCGAACAAAGACGATGGTTCGTTTACGGTTGAACCTTGCTGGTCAATGATCCTGTTGTTGGGATCGTTTATTAGCATTTTTATGGAACTTAATGATGCACCATCACCGATTAACTCGCATCCACCATTATTCTGGAACCAATTGTTCGAAAATCCATGATAGTATGCCTGTGGATTTGGTGGAGTTCGATGTGTTTTTGTCCCTAGGAACCCATGCCCTCTCAAGTTGGTGATGTGGTTATTCATTACGTTAAGTTCGGCATCATTGGCATAAATCCCCATTCCGGAGTATCTACCATTAGGTTCATCCTGCTCCGTAAAGACATTATTATAAATCAGTGATTTTGAACTGGTATGATCAATCCAGATGGCTGCATGGTCGTTGTAATAGAAGTTGTTTCGATCCATGGCAGAACCAACAGGTATATAAGTTTCTTCATCGAATTTTCCACCAACCAGAATACTGGAATCCTGAGCGTAAATACCGAAGATATTATTGTTAAAAGTGCATCCCTGAACAATGGCTTCTTTACAATTAATCAAGCTGATACCATATTCATTCTGCTCTTCATTAGTGTCTCCCCCGAAGGTACACTCATCTTTGATTTCAGCTTTAAGATACAATGTCCCATTGCTAAATTGATTGTCTTGGACAAATATCCCACAATGGTTGGAAGCAAAGGAACATTGCCTAATAGTAGCAGTTTGTTCGATATACGAATTATTACTTCCGTCAAAATAGATTCCATAAGTGCAATTACCATAGGAGTTATTGAAGTATTCTGGAGCATTTGAATATTTCACATAGATCTTTTCAATACCAATTACAGATGAATTATAAAGCATGAAGTGTTCATCGGTCTCATATTCTGTATTTACTAATATCCCATCCCACCTCAATTGATTCGGGTGTGTTGATGAGATATGAATATTTGAAAGCTTTCGTGGAAGGTTAATATCTGACCCTACAATACTCCCATACTCATCCGTTCTTATTCTGTCCCCAAATCGCCTGGGATTATTCGGAGCAGGGTTTGGTTTCATCCCTGAGATGCTAACCCCTTCTTCAAATTGGATGATACCGGGTAATCCTGAGGTGTAATTGGCAATTACCTCAGCTCCGTCAAGGTCCGGATTAAGATTTCCCACAAGATCAAGTTTCGCGCCAGTTTTGAAGCACAAAGTTGCAGAATCGTTCACAATGCATGCTGCAGTGCCTTTAACAACAATATTACCAAAAGCATTGTAGGTATGCGCTGCGGTGCCATGTCCTATGAAGGTGCATATAGCGTCTTTTATGGTGAGCTTAGCACGTTGGGGTTGGGTTAGGGCTGCGTCCCCTATGTAGAAATGTGACTTAATAGAGCCATCAGCAATCCTCCATACTAAATTGCCAAAGCCTGTTCCATTATTTATCTTCAGTGTTCCCCGAATCGTCTGCCCAATACTATCTACCAAGTCATCAAAAAAGCTCCTCGTAACCTCAGCGCAATCGTTAACGTCCACTCTTCCCTTGTTCTGTAAAGAACCGATGGATGTGGAGATGAGATCAGAAGTAACGATGGTATTCATAGATACAAGCTCAAGAATTGCGTTGGGTTTATTTATCACCGTGTTGAGAACATAGCTTGGGGTTTGCATGTTATATCCCTTGAATAGTAGTGAACTATCATTAGTGTTCTCAAGATTTGAAGATACAATTAGTCTCCCGGTGTGTTGTCCATCGACATTGAAAACAGCTGTACTATTTGGGCTGCTACATACTGCTTCAATTACATTTAGCACTGCTCCGTCTCCGATAGTAACTTTTGATCCTGACCCTAGAATTAGTCTGGATACTGAAATATTTGAGTTGTTCCCTATTCTCCAATGGGCATTATCTAACAGAGTAATGCTATTGAAGTGTAATGGTTGAGGGTAAACCCAAGTTGTTTCAGTATCAGGATCATTTGGGGTGTTTTCTACCACCATGTCCGGGTCGGCATTTATGATCACAAAACTGCTATTGTCGTCGATAACAATGTTATCACAGAATACTACTTCATTATTGTTATCCTTCCATGTTATTCGATACCGTTTATTGGGAAGCATCTTATTGAATGTAGCACTTGCTGCCTCAATTGTAGACTCGGGAATGTGATCTTCCACATTTGCGGCTACATGCGCATTTAGAAAAGTACAAGATTCTTCAGTAATATCCAATCCATAAATAAAAACCTTAAATAGGTTAATTTCATCATGGGTAGGGACATTGTTAAGGTTTTTCAGGTATTTGGCGTAACCCATTTCAGGGATAACATCTTCCCCTATTTCAAAAGCAGGATCAAAATTGACTGATGCAGAAGGAAGATAGGTTTTATAGGTTGTAATACTACCACATTCATCACCAAAAAGTGCATTTAGATATCCTGAAATCGAAGAATGATATGGCGCAATACCACCCCAGCTCTGTAAATCTGGACAAACTACAGGAAGAGATACTTGAACCGAAGGCACCTGATAGCTATGATTATAGCCAACATAGGACAAATCAACACTACGTAAGGAAATATCATATTCTGCAGTATTGCTGGGATAATATTCTGCAACTTCTGTGCCATACATGTCGCTATTGCCATTATTAAAAGTAAACAGCATAGTCTGAATAGTGCTGTTGTGGTAAGACAATATCGCATTGTTACTGGGAAATCTCTTCCCGAAGCTGCTCAAAGAGGTGGTGCTACACCAGTCATTTGGATTAGCACTAATGTAGTTTACGGGGTCAACATTTGGTGAGTATGTGCTAAAATTGTAGGGTTCATTTATTCTTAGAACGTTATTGCTTGTTAGAAGATATTGGTTACGAGTAAAATCCGAAAGCACAGATGAGTGTATTCGTTCGGTTAGCGAAATGAGTGGTATGTCAACGCTTACAAGGGGAGCAGAGGAGAGATTGGGATTTCGCTCTTCCTGTTCTATGTAGCTAAGCACGGGAGAACTAGTTCCGGAAGTAGCAAAATATACATGCCCATCTGAATCCAAAAATGGCTGAGTCCCGGATAAACCGAGAGGTGGCACACTCAATTGATAAATATTGTGCACTTTCAATTGATAAGGTTTGCCCTTGTGACTGATTATGTAAAACGACCGGTTGGGAGACGGTTGTGTATCAAAAACAACTGGAGTGTCCAGATAATCGTCTGTTAAAATATTGGGAAGAGTGTATTCCGATTTAGTTGGGAAAGCTGTAGAAATGTCGATTACGTGAATCAATTTTATTCCAGCTACATAGATTTTGCCGTCAACTAAAACTGGAGTAGCGATAAACTCGTAGGCAAAGGAATGATTATCGTTAGTGCGTTCTGCATCTCGCAGATTAATCTTCCACTCCATAGTTAGCTCACTATCTGTAACTTTAACACTCATCAGACAACCACTTTTATTCAAGATTATTAAGTGGTTGTTATCCAGATTGTCTTTATACAAAACAGGGCTTGCCCAACATCCAGTTCCACTGAGGTAGCGCATTAATCCTTCTCTGCCTGTAGAATTGTCTGTGAATGTTAGGAGTGCAGGATATTCCACCTGCAATTCGTTACGTTCATTATCCGCATAGCAATTTATGGGAGTAGATCCGGGTTCATTGAACACAGGTTCATCCATAGTATTAATGATGATTTCCGTAAAAGTCCAGGGCGGGTACGGTGGATCGGGCTTTGTGTTTCCTATCCCAAATCTAACTAAAGATGCCGGTTTTGGCAATGGTGCCTTTTCCATATGGTTTTGAGTTCCATCGAAATTCTCCAACCCAAAGGTTGTAGCGTAAAACCTAATTCCCTCTCCTGATACATCAGGATCAACCGCTATGGTATTCCTAATCCTATCAGGGATTAGAAAATTTGTTACGGGGGGAAATGGGGGTTCTCCACATTGTGCAAATAAAGATAGCCCAAGTAGAAATCCAAGTAATACTAAAACTTGCTTTTTCATAAATACCTCTAATTTTGTCTAATCTCGGGGACGAGATAAAGTTCCCATATTCCATAATAAACTAAGGGATTACTTTGGTATATCCCTAACCATACATAATCTATACTTTACACATATTATTAGTCTTCATTATTAAAAAATGAATACTATTAGGGCATTTTGATATTGATACATGGTTAACGCCCCAGCAGAGACCTTACTGATTGTACAATTACTCAGTTCAATATTCGGTAAAGCAGCTTCATTGGTCCCGGCAACCGTAATCCCATACCATGTTTGGCTGGAATCGGAACAGGTAAAAACTATAGGAAGTTCTTCTGTGCCAAGAGCCCGCAAAGACCCGTTGATAGTAAGCTTCTTACCTGTTTCAAACTTTATCGTAACCCCAGGATTTATTACTAATATGGTTCCTGCAGCAACATCTTGATCTTCTGCAAAAGTGGTGTTACTCGAAATGGTTGTGATGCTGTAAAATCCCGCAGGATCGCCAGGGCCAAACGTTTTTTTATTGCTGTTATGCCAGCGGTAAGATGCGGGATTGCCTTCTTGAGAGGTATAATATGGCCATGCCATGGTATTTGGCCAATACTCTGGAGCAATCTCCTGATCGTGATAATAACTGCCATCTACATATGCAGGTGTATATTCAGAGAGAACCTTGCCCTTCTTTTTCCCAAAGAAATTTAGATAACGCTTGTAGGTGTTAATTTGAAACTGGTCTGTTTCACTATGCATCCTTACCGGAAAATCAAGTATCTGATTTCTCCACCAATTATACTCTCTGGCATAATTGTTTACAAAAAGCTGGCGGGGCTGGTTCTGAAATTTATGAGTATCATTATCGGTGCCTGGATTCAAATATGTAAATTGGTCAGCCATTCTAAAGGATGCACAATCTTTACATACAAATTGTAATGCAACGTTGGTTAACCCATAGGCAATGTAAAAGCCGACATCCCACCCAAACTGTGAGCCAAACAGAAAACAAACCGCTTCAATAACAGCGTCACAAGCGATTATTGTTTCCGTAAATCCTGCAGGGAAACCATCGTAGCCCATAACATGAATCTGATTAGTAACCCTATTTCGTAAAAAAGTGTTATGTGATCCATTATGTTGATGTGTTGCATCCACACAAAGATACTCCAGTTCATTACCCTCAATTAGGTTATAATAGGGAGTTCGTAAACTATCAATAGGGACAGAGGGATTATCCTCACTTTGCCAAGTGTTATGTGATTCTCCATGAACTGCAATATCGCTCCATTTTTGCTCGATTTCATCAGGAAATGGTAACATCATTGTCGATACAGGTAACTCAGCTACAGAATGTTGATCACGGAAATAATTATAGGCTATGACGTTAAACCAACTCTTGTCTATAATCGTTACACCATGCCTTAGATGTTCGAAAATGGAGTTTTCAACCTTGTTATTGCTACTATCCCATATCCCGACTCCGTATCCATATCCACCTCCTCCATAGTTGTTGGCATGATGAAAGTAAACACCTGATATTGTAATGTGGTACGAGAACTCCAGGGTAACATGATTGCGGAATGTGTTCTCACTTTCCACTCCCTTCACCCAGCAATTTTGCCCATACCTAATAGCGATGTTATTTCCATAGTAACCCAGAATACCGTTAATTGTCTGATGGTCTCCAACAAAATATTTTACTTCCTCTGGGGTTAGCCCTTCTCTAATTCTGACAATCTTGAGATTCTCAATTCCAACATTATAAATCCTATATTGAGGTAATATATCCGATCCACTAATGAGAATAGCATCCTTCCTACAGGCAGCTTGATTCATATTAGTACTATCTGCTTTTATTGCAAAGCGTAGGATGGTTTGATCCGAGCCTGCACCTCTCAAGCTAATGTTATTCCCCATTACTATTTGATCAAAAAGGTCATATTCACCTTCAGGAATTACAATTCGTGCATGCTTGGTGCCGTACCAATCTCTATTCTCTATCCATTCTATTAATAAAAAAAATGATAAATAATCATTGTAACCATCACCTGGCATAGCATTAGGTATTAGCCCCATTGTTGTAATATTATACACGGTATCAGGTACGGCTGTTATGTCGAATTCGTATATGGAATCATTTATAGCACTACAGCCTGCAAATTCCCAAACAGCCAAAGGAACCGTTAATATGGGTGTGTTGGCAAATTCACTTTCTACCACGCAATGATATGCATTGGGATCATCATCAGCCACTAATGTAACTGGTGAGTAGATACAAATAGAGAGCAGAATAATTTCTATTAGGCGTTTAATATATTCCATTTCATCCTCATTTTGCTGAAATCTCTGCATAGAAATATACCTTGGTGCCATCCCAGGCAGGAGATAGCATCAGAAACCTATATATGGATATATCACTATTATCCTCGAATAGGACTTGATTTGTGGATGTATCAAGATCATAAACACATAGATTGTTATTGGGGCTAACATAAAAGAATCTATTTGCATTTCTACTTAATCTTCCCAAGGGGGATACATATTGAAATATTTCCAGTGGAAGTTCGCAATGTGAGAGATTACTCAGGTTAAAACAGCGAGCAAATGAGTTAGTGTTATATTCCGCCCACCTTATAACAAACTGTTTGTCATCCGATAAAGCAAACATAGTATTTGGTATACCTCCCATTCCATTGTCATCAACAACCGAATGCTCCGAACCATCCAATCTTGATTTCCTTAGACCCAAACCTTCAAAGTATAAAAATTCTTCATTCTCTAAATAGATACCATTTGCAACTCTTAATACTTCGTTTGGCTTAGGCACTAACACAGGTACCAGTGCATTCAAATCCATGTAATACATATATTCGGAATCTTTGGTTGGTTCTCCATATCCATGAGAGGAGTATGTTAGGTAGTTGCCCTGATCAGACAATATCGGGTTCCTGAGATTGCGAACAGTTTCGTTAGTAAGCTTGGTTAATTGGTAATCAGGATACGTAAGCAGGTAGATGTTTTTATTAGCTGCAAAGTACAGCTTGCTCCCTTCAGATGACTGAGTGAGCCTTGAATGTCGATCTGTAAGCGTTATGTTATCGGGAGTTATCTGTACTGGGTTGATAACGTCCGTATCCGATATCCACAGCTTTTCTCCATAGAAGATGATCTTATCGTCCTTGGTCATGTATATATCCCCAAAACCAGTAGTTCCAAAGCTTTCATCAACTTTTTTTATCTTCCTGAATCCTGTGCCATCGGCGTTGATACTGCAGAGCCAGTTTTCTGGTCGCGGAGAGGAAGGTTCGGTTAAACAGGAATTAAGGATAAATAAGAATCCTACCAATAATGCCAAATAAACTATGCGTTTCATGTTTTTCTCCTACCTATCTGCTTTTACATAGCTGTTTAGCCGGTATTGTGTTTGTTTTACCAGCCCGTTATTATCACCAAGGACTTCCGGATTATCCAGATACACAGCCATCATTTTTACCGGCAGCAGCTTGGGGACAGATTCTGAGAAATAAACCTTAGTTAGTTCAGATACTGCCTGTTTTAGTTCAGGGGTAAGACCTTCCACATTTGGCAGTTCCAGAGATTTTACCATGCAGTTCAATTCAGCCCTGTTGAGGGTAACAGTTTCTCTTTGAGCGGAGGGTGTATAAACCGGTTTGGTGAAATCCTTGGGAAGCAGATTTGCAGAGGGTTTGGAATCTGTCTCTATCATGCTTTGCATCCGGGTTTCGGCTTCTTGTTTCATATGACAGTAAGATGACGGTAAAACACTGTCGTTCCCGCGGAGGCGGGAATCCAGCCCTTGATAATCCTGTAGGAATGACACAAAATGTTGAGGCAAAACTGTCCTCTCTACCGCTCTTCCAGAGCTTTTTCTAAGCTGGATTCCCGCCTTCGCGGGAACGACACGTCATGGGCGAATTGACATAACACTGGACTAATTTCGGCTTCTTGTTTGCACATAAGCCAGCATATCTTTTTGTGCTTCAGCTTCGGCAAAAGCATCATCCATTTCGTCAGCAGCCCACAGATTTGCGCTGATGGCGAGTAGCATTAAACAAGTAAAAAGTGCGATTCCTCGTGCGTTTTTCATTTCTATTCTCCTTTAAACATGTCCGGATCCGTGCTATTTCATGTCCGATTTTACTGTCAATAAAAATATTAAAGCATCTGAATATCTTCCCTGAGATTAATTGAATTTTCCAACCTGTTTCTACTACTATCTACGATGCCTACTCCATAAGCAAATTTACCCTAAGTGTATTTGTTTGCACCAAGGAAAGATGTACCATGGACAGTTTGATGAAGATATAAGAAACCCGAATCAGAAAATTGATTCGGGTTTGGACAATATTGTGATTGTAAGTTAGTTTACACAATTCCCTGATCGCACATGGCGTTGGCAACTTTCAGGAAACCGGCGATATTAGCACCTTTTACATAGTTTACATAGCCATCGGCTTGTTTGCCATTGGTGTGGCAAGCTTCATGAATGTTTTTCATGATTTCATGCAAACGGGCATCCACTTCGGTTCTGCTCCAACCAAGACGCATGGAGTTCTGAGTCATTTCCAGTCCGCTGGTCGCTACGCCGCCTGCATTGGCAGCTTTGCCGGGGGCAAAGAGGATTTTAGCGTTTTGGAACACTTCAACTGCTTCGGGAGTGCAGGGCATATTGGCAGCTTCGGTTACGCAGAAACAACCGTTAGCAACAAGGGTTTTAGCATCTGTGGCATCCAATTCGTTTTGAGTGGCACAGGGTATGGCCACATCCACTTTAACTTCCCAGGGGCGTTTGCCAGGGATGAATATGGCATTGGGATAAACGTCTGCATAGTCGCAAACGCGGTCGTTATTGGATGCGCGAAGTTCCAGCAGATATTCAATCTTTTCGCCGCTGATGCCTTCTTCGTCCAAAATGTAGCCATCAGGACCGGAGATCGTGATAACCTTTCCGCCAAGCTCTACAATCTTCTGAGCGGCACCCCAGGCTACATTGCCAAATCCGGATAGGGCTACTTTCATGCCTTGAAAGGTTTTATCCTGGGTTTTTAGCATTTCTTCGGCAAAATAAACCACACCATAACCGGTGGCTTCGGGGCGAATGAGGCTGCCACCCCAATTGATGCCCTTACCGGTTAGGACGCCGGTAAATTCGTTTCTCAGCTTCTTATACATCCCGAATAAATAGCCAATTTCGCGGCCACCCACACCGATATCACCGGCGGGAACGTCTGTATCTGGACCAATATGGCGGAATAATTCGCTCATAAAAGCCTGGCAAAAGCGCATGATTTCTGCATCGGATTTGCCTTTGGCGTCAAAATCACTGCCGCCTTTTCCTCCACCCATCGGCAGAGTAGTAAGGCTGTTTTTAAAAATCTGTTCGAAGCCTAAAAACTTCAAAATGGAAAGGTTTACACTGGGGTGAAAACGCAAACCGCCCTTATAGGGGCCTATTGCGCTGTTAAATTGCACGCGGTAACCGCGCTGAACATGAACTTCACCCTTGTCATCCATCCAGGGGACGCGGAAGATAATGGTTCTTTCGGGTTCTACAATACGTTCCAGAATGTTTGCTTTTACAAAGCGGGGATTGCTGATATACACATCCCATACGGTTTCGACAACTTCTTTTACTGCTTGCAAGAATTCAGGTTCACCGGCATTCTTGGCTGCGACTTTTGCCATGAAATCATGGATAGTCATTGGTTCCTCCATGTATTATTTTGTTTTTTTCTCCAAATAATAAATCTGTGGTTTTGTGTCAAGCGAAGAAAGCATAAGTAGGGGACAGGGGACAGGGGACAGGGGACAGGGGACAGGGGACAGGGGCTGCTTATGATTTATCTGCAAGACTGGATTATTTCCCTTCCAAAAGCTGAGCCACTCTTGGAGCTCTGAGCCTATGAGCTACTGGGAATCCGGAACCAATCAGAGGCCGTAGGTAGAACTTAAAATCGTCCGTGATCCCATTTCCGCTGGAGTTTATATATTCATCTGGCATATGACGTGTTTTCCCGGCAATATCTGTAAGCTTTTCCAGTTGGTAATTTACAGAATAGAACCCTGTGCGTTGTATTGAGATGGAGCCATCCAGATTGTACCAAATGGCATAATGAGCGGCACGTTCGCCAACTTCACGAGCTTCACGCTGATCCACATCGGAAACACATCCCATAAAAGAGCGTTGTAAATAGCCAAAAGTATCGCTACGCACACGCTTTATCTTCAGCTTGGTGCGAATCAAATCACACAGTAAATCACCCAGCATCCCTGTTCCGGAAAGTTGAACGTTACCATGGGCATCTTTTTCTATGTGCTGCGAGAGTTTGGTCATAATAGGCGCACCTTTTTCATCCACAATGCCTTCGGACACGGCTACCACGCATTTTCCATGTTGGTTGTAAACGCGTTGCACGTCTGCCAGAAAATCCTCACGATGGAAAGCGCGTTCCGGCATATAGATAAGGTGTGGGCCATCGTCTGGATACTTTTGTGCCAAGGCCGAAGCAGCGGTTAAGAATCCTGCATGACGACCCATAACAACTCCGATGTAAACACCCGGTAAGGCTCTGTTATCAAGATTTACACCCGTGAAGGCAGAGGCAACAAAGCGAGCCGCAGAACCAAACCCAGGCGTATGATCGTTTAAAACTAAATCGTTATCTATGGTCTTGGGGATGTGAATTGCCCGGAATTCGTAATCAGCCAGATTGGCTTGCTCATTTACGATGCGCACTGTATCGGCAGAGTCATTTCCGCCGATGTAAAAGAAATATCGGGCGTCGTGCGCCTTCAAAACCTTAAAAATCTCTTTGCAATACTTCTCGTCGGGCTTGTCGCGGGTGGACATCAGTGCTGAAGAAGGTGTGTTGGCCACTTGTTCCAAATTGTGGGTGGTCTCTTGGGTCAAGTCCACAAATTGTTCATCCACAATGCCTTGCACACCATACAGGGCACCGTAAACTCTGGTTACCTGGGAGAATTTGCGTGCTTCCAAAGCTGCTCCTACCAGTGATTGATTGATCACCGCGGTTGGCCCGCCACCTTGAGCGATAACTACTTTTCCTTCCAATTTCATAACTTTACCTCCAGTTATGGGAGCTTTTATTTTTTCAATAATCCAATCTTTTAAAGGGGTAGATAATTTGTCCAGCAGAAAATGCTTGCTTAAAAATGGAGGGGAGAAAAAATGGTGATGGACCGATGGGGTGGAAAGGTGAAAAGGTGGAAAGGTGGAACACGGTGCAGATATAGTGAAGATGCTTTTTAGGGGTTCATCTTTTAGCTTCGGTGCCTTCGGTGTTCCCGGTGGTAAAATAATAAAAGATACAAGAGGATAAATGAGTTATATAGTATTAGCCCGTAAATACAGACCTCAGAGCTTTTCGGAGGTTTATGCCCAGGATCACGTTACCGGAATCCTGCAAAATGCCATTGCCTCAAATCGTATAGCTCATGCGTATTTATTCACAGGTCCGCGCGGAGTGGGGAAGACCTCTCTGGCGCGCATTATGGCCAAGAGCCTCAATTGCGAAAAGGGGCCTACCACCCATCCCTGTAATACTTGTTCAAATTGCAATGAGATAACGGCAGGAACATCCCCTGATGTAATTGAAATTGACGGTGCTTCCAACACGGGTGTGGATGATATCCGCGAATTACAGCGAGAGCTGTTATATGCTGCCAGTGGTTCAAAATATAAGATATATATAATAGATGAAGTGCACATGCTTTCCAAGAATGCCTTCAATGCTCTTTTGAAAACCTTGGAAGAACCTCCCGAAAATGTGGTTTTCATTTTTGCCACAACTGAGCCGCATAAGGTTTTGCCAACCATCATTTCACGTTGTCAACGTTACGATTTTAAGCGTATACCTATAGGGGCAATTGTGCGAAGGCTGCAAGATTTGGCTGCAATTGAGAACATTATGATTGATAACGAATCGCTATATTTAATTGCCCGCAAAGCAGATGGGGGTTTGCGTGATGCCTTGTCTCTGATGGATCAAGCCATTTCTTATTGCATGGATAACATTACCATAGACAAAGTTCGGCAGATATTTGGCCTGATTCCCAATCAGGTTTATCACCGCTTTTTAACCCTTATAGATGCAAAAGATGCCACAGGGCTAATCACAGAACTGCACGATGTGTTTGAACAGGGAACCGATTTGCAGGAGTTTATTGCAAATATGCTGGAATTTATCCGTGTGCTTATTTTGCGCAAGCTTGGGGTTTCGATCAAAGACATCAATCCGGAAGAGCTGCAAATGTTTGATGAGCTGGGGGGAATGTTTAGCCAAAACAAGCTGATGTATATGATGAGCTTTCTAATTGCCAGCCGCACTGATTTGCGCAGCAGTTCCAATCCCTATTTAATTTTGGAAGCACTAATGATAAAGCTGTGCAAAATGGACGAAATGGAAGATGTGGCTGCGCTGGTGGCCAAACTATCCGGGGCAGCAAAATTGGGTGGTTTGCCTGCTCAAAGCTCAGAACAAACCCCAGGCAGAAATGCTCAAAATGCCCGCAGTAATTCCTATGGCAACATCACAAAACCCGCTGCGGCAACGCAAGCAGCCCCAGAGCATGCTCACCATGAAGAAGCTCCTGTGGAAAAAGTGACATTCAACGAAGCCAACCTGAATATAATGTGGCCACGCTTTGAAATACGCACCGAAAAAATAAGCAAAATGTGCACAGCTGCCTTAAAAAATGCCAAGTCCCGGCAAGCCAATGGAAAGATTTTACAGCTTACCGTGGAGAGTCAAACAGATTATAATCGGCTAAAAAATAATCAGAGTGCGCTGCAAAACATTCTTAGCGAGCTGTTTCACGAGTCTATCACTTTATCACTAACTCTGGATGAAGCTGCAACTCCGGCACAAGTGCAGATACATCGCAGGACTTTGGATGACCTGAAAAAGGACAGCCCCGAGCTGGCTAAGTTTATTGAAACCACAGATTCAGTTTTAAGCTAAATGAATACAGTCTTTGCTCTGTGGACGGCTCTATATTCAGCGTTTTTACTGTGGTTGCGCCGTGGAATGCAAAATATTGTTCATCAGGACAGGCAAAAACCATTTTCCTCTGTGCAACAACCCATTTCCATAATCATTGCTGCACGTAATGAGATGCACAATCTGCCCAAGCTGCTTGCCTCGCTGGCATTACTAAATTACCCGCTGGATAAATATGAGCTTATCCTGGTTAATGATCATAGTGAGGATGGCAGCAAAGAGTTCTTAGATAGCCAGGCTGTGTGCCCAAACCTGCAAGTAATCCATTTTTATACTGAATCACCAGGCTTAGTGGGCAAAAAAGCTACCATCCAGCAGGGGATCAACGCAGCTACAAACGATGTGCTGGCCTTTACAGACGCGGATTGTATTGTCCCTCCCACCTGGCTGAGCGAGATAAACCGCAGTATGGATGCCGGCACGGATTATCTATTATCCTATTCGGTGCTAAAAAGCAGACCGGAAGGCAGCCTTTACAGATTGAAGAATTTTGAGCGCAGTGCCTATTATGCGCTGGCAGCAGCAGGCTTGTATTATCGAATCCCCTTTACCAGCAGTGCCTGTAATATGGTTTACCGCAAGCGAGTGTTTTTGCAGAGTGGCGGTTTTGAGGGCATTGGCCATCTGGCTTCTGGCGATGATGATTTGCTATTGATGAAGATGATGCCCCATATCCGCAAGGCTGCCTATAATCCCAATCTGACTGCACAAGTGGTTTCCATAGATGGCACGGATAGGCTAAAACACCATCATACCAATATCCGCAGGGCTTCCAAGTTCTTGGTTCATCCTTGGTGGCTAAAGGCTTTGTCGGCTTTTGTATTTGCTTATTTCTGTATGTTTTATCTCGGTTTGTTCAAAACTATCCGGGGTAGATTTAATAAGCTTATCATCATCAGCCTGCTGATAAAAACAGCCACGGAATTTTGGTTCAGTTACAGCCACTTAAAGCAAATAGAGCGTAGTAAGTTAATCGTTTTGTATCCTATTCAAATTCTGATTTTCCCAGCTCAGTTTATCTATTATGCTCTGCGGGGAAGCCTGGGAAAATACCGCTGGAAATAGATAGTGTAAATCCTTATTAATAAAGCTTTTACGCTATAGCTTACATCTCAAGATAAGTGGCGGTAACGTATTCCACCGCATTCAGGGCAGCCAACATTTCGTTATTATCTTCCTTATTACCCTCAAGTTCCAGAATAACCAGCCCGTCATTGGCGCAAAACTCTTTGGAAACTTCATGCAAACCCAAGCGCACTTTGATGTTGCAGCCATACTTGGTCAAAATATCCTGAACCTTGGTAGCTTCGCTGCTGCGGTGATCAATTTTCACCAGAATTACTTTGTAAATCATGATTTTCTCCTTATTTTTTGCTGAGCTTGGCCCAGCTATCTTTAAGCGTGGCAATGCGATTGAAAACAGGCTTTTCTTTGCTGCTGTCCAAATCGGTGCAAAAATAGCCAATCCGCAGGAACTGGAAACGTTCTCCGGGCTTGGTGTCCCTTAATGCTTCTTCTGCCAGGCAAGTGTGATTCATTTTCAACGAATCAGGATTCAAATAGTCTTTATAGCTTTTTCCTTCTTCAATTTCGCTCATATCGGCCAGAGTGAAAAGCCGATCGTACAGCCTCAGCTCCACGGGAACGGCATGAAGCGCAGAAACCCAGTGCAATGTGCCTTTAACCTTGCGGGCGTCTTCAGTCCAGCCCCCGCGGGAAGCAGGATCATAGCTGCATTTTAGCTCTGTAACTTCGCCGCTGCCATCTTTGATAACCTCATCACAAGTGATATAATAAGCATGCTTTAAACGCACCTCTTTTCCCGGTGAAAGGCGGAACCAACCTTTGGGGGGATTTTCGCTAAAGTCCTCACGCTCAATGAATAGGTCTTTAGAGAATTTAACCAGACGTTTTCCAGCGTCTTCTACTTCGGAATTGTTATCCGCCTCTATGTCCTCAATTTTTCCCTCAGGGTAATTTGTGATGGTCAATTTCAAGGGATTCAGCACTGCCATGCGCCGCAGAGCTTTTTTATTCAGGTCTTCACGCACGCAAAACATCAGCAGGTCATCATCCACCAGCGAGCCGGCTTTGGCCACACCAATGCGGTCGGCAAATTCTCTAATTGCTTCCGGAGTATAGCCTCTTCTGCGCATTCCGGCAATGGTAGGCATGCGGGGATCGTCCCAACCATTTACCAGCTTTGTATTTACCAGCTCCAACAGCATGCGTTTGCTCATCACTGTGTAGGCCAGATTTAGCCTGGCAAATTCAATTTGCTGCGGATGACAGGGCACGGGAAGTTGGTCTAAAAACCAATCATAAAGCGGCCTGTGGGCTTCAAATTCCAAAGTGCAGATGCTGTGGGTAATGCCTTCGATGGCATCAGAAATGCAATGAGTGTAATCATACATCGGGTAAATTTGCCAATCACTGCCGGTGCGATGATGGTGAGTCTTTTTAATGCGGTAAATCACCGGATCGCGCAGGTTTAAATTTGGCGAATTCATGTCGATCTTAGCTCGCAGGCTTCTGCTGCCATCGGCAAATTCACCTGCTTTCATACGGCGGAATAAATCCAGATTTTCCTCTATGCTTCTCTGGCGATAGGGGCTGTTTTTGCCAGGAACAGTAAGGGTTCCGCGGTAAGTGCGCAGCTCTTCAATACTGAGGTCGCAGACAAAGGCTTTACCCTGCAAAATCAGGTTTTCGGCATATTCATAAAGCTGATCAAAATAATCTGAGGCATAATACAAGTGTTCCTGCCAATCAAAGCCCAGCCAATGGACATCATCCATGATGGAATCCACATATTCCACATCTTCTTTTACGGGATTGGTATCGTCAAAACGCAAATGGCAGCGTCCCTGATAGTCTCTGGCCAAGCCAAAATTCAAACAGATGGATTTGGCATGCCCAATATGCAAATAGCCATTTGGTTCCGGCGGAAACCGGGTAACGATGCTGCTGTGTTTGCCGCTTTCCAGATCACGATCTATCATAAAGCGGATAAAGTTTGATACCGCAGTCTTTTCGCCATCTTTTTCGGGAGTGTTTATAGGTGTTTCCATATTTACTTTTCCTTGCTTCTATAGGTTAGGAACATAATTTGATTGCAGGTTTTGGCGTCAAGAGCTAAAATGAATATCTTTCTGCTGGCATATTGCCACGTTATTTTCTTAAAGATGGCGATGCAAAAAATGTAATAGGCACATGGATTTGCGGATTAACCGGATTTTTAGTCCCGCTAAGTGTGGAGTCGTTGCAGCCTTTCCCAGAACCAAAGCCATCTCCCAATTATAAGGCTGCAAGGACTACACACGGCAGCCAGCTAACTCAGCTATCGCCTTTTGTAGTCCATTCCATGGCTGCAAGGACTACACACGGCAGCCAGCTAACTCAGCTATCGCCTTTTGTAGTCCATTCCGCCGTCCAACAAGAGACTCATTTAAACCAAACTAAGGCGGAATCGACTCCAAACTTAACGTCCATTCCGCCGTCCAACAAGAGACCCATTAAGTGTGGAGTCGTTGCAGCCTTCACCAGAACCAAAGCCATCTCCCAATTATAAGGCTGCAAGGACTACACATGGCAGCTAGCTAACTCAGCTATCGCCTTTTGTAGTCCATTCCATGGCTGCAAGGACTACACACGGCAGCCAGCTAACTCAGCTATCGCCTTTTGTAGTCCATTCCGCCGTCCAACAAGAGACCCATTTAAACCAAACTAAGGCGGAATCGACTCCAAACTTAATGCGCATCTCTCACTGTGAAACTCTTACTGTGAAACTCTCACTGTTTAAGCTTTCTCTTGTTTCAATTAAGGAATAAATACGGAATCAATAAGGACTTCATCCGTATTGATTCCGTATTGATACCGTTTTTAAGCAGGGGAAATGAGTAGGAGATCAGGCGGGTGAAGCTGGGGAATAATTCTACACTGGGGTGTTAATCCCCAAAAAAACGTTGTCACTCTTCCCGGTGCAAGCTTGCTATGAATTCGATATGTGCAAGTGTGGCAGCAGATTATGAGAAGGGAAAGATGAAAAACCCATTTGGCACAGAGCTTGCATCTATAAGGAGGAAAAACAAGACAGGTGAAAAGCATGGCAGCAATTGCACGCACTATTTTAAGAAAAGTGGAACTGGAAAGCTACATTACCAGAGCATATTTGGATAAAAGCTTTAATCGCAATGGATTGTGTGCATATTGCAGCCGCAAGGTAACATGCAAGCTCAATAGCAGTTATGGCTTGGTGTATGACTGCGAAGATTATGATGCAGGCGATGAAGCCTCTTGCAGCCTCACTTTCACCACGCTTGATCTGTCCTCCGGCGAGGATAACGAAGTATATGGACTTTGTGCTCAGTGCCAGATTCGCGATATCTGCCAACTAAAGAAAATCAACGGCGGAGTTTGGCATTGTGATGAATACCAATGAGATAATTTAGACGACACATACCTCAACACACACATGGGGGCTCCCCGCCCCCTTTTTTTGTGTGCGGAAATCTCTTGACTTATTTTTCGCAGATAAATAATGGAGCTGAAGTGAAATTTCATACCCGGGGAAGAAGATAATAACCCCGGAAGCCTAAATTTATAAAGGTCTATAAGGAGTTACAATGAAGCTGAGCAGATGTTTATTTATCTTAAGCGCAATGCTTATGCTGGCAACCATGGCCTATGCCCAACCAGCCTGGGAAGAAAATCCATTGCAGATGGGATACATGGAATTTCCTATCGCAAATGTGGATAACGTATTTATTCCCTATAGCAATCCCTCTTTGTTGGGAACCGGTGCAGCTACAGGAATTGGCCTAGCTCACTTGAACGATGATGAGGTTTGGAAACGGCACTATTGGCTGCTTTTGAATACAGAAGGCCTCAGCTATGCCTATGAACGTGATGAAGGCATATCTTACCATCTAGTGGCCACAGGTTTTGAGCTTTTCCCTGCTTACGTTTTTCCCAATGTTTATGCAGGGGTAAACTATCGCTGGTGCGAAGACAAATATAAGGACGGAGTGTTTCGCAGCGGTGTAACCTACCGTCCCCTGGATGCCACTTCAGTGGCTTTTACCTGGGACAATCCCATTCATGGCAAACCCTATTACCGGGGTGGTTTGGCAGTTCGTCCTCTTGCCTTGATACCTTCAATAGCAGATCATCGTTTGGAGCTTTCCCTGGATATGAATTATGCCAGGTATGCTGCGGACGACAAATACGAAATCAAGGATCCGGTGTGGGGAATTCAAACTCAATTGCTGAATGGCGTGAAGATTGGGGCTACCTATAATACTGCAGAAAAGACTACGCTGCTGAACTTTAGCCTGTGTTTTGATAGAACTGAGGTTGGCGGTTTAAGCCGGATGAAGGAAAATGATAACTATGGTATTGCCTGGGCGCATTCTTCGGAGCTAAACCACAAGCCATTTTTGGGGATAACTCCCAAAACCTGGTTAAATATGAAGCTGACCGGAAACATCCTTACTTACAGGGCACCGAAATATGAGATTGGCCCCTTTAAGCTATACGATTCCAACGATAAATCGATAGAAACCATCATTAATACTCTCAAACGTGCCAAGGAAGATGATAGAGTTCAGGGCATTTTGCTCAAAAACCCCTATTTTGCCTCTTCTCTGGCTTTGCAGCAAGAACTGGTGGATGCCTTTGCAGAGTTCAAAAGCAGCGGTAAAAAGGTCAGTTTTTACTATGATAACATGGGCAATGCAGGCTATATCTTTGCCGCCTCAATTGCCGACAAGATTTATCTGAATCCCATGGGATCTATTGATCTGCGCGGACTTGCCATCAACAGCCCGTATTTTAAAAACATGCTTACCAGTCTGGGGATTGAGACGCTAAACTTCCGCAGCCATAAATATAAAAATGCCGGCAATATGTTCTCCGAAGCAGAAATGACCGCAGCAGAACGGGAAGTTTACGATTCCATTTTACAGAGCTTCTGGGATGAATTGGTCTTGCGTTTGCACAATGGACGAGGCGATAAGCTTAACGCACCCGCAGAACAAATTATTAATAATGGTCCTTACTATCTGGCAAAAGACGCAATGGAGAAAGGCCTGGTGGATGAACTGATTTACGAAGATCAGCTTGAAAAAAAGCTGAAAGAAGATTTCAAGTTCAATAAACAAACTTCACACCTAACTAAATACCACAATTATGACTGGTCTAAAGAAAAAGAAAACCAGATAGCCGTAATTTACGCAAGTGGTAGCATTGTGATGGGCTCTGGAACTCCCGGAACAAAAATTGCCCACAAAACCACGGTAAAGATGATTCGTGATGCACGTAAAAACAAGCTTTACAAAGGCATAATCCTGCGTGTGGACAGTGGTGGTGGTTCTGCTCAAGCCAGTGATATCATCTTGCGCGAATTGGAATTAGCCCAAACCGAAAATAAGAAGCCTGTTGTGGTATCCATGGCCGGAGTGGCTGGAAGTGGTGGATATTACATTGCCTGCAAAGCAGATCGCATTGTGGCCGATCCATCTACCATCACCGGTTCTATTGGGGTGGTAGGCTTGGTGTTTAATGCCACTGAGATGTTTAAAAAAATAAAGGTGAACTGGGGAACAGTTAAAAAAGGTGAACATGCAGACATGGGTTCACTTAACCGCCCCTGGACAACCGAAGAAAAAGAAATGCTAACTGAAATGATAGAATACACTTATGAGGATTTTGTTAAGAAAGTGGATGATGGCAGAAAAACCCTCGATTTGGCTCAGGTGCATGAGTATGCCCAAGGTCGGATCTGGACGGGTTCACAAGCTCTGGATCTTGGCTTGATTGATGGTTTGGGCGGAATGGATGTTGCCACAGAACACATGTGCGATTTAACTGGAGTTAAAGGGAAAATTGTGCTGGTGGACGCCACAACTTCACCCAAGGGAATCAAAATGAATATCGATAAGGATAAACTGAGTGCCTGGACTCCCTTGAAAGCTTTTAACAGCCTGAGCAAAGACTACATCAAGCTGTATGAAATGTGGGAAGATTTTGCCGGAGACAAGGCTTTGATGCTTAGTGAAGATGTTCCAGAGTTGATTCAGTTCTGATAATCTAATGTCGTGTCAAGCCTTCCATGGCTTGTCGTTCCCGCGGAGGCGGGAATCCAGCATAGAAACAGCTCTGGAAGAGCGGCAGATAGGATAGTATTTTCCTTAACATTTTGTGTCATCCCTTCGGGATTCTAAACAGTGCTGGATTCCCGCCTCCGCGGGAACGACAGTGTTGTGTTGTCATATGTATGACACTTGACACTTGACACTTGACACTTGACACTTGACACTTGACAAGACAATAGACTGTAGTGGACGTTATGGACGAAATGGACAAGATGGGTTCTACAAAAAGAGCACGCTCTTTTCCATTTTGTCCATTCTGTCCATTCAGTCCATTTTGTCCATTCTGTCCATTTTGTCCATTCTGTCCATTTTGTCCATTTTGTCCATTTTGTCCATTTTGTCCATTCTGTCCATTCAGTCCATAAAGTCCGAAATGCTCGTTAAGCTTTCTGTGCTACAATTAGTATGCCGGTTCCTTTGCTTTTGGGCAAAATCATATCCAGGTGCATCAGAAATTCGGCAAAAGGGAGAATTGCAAGATAGTAGGGTATTAAAAGCAGCAAGCCTTTTTTTGCCATTTTTGTAGGATATTTCATGGTAAGCAGCCAAGCCAGATGGCCAAAAAAACCATATGTCCACATGCTTTTCACAATTCTGAACCCACTCTTTTGCAGCTTGGTTTCCAGCTCTGTTTTATGATACCCTGGGCGAACATGTTCTTCGGTATATTTGGCAGCTTCATCAGAATCGCTGGGGGTGGAAATAATCAGGTAACCATTGGGGGACAGTGCTTTATAGAAGTTTTGCAGGGCTGCAAGGTCGTCCGGTATATGCTCCAGAATATCTATGGCCAGGGCAAGGTTATACTGCGTTTTGGGTGCAAAATGCTGCAAATCTGCTCCACGAAAACTGAAGCGATTGGGAAACCTGCTTTCCGCAAATATAGCATAAGCCTGCAAATAGTCTGTTTTCAGGTCGCTGGCAAAGACGATGGAATTTTGCCAGTGTTGCAGCACAAAGTGTGAATATTGGCAAAATCCGGCACCAGCATCATAGAGCTTTATTGCATTCTGGTTTTTGAGGATGCCTTTAATTTCCCGCTGGACATAGCGTTGACGCAAAAGCATAACATCCAAACACTTATACATTCCAATTCGCAAGATTGGAAACAACTCTATCCATTTGGCCAGGCGATTCTTTAGGGGATCGTATTCCATGTGTTCTCCTAAACCCATTTGGGGAATAATAAAAAATCAATTGACGATTTTGGGCAGTGCCATTTTAAGTCAACCTCGAATTTTAGATTATGATAGTAAAAGAAATAAACAGCATTAAGCGTATAAACCTGCATCTGCACACCAACGTTTCCGATGGTGCGCTAAGCCCTGCACGTTTAATAAAACGCTCTCAGGAAATAGGATTGGACCTTATTTCCATTACAGATCATGACACTGCCGATGCCTATGCCAAATTGCCTGCCACTATTTTTCCTCTAAAGATTTTACCAGGCATGGAAGTTAGCTCGCAGCATCATGGCTCAGATGTTCACATCCTGGCTTATGGATGTGATTTTTCTAATTTGCGTCTGCATGATATGATGGAAATGTATTTGATTGGCCGCCGTGAACGGGCCATCAAAATGATTGCTATTCTCGCAGATATGGGAATTAACCTCAGCTTGGAAGAGGTAGTTGCAATAGCTGGCTCACGTGAACTGATTGTCCGTCCGCATGTGGCGCAAATTCTGGTGAACAAAGGCTACTGCCAAACAAAAAACGAAGCTTTTGATAAGTATATCGGTAATAACAAGCCAGCGTTTGTTCCCAAGCCGGAGCTTAGCGTTTCCGATGCTATATCCGTGATTCACGATGCCGGAGGTTGGGCTGTTCTGGCTCATCCGGGAAAGCTGGTAAAACCCTCCTATTTAGAGGAACTTATCCCTTTGGGGGTTGACGGTTTGGAGGTTTGGCACCCCGATCATTACCAGTGGGAAATTGAAAACTATATCAACATCGCCCAGAAAAACGGACTTTATATGACTGGTGGCAGCGACTTTCACGGTGAACAGGATAAGCATAACCTATTTGACGTTATTCCTGTCCCCACTGTGGTAATTGAAAGCGTAAACCGGCTTTGGCAGGATTATCTATGCCGCGTGAAATCCAGATAAAATCCATCCGCAATCAGCTTCCGGTGCGCTATAGATACAATCCCTGGATGCGGGGACTGATGCTTGGTTTTGCAGTTATAGTGCTTATCTATACTCTGTTTTTCCTCGTTAAGGTAGTCAATGGCAATATGCCCATGTTTTTCAAGCTTCTTCCATTTGTGATTCTTTTCGTTTCCCTGGATTCCATTCTGCGGCAGATAACCTCGTTGAATTGCGTTCTATTTAGCAGTGATACGGTCTCTTTTTCCTTTATTGCCAAGCCCAAGCTGGAAGTCCCATACGAAAGCATTACAAAGCTGGAACTGAATAAACGCATAACCTACTTTTTGCGAGTAGTTTATATGGATGTAAACGGATTGGAGCGAACCTTTCAAACACCAGCCTCTTTTCCCAAGATTCTGGAAATAATTCTAAACCTGGCAGATTTATCCCCCAATGTGAAGCTAAATGGGGTGCTTTCCAAAGCAGTGGAGCATCTGCGTTCTCAAACGGAAGCCAATGAAACAGAGCAAGTTTGATGCGATTATAGACCGCAGGGGCAGCGGTTGTTTTAAACACGATGCTCTGCCCATGATCTTTGGGCAAGATCATTTGCTACCGATGTGGGTTGCTGATATGGATTTTACCGTGTCTGAGCAAATTCAGCAAGCTTTGCAAAATAGACTGAACCATCCTTTGTTTGGCTATAATCTTCGTCTATCAGACTTCTATGCTGCGGCCATAAACTGGCAGCAAGAACGTAATAAATGGGAGATATGTAAGGACTGGATAGTAGCCATTCCGGGAATTGTCCCGGGGATTGTTCTAAGCGTTCTCAGCCTTACCAATCCCGGGGATGGGGTGCTGATTCAAACTCCGGTTTATCAGCCATTTTTTGATGCTGTCAAGGACTTCGACCGCAAACTTGTGATTTCTCCCTTAGTCAATACAGATGGTGTTTATAGCATTGATTGGGACGATTTTGAAGCCAAACTGAAACATGCCAAATTGTTCATTCTGTGCAGTCCGCATAATCCCATTAGCAGAGTGTGGAGCAGGGAAGAGCTTATACGCATGGGCAGGCTTTGCCAGAAACACAAAGTGCTTATTTTCTCGGATGAGATTCATGGAGACATTGTGTATCCGGGTTTTTCGCATGTTCCCATTGCTGGTTTGGAAGATTTTACCTCTCTTTGCATTACTGGCGTATCACCCTCAAAAAGCTTTAATATTGCAGGCTTATCTACCGCTGTCCTAATAATATCCAATCCTGAGCTGCGGGAGAAGATTGGTTCTTTGAACACTAAAATGCACCTATATCTGGGTAACAGTTTTGGAATTCAGGCTTTTATAGCTGCTTATCGGGACTCGGCAGCTTGGTTGAAAGAGCTGATGGACTATTTAGATTCAAATCGGATATTGCTGCAAACCACTATTGCCAACGAACTGCCAAACATAATAGTTAGCCCTATAGAAAGCACTTTTCTGGCTTGGTTGGATTTTAGAGCCTGGAATTTGTCCCAAAGGGAACTGATTGATGCCTTTGTCAAAAAGGCAAAGCTGGCTTTGGAACCGGGGGAAAAGTTTGGCACAGACGGCAATGGATTTATGCGGCTCAATTTTGGGTGTCCCCGCAGCATATTGGTAGAAGCACTGGATCGCATTAAGCTGCTTAACAAGGAGTTATGCTTATGAAAGAACAGATTACACATCTTTACAACCAAAAACCGGCAACCTACACTCCCGAAAATCGACAGCTGTTTTCAGATTTTATAGATTTGCTCAATGCCGGCGCAATTCGCGCCTGTGAAAAGCTGAATGACACCTGGACGGTGCATCAGTGGATTAAAATGGGCATCCTGATCGGTTTTCGCATGGGTGTGCTGGCAGAGATTCCCTGGAGTGAACATAAACCCTTTTTTGACAAAGACACCCTGGCCGAAAAACGCTTTTCCCTGCAAGACCAAATCCGCATTGTGCCAGGTGGAAGCTCTGCCCGCAATGGCTGCTATCTGGCTGCGGGAGTTACTATTATGCCCCCAGCATTCATAAACATTGGTGCTTATGTGGATAGCGGAACAATGGTGGATTCGCATGCCTTGGTGGGTAGTTGTGCGCAAATAGGTAAGAACGTTCATCTTTCTGCAGGAGCAATGATTGGCGGTGTGCTGGAACCAATAGGCTCGCGACCTGTTATCATAGAAGACGATTGCTTTATAGGTGGCAACACCGGAATATATGAAGGGATTATCGTTTGTGCAAAGGGGGTAATTGCCTCGGGGACGATAATAACTTCATCCACTCCCATCTACGACAGCGTGCATAAGTGCTATCTGGAAAAAGACTTGGGAGGCAGCTTCACCATCCCGGCTGGGGCTGTTGTGGTTCCTGGTTCACGCCCCTTAAAAAGTAATCCTAGTTTCCAAATAGCCTGCCCCATCATCATCAAATACCGCGATTCCAAAACAGATATATCGGTGCAGCTTGAACAAGACCTCCGCAGCATCCTGGACTGAATCACTTCGGCTTCAGGACATACAACTATCTCTGATTCGTCAGGTTATGAATTCTGCTCCTCCAGGGGCAATCAATCTGGCTTTGGGAGAGCTTGGCTTTCCCATGCCCCAAGCATTGAAAGATAAAGCAATCGAGCTGTTGAACAGCGGTAATCCTGCATATACTCCCAATGCCGGCATTCCGGAATTAAGGCAGGCAGTAGCAGATAGGCACAATGCCAAACCTCAGGAAGTGCTGATAACCAATGGGGCAGAGGAAGCTTTGTTTATTACCCTAATGTCACTAATTAATCCCAATGATACAGTTGCAATCCCCGATCCGGATTACACTTCATACACTTCCATAGCCAGGATTTGTCAAGCCAAAATTGTGCGTTTACCTTTTGTCCACTGTTTTAAGGAAATAGCTTGGGACTTGTGGGAAGCTGCTTTTAAGCAGGGTGTAAAAGCCATAGTCCTAAGTGCTCCCTCCAATCCCAGCGGATTCTGTTTCGATCAGCTATCTGCTTCTCGATTTGCCGAACTGTGTAACCGCTATGGAGTTATCGTAATTGTGGATGAAATTTATGCACGGCTTTATTTTAAGGAAGCTTCCGTTAGCCTTCAGGGCAAAGTTGATCGTCTTATCCGTATTGGAGGCTTGTCCAAAAGTCATGCCCTCAGCGGCTGGCGGCTTGGTTGGGTGCTTGCTCCGGAGGCTATAACTGCCTCATTTGTAAAGGCGCGTCAATATGTTTCCACGTGCAGTCATTGGCTGTCTCAATTTTTGGCAGTTTATGCTCTTTCTGAGGCTGGAATGCTGCTGGCAGAAGGGATCAGGCAAAGCTTGGCATTAAACCGAAACTCCATTTTACAACGCTTTTATGCTCAAAAGCCCAATGATGTGCTGGCCATCCATGCACCCAATGCATCGCCCTATCTGCTTTTGCAGGTGGAGGACGACCTACTCTATGCAGCTGCCCTTGCCACAAAGGGAGTTATCACAGTTCCCGGAAGGGCATTTGGAGATAGCACCAAGGGCTGGATAAGGCTAAATTATGGCATAGACCCTACGCAGTTGCAGCAAGCTCTTGAGTTGTTTTACTAAGGCATAACCCCGGGAGACTACAACCATGAACTATATCTTTACCAACGGCCACATTTATAACCACGCAAAGCAGAGCTTTGTTTCTGCCAGCCTGCTAACGGAAAACGACATAATAAAATTCATTGGCACCCTGCCGGAATGCCGCTTGGCTGCGACAGCCCATCCCGAGACAATTGACCTGAAGGGTAAGCTGTTGCTGCCATCATTCACCGATACTCATACCCACTTTGTGGAATATGCCAAGGGTTCTTTGATGGTAAATCTTGCTTCCTGTTACTCTATGGATTCTATTTCCGCTGGCCTTAGCAATTACCGCAAGCAGCTTAACTGGCCTGCAAAGTGGATTCTGGGCGACGGATGGGATAAAAACCGGCTAAGCAACCCCGCAGAGCTTAACCGCCATTTTCTGGATAAGCTTTTCCCGGACATTCCGGTGGCTCTAAAAAGCAAGGACTACCATAGCAGATGGTGCAATTCTCTGGCACTTTCCCTTGCAGGGATCAACCAAGATACTCCAGACCCCCAGGGTGGAAGAATTGAGCGCTTTCCCGATGGTACACCCAATGGAATCTTGTCCGAAACGGCTTCCGATATGATGGATAGCTACATAGTCCAGCCCTCGTCCCAGCAGATTATCAAAGCCATAACAGACAGCGTGCAGGGGCTCTACAAGCTTGGTTTAACGGGCTTTCATAGCCTGGAAAGCTGTGCCAGCAGAGACCTGATGCTTATCGCCCAAAGCCAGGGATCGCGGTTCCGCCTTTGTTGGCACTTTATGCTGGAAGATTTTGACAAGGCAATTAGCGAAGGGATAAGCAGTTACAAGGGTGACGAATGGTTCAAACCCGGAGGTTTGAAGCTGTTTGGCGATGGCAGCTTAGGTTCACAGACTGCTGCCATGTTTTCTCCCTATCCATCCGGCTCGACCGGAATCCTGCGTATAGAGGACTCTGCCATGCTGCAATATCTTACCCGTGCAGCAGAGCATAACATTGGCGCAACCATCCACGCCATCGGCGACCGCAGTGTGCGTCAGGCAATTGAAGCAGTCCTAAGTCTAAAGAAGCTTTTCCCCACCAAAGACTTGCTGCACCGCCTTGAACATGTGCAATCCATCCGCAACGAGGATATCCCCCTGCTAAAGGCTTCCGGCATGTTTGCGGCAGTTCAGCCTGTGCATCTGGCTAATGATGTGCCGATGATTGAGCAGTATTGGAATGATATCCAGAATGAAGTTTATAGCTTTGGCAGCATGCAGAATAGCGGTATTCCGCTATGTTTTGGTTCAGATGCACCCATCGAGAGCATCAATCCCTGCCTGGGTATTTACAGTGCTATTCAGCGCAGACCACAGCTTGATCCCCAACAGCCTCAGTTCCGTCCCGATCAGGTTATCAGTCCTCTTCAAGCCATTAATGCTTATGGCTATAATGCTGCGCAAATATCCCGCTCGGAACATCGGCGTGGCTCATTGGAGTGCGGCAAACTTGCTGATATTATTGTTTTGGACGACTTCCGTTCTCAGCCGGATGAATTCTGGCTGAATGCCTTCAGCCACCTTACCATGATCTCCGGTCAGATTGTTCACAACATGCTCTAAACCAGCATCAGCCAAGATTGTTCTGGACAAAAACTCAAATATCATATTTCATGCCTAAAATGATAATTTTTAAAGGAGAATCCTTATGAGCACCCTCGGTTTCAAATTTCCCGCTGAACAGCGAAAAACCTATATTACCGATCTGGAAGAAACCTGGTACCTGCCCCTTTTGGCAAAAACCAAAAACCTTCCCCTGCAAAGCGTTAAACGCAACAACTTTGGCCAGTATGCCATGGCGGTAAACTACCTTACTTCCGTGTTGGAAGAGGCCACAGCCATCAATAAGGTAGCCATCTATAACATCGATCACATGGCGCAACTCCGCTTCTGGGGTGCAGATGTGGTGGCACTTTTAAACCGCTCTCTGGCGGGCAACTTCAGCGATATGAAGGTTGGACAGTGCAAATACACTTTGTTGCTCAATGCCAAAGGCGGAGTGCAGGACGATATGATTCTGATGAAACTGGCCGAAGCCGAATTCATTATCGTGATCAATGCTGGGCACGACATCACCGATATGGTTGAAATAGATGGAGTTAAGCAGGAGCTTATTGCCGACATCGATCGCATTATGGCCAATAAACTCCCCTCCGAGGAAGTCTTGGCGCAGGATATTTCAGATCAATTGGTAAAGATAGACATCCAAGGCCCCCTATCCTTCAAGCTGATCAAGGAACTGTATGGTGCAGAAGTGCTTAAGAACCGATCTAATCCAGATAAGAACATGAATTACTTCTGCTTTAACGAGTTTGAAAAGGCAGGACACAAATACCTCATCAGCCGCACCGGCTACACCAACCGTTGGGGCTGGGAGCTATATATTCCCGTAGCCACGGCTGTGGAAGATTGCAAAGCCATCATCAGCAAAGCCCTGGAATTTGGGGGTTTGTTAGTAGGCTTGGGTGGTCGTGATGAAAACCGTATCTCCGCGGGTGCCTATGGTTTACCGCTGATGGGACAGGAATATGACCCGCAGCATACGCCGATTCATGCACCACTGTTTGATGCCGCTGTGGATATGAATAAGCCGGATTTTGTGGGTAAAAACGCTCTGGCAACCGAGATGGCAAATGGTGCTACCAAACAGCTATCCATTGTAGTCTCCGAAGGTATTGTCAGCCACCGTGCCATGTATAAAGACGGAAAACGCCTCGGCAGCGTAACTTCCAGTATAATTTCGCCCAATGTGTCGCATGCCATGCGCCTGGCAATTGGCTCGAAACGCAAAAACGTGAACGATGAACACGGCACAGCTGCCATTGGTATGGGCTGGTTCTATGCTGCGTTGTTTGCCCTTGATAACGAAGGTAAATTTGTCTCAGAAAAACACGGGCAACCTGTCCGCATACCTCTGGAGTTTTATAAAGAAGATGCCGAGGGCAAACCTGTCGGAACCCCAATCCTTGGTTATGCCACTATGGAAGGAATAAGCGCAGCTACAGCGGCAAAACCCTTGAAGAATATCGAGAATCTGTAAATCCCGAGCACAATCCGGTGAATAAACTCGAACTTTAGGTCAGATTACATTTATCGCCGAATATGCATAATCAGGACATCGGTTACAATACTGTCGTTCCCGCGGAGGCGGGAATCCAGCACTGTCAGAATCCCGAAGGGATGGCATAGATTTTATTGCTATATAAACACTTATATATAGTTATTGTCAAACTGGGCTGGATTCCCGCCTCCGCGGGAACGACAGCGTATGAGTAATACTAATGCAGGAATTTGTTACCGAAACCAGAGGCCAAAGCTGAACTTCAAATTTGGGTTGCCTCAACCAATAGTAACAGGATAACTATATGGTTTTCAGCTTCCCTATTTTCTTTAGTATTAAACATAAGTCATTTGTTTTCAATTAACTTAAACTCCTGTTAAAATAGGCGATAATAATCTCAAAGGGGGAGGGAGTTACCCTCCCCCAATTAAGGAGTAAAGATGCCAATGTATAAATGGATACTTGTCGTAGTAAACAGCATATTTCTGGCTAGTCTACATCTACTATTATTGATGGAGGTTTGAACTCCTCTGGGATTAGAATAAACCAGAATATTCAAAACATTGGAATTAGAGGTTTTTCCATTACCAATTGTAAATCCGGAATTTCATTGGGTGAGAATAGTTCTTCAATGATCACAAATTGCGATCTTTTTGGGAATGCATCTGCTTATGGAGGAGGCATTAATGTGTATAAATGCACATCTGTCTTGAGTGGTTTGAATATATCTGATAACTACGCCTACATAATGGGAGGCGGCATGTACATCAATGGCTATATGGGATATGTAAATGTAACTTTTGATCCGTCAAACCGCTGCTCTATATACAACAACACTGCCGGAGCAGGGCAGGATATTGTGGCTCATTCCATTAACAATGATCTGGCTATTCCCCTACAGAAGTTTACCGTTGCTAATCCCACCAGTTACTATGCAGCACCTTACAGGGCGTGGGGAAATGAGTTCCAGCTCAATATCAGTTCTGTGGAAGTGCATCATCAGGAGATAAATAGTGATCTCTATGTCTCTCCCAATGGGGATGATAATAATGATGGCCTTAGCCCCACAAGTGCATTAAAAATAATCAAGACAGCCATCTACAGGATTGCCTCGGATAGCCTGAATACAAAGACCGTGCATATCTTGCCCGGAACCTATTCTCGCACGGCCAATCAACAGATATTTCCCATCTCCTTAAAAAGCTGGGTGCATGTGCAGGGGGCAGGTATTGATGAAACTCATATAGTTGGTGAAATGGATCCTGCTTTTGCGAGTGTGCAATACAATCCCTTAAAAGTTTTTGCCAGTTTTTACCAAAACAATGTAAGCCTTAGTGAGCTTTCCATCACTTCGCAGAACTCCAATAATAGCTGCGGGATATGGGGGTTTGATGAGTCTGAACTTAATCTGAAAAATCTGAGATTACATGGTTTAAGTCCTAATGAAGTAGCAGTTCTTGATATAGCATATAATAGAGACTGTCTTTGGGATGGGGTTACTGTTGAGGACATTAGCACTCCACTTTTGGGATTTATCTACAGTCCTGGGTACTTCTCCGGGATTATCAGGAATTGTATTTTTAGGAATGCTGTTTCTACTTATTTTAGCAGCGAAGTATGGGCACCTCCATTGATCTGGATGATTGCAGGTACAATCCTAATGATCGAAAATACAACCTTCTCGAATATTACCATGACTGACGATGAATCTCAGGCAATTGCGATTGGTGGAATATCCAACCCTGATTATGTCCCACAGTATACAATGCAAAACTGCATTTTCTCAAACATCAATTGCCATGAAAGAGCAATGCTACTTCTTGGCTATAACAATCCTATAATCAAAGTTGTTAACTGCACATTTGCAGGGCAAACCGGTAATGGGCATGCCCTTATGGTAAATGGGGATGCCACCATAACCAATTGCCTATTTTATAATGACAGACCCTATGAAATTGCGGTAAACCCGATGGATAATAGCGGGATAGTTTCCACACTGACTCTGGACTACAACTTGATCAAGGGCGGTTTCAATGGTATTCAGCAAGCTCCGGGTAATACTATAGTTTATGGAGATAACAATCTAAACCTAAACCCTCTCTTTGCCGGTGGAGATGATATCCATAATCCACTATACTACAGCCTCTCTGCCGCTTCTCCTTGCATCAATACCGGCACCCCTGATACTGCAGGGTTGGAGCTGTTACCCTATGATCTGGCGCACAACTTTCGTATTTGGGATGGCAGGATAGATATGGGCTGCTATGAGTTTGGCTCGATTCCTTATGTGGATAACGATGATCCCTTTACTCCAGAGCTTTCCGGTTTTATCAATGCAACCAACTACCCCAATCCCTTCAATCCCAGCACCACCATAGCATTCAGCCTTCCGCATTCCGGCAGAACCACGCTTGATATCTATAACCTTAAAGGCCAGAAGGTGCGTAGCCTTCTGAATGCCAAGCTACCTTCCGGCGGCAATAAAGCTGTGTGGGATGGCAACAATGACAATAATCAACCCGTTTCCAGCGGGATCTATTTTTATCGTGTCTGCTGTGCTGATCAAACCTTTGCTAGTAAGATGATATTGGCAAAGTAAAGCATTAGCCTTGACCGAAATTACTGCTTGGGAGAAAGAGTTACCAAAAGCATAAAAGGAGCCAGAACGATGATAATGCAATACTTAGGACACTCGGCTTTTAGGCTGGTAACCGATCAGGGAATTCGCATTTTGATAGATCCCTATCTGGATAAAAATCCTTTGGCAACAATTAAGGCAAAGCAGTTGAAAGCGGAGTATATTATTGTTACGCACGCTCATGGCGACCATCTTGGAGATACCTTAAGCATTGCAGATACTCAAAAAACCATTATTATCTGCGTATCGGAGCTTGCAAACATAATCTCTAAAAAGGGTTACAAGGTTCATGCCATGCAGATAGGGGGAGCTTTTCAGTTTGAATTTGGGCGGGTGAAACTGGTGCAGGCTTTGCATGGTTCGGTAACTCCGGATGGCAATTATGGAGGGCTTGCAGCAGGAATTGTGCTAACAATTAATGGGACAAGCATTTACCATTGTGGCGATACGGGGTTGTTTGGCGATATGCAATTGATCGGTCAATTGAATAAAATTCACTACCTCTTGATACCCATTGGAGGGAATTATACCATGGATATTGAGGATGCAGCTTATGCGGTGGGCTTGATAAAGCCAATGCTATCCATCCCGATGCACTATAATACGTTTCCGGTGATTCGGGTAAATCCAATGGACTTTGTGGATAAGCTTGAAACCATGGGCTATGAAGGGAAAGTTATGGCGATTGGAGAAGAGATGGAGTTGGGAAAGAATTCGAAGTAGAATGCCAATGTTATGTCAAGCCTGCCATGAAGTGTCGTTCCCGCGGAGGCGGGAATCCAGCCCATGAAAAAGCTCTGGAAGAGCGTCAGATAACACTCTATTTACCTCAACATTTTGTGTCATCCCTGCGGGATTTTCAAGTGCTGGATTCCCGCCTCCGCGGGAACGACAGTAACCGATGTCTTGACTATACATATTGTTAGGTATTATAGAATTTGACAAGACCCAAGAGAATCTTCAATAAGACCGGACTACCCTGAAACCGGTGTAACTGTTTTTGCTAAAGGGTTTGGCAAAATCGCGGCTGCTTACCCGCATACTGGAGGCGGGAGAATACCACGAACCCCCACGGATAACTTTGTCTGTGCCGTTAACCGGTCCCTTGAAAGGATCATCGGTGCGGTAGCTGTATGGCGCATACCAATTCCAAACCCACTCAAACACATTTCCGCTCAGGTCAAATAAGCCCAGTTGATTTGGTTTTTTGCTTCCCACAGAATGGCTTTGGGCATTGCTATTGTCTATAAACCAGCCCAAATCCTCTGGTATGTTACCTCCGCTATAGATAAAGAAATCATGGCGTTTGGCCGATTTAGCTGCAAATTCCCACTCTGCTTCGGTAGGCAAACGGTATCCATCCGCGTCAAAATTGCACACCACCTCGGTATCATAATAGTCGTAGCATGGTGTAAGGCCGTCTTTTAGGCTTTTTGCATTGCAAAATTCTATTGCCTCATAAAAGCTGATATTGTCCACAGGCAGGTCTAATCCTATGTTCTTGGAAGGATTTTCGGGAAAAACCATCAGCCATTGCTTTTGCGTAACCTCGGTTTTACTTATTAAAAAAGCAGGGATTTTCATGGTTAGAAGCGGAAACTCATCATCATCTGCTTCGGGGGCTATGCTGCCCATAACCAAAGTATCCGATGGAACCGAAACCATATCAATAGGCAGGTTTGACTCCTCTGGTGCAGCTTGAGGAATTTCCACCTGCAAACTATCAGCTACCTTGGTAAAACGATAACGCTGCCCGAAGGCCACATATTTAATCAAAATGAACAGAATTACCACCAAAGAAAACCACATTAACAGCTTAAAGGTTTTTGCCAGGCCGGAAGAACCTGTCTGCGCTTCCTGCCGGTTTTGCCAGTTTACATAGCCGGTGGTGGCATTGACAATTGGTTTGGGTTTGTCCGGTATAGGAATACTTTCCACAGGAACAGGGTCTGGCTCCGGAGCTGGAAGTGATTCTACAGCAGGTAGTTCTGGCTTGGGTAATTCAAGCGGTGGAACAGTATCCAAGCCGGGCATAGGAGTAGGCTCTTCTGCAACCGGCTCTATCAAACCTGCAAAATCGAACTCCTCATCAGGCTCGGGCAGTTGTGGTTCATCCGGTTCCATCACCAGTAAGGGTTCTTCTTCCGGAATTGGCTCAAAGGTAATAATAGGCTCAGATATAGGCTCAGTTTGGGTTTCAATTGCTATCTCATTAAAGCTTTCTAAGATAGGTTGCTCTGTTGGCTGGGTTTCTGGCTCTTCAGCAATAGGCTCAATGCCTGGCACAACTGGTTCTGGGGCACTTTCCAAGACCACATTCCCCCGCTGCTGAATCACTTGCAGCAATTCATCGGCACTTGTATAGCGCTGATGTGGGTCAATTTTCAGGCACTGTAACAGCACGGCAAACAGCCAGTCCGGAACATCCTTTTTCAGGATTTCGGGCATGATTACGGCTCTGCCCAAACTTTGCTGTTTTTGCTTTTCGGGGCTGAGCAACAAATCTATGCGCCAGGGCACAACCTCGCAAAGCATTAAATAGGCAAGCACAGCAATGGAAAAGATATCTGCTGCGGGAAGAGCTAATCCGGCTTGAAACAATTCCGGAGCAGTAAACAGCATGGGATGATAGGTGTAAAAGCTGTCTTCACCATTTAAACAAGCAGTTTTGGACTTGCCAAAACCTATGATTTTCAGGTGCAAATCTGCATCCACCATCACATTGAAGGGATTCAGGTTTAAATGGACAAATCCCTTGCTGTGTGCATAGCTGACTGCCTGAAGAAGCTCGCTCAGCCAGGTCAGGACTGTATCCAAATGAACGCTGCTCTGGTTGGCCATCAAGTATTCCATCAGCGATTTGCCTGCAATATACTCGCCGACTAAATAGGCACTGCCACTATCCTCCAGGCTTTCATAACAGGCCCGGATGTTTGGATGGTTCAGCTGTAAATGTGCCTCAGCCTCACTAAGCAAAACTGTGGCAAGCTCAGCATCCCTGGCACGAAAAGCTTCCGGAGTTTTAATAAAGACTTCTTTATCACTTTGGATGTGCCTGGCATGATACAAACTAAAGCGTCGGGAATGGTGCAGGTTTTGGATAACTGTATAACTATTCAAGGATTTGCTTTCCATTTCAGGAGGCACTGTAAATGGTTTTTCCCAATTTGATAACTCTGCTAAGATGCGAAGAGCCAAAGTGATAGGGGATAAAATTGATGCTGGGGATGTCCCACAAGGTGATATCTGCCTGCTTACCAAGCTCGATGGAACCAACCTTAGTGCCCATATCTATGGCAAAAGCTGCATTCAAGGTGGCTGCATTTAATGCTGCTGCGGGGCTAAGACCCATTTGTAAACAGGCCAAAGTGATGGTAAATGGCATAGAATCACAATTACAACTGCCAGGATTGTAATCTGTAGCAATGGCAAGAGGCAATCCCAATTCCTGCATCAGTAAAGCATTGGCATAGGTTTTGCTGCGCAAACTGAATAGAGTGGCAGGCAATAGGACAGGAACCACGCCAGCTTGCTTTAAAGCCAGAATTCCTTGCAGGCTTGTTGCCCCAAGATGGTCTGCGGAAATGCACTTTAGCCTTGCGGCAAGTTCTGCTCCGCCAATGGGTTCAATTTCATCCGCATGCATTTTTAGCTGCAAACCGTAGCTACGAGCGCACTGCAGAACTTGTTGGGATTCTTCCACACTAAAAACGTGGGCTTCGGTAAAGATGTCGCAAAACCTGGCAATCCCTTGCTCTGCCACCGCGGGAATCATTTCCTTGCACAAAATGTCAAGATAGGCAGAGTGATTGGTTTTATATTCTGTGGGGTATTCATGCGCTCCCATGAAAGTGGGGATTATATCGATGGGAAGCTCGTCGTTCAACCGTTTAATCACTCTAAGCTGTTTTAATTCGCTTGCCGTATCAAGGCCGTAACCACTTTTGGCTTCGATGGTTGTGGTTCCCAATTGTATCATTTTCCGGATGCGTTTTTGGGCTAATTGAAATAGGATTTCCTCATCGGCATCTCTGGTGCTGGAGATGGTGGATCGAATTCCACCCCCGGACTGGGCAATTTCCACATAGCTTTTGCCGGCAAGGCGCAAAGCAAATTCGTCTTCACGGGTATGCACAAAAACAGGATGGGTATGGCAATCCACAAAACCAGGAATGGCAAGCATGCCATTGGCGTCTATAAGCTCAGAGGGAGTGTATTTGCTCTCCAGTTCTGTGCTATTGCCGATATCTATTATGCAGCCGTCCTTTATGGCAATGGCGGCATTATAGAGGATTGCTGTGTCTTCCATTTCCCTGCCAAAATGGGCTTTACCACTATTTGCCAGGCTGTGCAACTGACCTATGTTGATGATGAGACAATCTGCATGCATAATTTCTTACTCCTGATTCTGTGCTATGTATCAAGCTCTGCTATAGTTGGGTTTACGTCAAGTGTTTTTGCATGAGGCATTCCCCCAAAATATTAATGGGAATACAAACTCTCACCCACAATTGCAAACGAGAATCACTTGTCACAGTGGTCGAATAGATGTTATGAGGCAGAGAGATAGCTTCAGGTTACGGCAAGAGCAGGCAACTGGTCCTTGTCGTTTGCCCAGAATGCTTTCTGTGCCGATGGCCGGAAAGAAGTCCTGACGCCTCACCAGCGGGAAGTCAACATGAGATCAAGGGCGTTGCCGGCAACGGCAGGGTCTGAAGTAAGAAGCAGTGGGTATATGGAACATAGCGCAAGCGAACTGATGTTGGTCGGTAGAGGGGGTAACCTTTCGAGAAGTGGGAAAGCCCTAAAGCTGAATAACTCTACAGATTATGACAGATGGCTTCATATTCAGGCAGGAAAGCTTAACTGGGGAAGCCTGTTGTTGTCCGTTTGATCAGAAGATGAAAAACTTGGGTATTCGGATCGTCAGGTATGCAGATGACATTCTGATCTTTGCTCCGACCAAGAGAAAGGCAGAGCAATATCAGAGGATTGCGAGCGGACTATTGGAGACTCTCAAGCTAACCGTCAATACTGAGAAAACGCATATCTGTAATGTTTCACAAGGTGTGAAATATCTTGGCTTTGTGATCAGGATGAACTATGTATCCATCGATAAAGAACGCCTCAAGCGTTTCAAAGACAAGATACGCAGCCTGACTCCACGCAACAGTGGCATTTCCACCGCCAGGATGATAGAACGACTCACACCAATTCTCAGAGGTTGGGGGCAGTATTTCCGTGTGTAAAACTGCACAGGAGTATTCAGCGAGCTCATGCAATGGATACGAAGGAGATTGCGGATGAAGAAGATGCGGGAATGGAAGAGCTGGAAAGCCATCCATAAACAACTACGCAGAAATGGCTTCAAAGGCGAATGTCCCAAAATATCCATGACCAGATGGAGAAACTCTGCCTGTTTCCACCTAAGTTTTGCTCTTCCCAACAAGTGGTTCGCAGAAATGAAGTTGTTTGATTAGACAAGTATCAAGACCGGTGTTTTGTTTAACTACGTAGAGTAATTACAAGGATTATCAGGAGCCGTGTACGAGACCTGTACGCACGGTTCTGTGAGAGGGATGATGCTGGAGTTGATCATCCAGCATCACCCTACTCGATATTTTACGGTCGGGTACCCAACTGCCACGAGGCCGGAGGTTGAGCTTATCAACGCAAGCCCCAAGAATGCAGCCCACACTGTTCGAAACACGCCATCACTACGCTATCAATACGGGTCGGATGCGTAATGATACCGTAATGATAGCGTGATTCAGGGCAGAGGGCACTATCTGCAATAGGTAGAAGTATCACCCTAGTAGAGCGTTCTTTAGATAACGTATCATATAGATTTGTCATCTAACTTGTATTTCCATTTAAACACAACGGGATTTGCGTTGATTTCTTCAATGCCCTTATAAATTCGCTTAATAAGTTCTTCCTTGGTTTGAACTCTGATATGACTAAGAAGCGAACGAGCTAATTTACTGAAGAACATTTCGATTAGATTAAGCCATGACCCATGCTTGGGAGTAAAGACAAACTCAAACCTGTTTGGTTTAGAGAGAAGGTAGGCTTGGGTTTCTTTTGATACATGAGCAGAATGATTATCAAGAATTACTCTGATTTTTAAGTGTGCAGGTATCTCTTCATCTATCAGATTCAAAAATTCTATGAATTCTCTGCTCCGGTGCTGTTTCCGTACAATTGGATATATTTTCCCATCATGTAGGTTAATTCCTGCAAGCAAAGATACTGTCCCCAACCTTTTATATTCATAGTCCCTTCATATGTTTGGGTAAATCCCTGGTACAGGTGAAAGCTGAGCAGCAATGTTTTTTATTGCTTGAATTCCCGGTTTCTCATCAAAGCTTATTGTCGTTTTCTTGCGTTCACGATCTGGCTCTGCATTTATCATCTCGACCTCTTTATACACACACAGGACATTGGCCATCTTGAGCTCGAACTCAGGATCACGTTTTTCCAGTTAATACGAAACTTTGTGGAGATGCAGGTTAGCTTGATTAAGTATTCTCGTTAAACTACCCTTACTCATTCTCATTAAACAATTGTGTCCATTAGCCTCAGCATGCTGCAAGATATGCTTAACCAGCAAACTATATGTCCATGTTTCCGCAGCATAACCCAAGTCCTTCGGAGCTGTACAGGCTAAGTTTATCACCCATGCCTTGGCGTCATCAGTTAGTATTGGCTTGCGCCCTGATCTGGGAAGATCATTCAGAGCATCCATAATTCCATAGCCAAATGCTTTATCAATGCAACGTTCCACTAATGGACGAGTTGTATTCATGTCTCTTGCTATGTCAGATATCCTCTTGCCGGCTATGTATGACAGCAATATCTTTGCCCTGAAAACGCGTGCGTGTTTTTGAGTCCGCTGTTTAGCTATCTTCTCTAACTCTGTTTTCGTAGCCACATTGACTACCAAAGGTAATCTCTTTCTTCTCGGTTCCATGTGTATCTCCTCTTGAAAAGTATATTCAATAGAGAAGATAATCCAAAACCAAGTCTATGCATCATTTTATTTGGGACGCTCTACTAGCTACAACAACACGATTTTACCAAAATGCTACATTGATTATTTTGTCAACCCCAATTTCTGTCGCATCCTTATACATCATTATTGGTGAGAATACAGGGGAGTGCTTTTATTGCTCCGGACCGATGATCCAGTAAGTTCAAGGAGCATAAATGAAAGCGAAACTGATGGATAGAATCAAGGCACAGCTTGTCAGACATGAAGGTCTGCGGCTGAAGCCACACCGCTGCACAGCAGGTAAGCTGACGATTGGGATTGGTCGCAATCTGGATGATAGATATTGTATTAGCAATTTCAAGTTTCAATATACCCCAAATCAAAAAATAGGCGTTACCACTGGAATGGGGATTAGTACTTATGAAATAACAGATATCTCGCCAATATAAGCTATTACGGAAATATGCGGTATGCGTTTAAGCCGGATTACTTTCTTTTTTGGGGATTCTCATGTAACCAAGACCAAAGTGAGAAATCTACTTTTGATAACCCTCTGGGAAGGTTTTTAAAAAAAGTGCAACTGCGTATTTAAAGCTTTCAGTTACGATTTGATACTTCACTTACATGTGAGCAAAAGATATAGATCAGATAAGATAATCATATCGGAATTAATGATCCAGAGACATGCTAATACTGGCTCCTGCCCGAAAATCACTAATCTCCCGCATAAACTGATTCATCATTTGCTCTGAAAATACATAGTCTCTGTCATTAGGATCACTAGTTCGATTGATATCCGCCATCAGGTTCAGGAAATTACCTTCTGCACGCTCTGCTGCAAGTTTTCCCAATCTGTAGCCAAGGTGTTTTTTGTAGTCTTTGATGCCATTGATACCAGGATTGATAACTAAGAACTTAACTTTTGCTGCAGCAATCCTATCGCTGACAATCAGAAATTCCTGGCAAGCCGGTTCATCCAATTGATCCTCATACTCTCCGGTAATGGGTTCGGGAAAGCAATCCGAAAGGAGCACAATGGCGTTGGACATACCTGTAACCCGGAATCTGCTATGTTCCAGAGTCTGTAAAGCCAGTTTGATCCCATCTGCCAGGGGAGTTTTACCCTTAGGAGCTAAAGTGTTTATCGTTCCAATCACATGACGGACATTACCCGTGGGGTAATGCATTATCTGCGCGTGATCTTCCTGAAAAACGATCAGACCAAGTTTATCTTTCGAAGCACTGGCTTGAGCAGTGAGCATCGAGATAATTTTTTCGATATACTTTAGAATCCATCTGACAGAATTGCTGATATCCAACACCAACATGATGTTGAAGCTTTGCTTAAACTGATATACGGGATAACGGATATGCCTTTCGGCTACCTTGATTTCTAAAGGTTCTCGTGAGAATGATCCATCGGAGATTGCCGCCTTGATAGTCTGATAGATTGCCAACTGCGCATTACCATACTTTGTTGCTGACCATGAAGCTATCGGTCCGACGGCATGATGCATTCCTGTTCCATGTTTGAAGCCGGTGATCTGTTTGCGTTTGAAGCCTATTTTGCTGATCTCCTGTGTTGCCAGCTGGACATCAAAAGTGGTATTGGAATCCGTGGATTGTCCTCCCATTCCTTTTACTACGGTTTTTACTTCTGGATCGTTAACCAGCTTGTTCCTAACATAGGTGAGAGCGATTGTAACTACTTCTTTCAGGCTCATGGGATCGGCGAACAAGCGATTGAATGGGGATGGTGCTGAAGCATTAAAATCCACTCCAAACTCTATGTACTTATAATCAGGATTAGATAGCAAAGAGTAAATACCTTGTAAAACTTCAAGAGTTTCCAGCTGTTTCTCATAATACTGCCACACCTTATCCCAGCCATTGAGCAACGCCACTTCTGCGGTAGAAAGTTCTTTATGCTGAATTTGCTTGATTATCAGTTTGACCAGACTACGCCTTTCGATATAGTCATCGCTAGCCTCGCTACCGAGTAACAAACTCAGTTCGGCGAGACTTTCCCGGATTTTTTTGATGGGCTAAGGTAACCTCCTTTCAGAATGCTCAAGTTCTGCACATCGTAATCCATGGAGAAAGTCCGATCCGGTTCACGATCTTTTTTGATGCCGTCAAACCAGCTATCTACATCGGAAGCATTCACTGCCTTTTTCAATCCGCCGTCACGGGTTCGATGCAGCAAGGCAAGCTTCATCGCCATTTTTATGTGTTTACTCTCGACTTCGGGCTTCAATTCCAGTGCAGCGTAAGCTATGGCAGTTTTAATGATAACAATCTCCGGTCGATGCCCATCGACCATATAGTGGACACAGAAATCGACTACGTTTTTCACTAAACTCTCTGGTATCTTGATTTCTGGGAGCATCTCCCTAGCAGCTAAAATGGTCTGCTTCATCATATCGCTGACGTCTTTAAAGCTTTCCATAAAGCTGGCAGGGTCTGCTTCAAATGCATAGTTGCGGCGAATGATCTCCAGTCTGTCATCGACATCACGTATGGTATTGATAGTTACAGATAGGGGGAAACGATCCAGAATCTGCGGCCTGAGCTCTCCTTCTTCGCTATTCATGGTGCCGATGAGAAGGAATCTGGCATCGTGCTCCACGGAAAATCCTTCCCGCTCGACGGTACTGACCCCGGAGGCTACCACATCAAGCAAGCTGTCGGTGATATGATCCGGAATCAGATTCACCTCATCAATATAGAGTATTTGTCTGTGAGCTTTGGCCAGGAGACCGGGAGTAAATATCTTGTCACCTGTCTTTAGCAGTCTTTCCACATCAATTCTACCGGACAAATTCTCTTCCGAGATGTTCATGGGCAGACTTACTACTTCCACTTCTCTCTCTACTATGGTGTTGGTCTGCTGTGACTTACATTGTGGACACCATCTGTCGAGTTCTTCTGGGGAGCAATTGTAACTACATGACTCATGAACCTTGATCAGTGGTGCTATCTGAGGTAAGCCGTAAACAGCCGTGCTCTTGCCGGTTCCCTTGGTTCCACGAATCAAAACCCCTCCGATCCGGGGGTTGACCAAGTTCAGGATCAAGGCCAGGCTCAAATCGTCCTGACCGATAATCGCCATAAATGGGAAACGATACTTTATCATACATGCTCCTGGTTATTATCTAATTGTTTCAGATATTCTTCACGATCCACCATTGTTCATGGTATTCAATTCCTGTCAACCTCAAATTCTGTCTCATCCTTGTTTATCCTGATTTGTCAGCATACAGGGTAGTGCTTTCCTGGCTCTGGAACAATGATCACATCTGGAACCAAGGAGATAGTACGACCGAAGCGTTACATAGACAGCATCAAAGCTGACAAAGGTATAGTGACTATCAACATTGCCATAGGAACCGTCTTTGAAGGAGAAGATGCCAAGTACCAGATCCTTGCCATTGCCACGGATAAACCATAGAATATCCCGAAAGAGAAACCCGGTAAATAACCTGGCTATATATAAGGTAATGGTTATTACTTCTGTTGGAGCCTGCAGATCAGCTCTGCCATCAGGTTGATCATCTCTTTGTAAAGATCGTTGCGCATAGCGAAAACTTTTTGTCGTTCACGCGGAGGCGGGAAACCAGCCCTGAAAAATCCCAGAAGGATGACAGATATAGATAATTGGAATATAGGCAGTTATCTTCCGTTTATGCAGAACTAATAAAAGGGCTGGATTCCCGCCTCCGCGGGAAAGACAAGTGTGAAACTCGCTCTTTGGGAAATACTGGCAATTATTCAACGATCTCTTGTAGTCTCCGCATTCCCAGGCATCGTCTGCCTTGATCTTGATCTGTTCCTCGTGTCATGTCAAGCATAGGGAAGCCGATCTCCCGATCGGCTAGTGGCAATCATGAGATTGCCACCTGGAGTTTGGACATTTTACGTAATTACTAAAGAAAAAGCTTGACATACATACGCTCTATGCAATCATAGCTCTAAACTAAATACGAGGAGTTAACCATGAAAGACGATGATATCCGTCAAGCCATTCTGGAAGTCGAGGAGATCAAGCTTAAGGCTCAGTTAAGAGCCGTCAGAGAAGCCGTCAAAGGTGAGAAGCAAGTTATCCCTGAGGATG
>DIXL01000055.1 GCA_002428685.1 Cloacimonetes bacterium UBA6081 | reverse complement strand
AAATCGTGCTGTCAAACTTGAGTTTAATCCATATTTCTTGCCCCTGACAAAAAAGATTTGACAGATAGCGGTTGTTCCTGACAGTGGCACTTAGCTTGTAACTTATTCTTATCTTTACCATTAACGACAAAGAAACGACTTATGAAAAAATACTACATTACATACATTGTCCTAATTCTAACGCTTAACCTTTTGGCCGCGAGTTTCAACTGGTTCTCACAGGGTGATGACCGCTGGAAACAAGAGCGTCTGGGTGGAGGCAGTTCCATTGGCAAAAGTGGCTGTGTCCTTAGCTGCCTATCCATGTTGCTGAATGCCGAAGCCACCAACCAACACATGACGCCGGACCGTCTGAATGACTGGTTGCGCCAAAACGGAGGCTATGCGGGAAACAACATGCGCTGGCAAATTCCCGGTGAGATTGATGGCAGTGGCTTGGGCCTGGAACTGGTTGGTCAAAGCAATAAACGCAATGACTGGAACTTCCTATCCACGCAACTGGATCAAGGCAACAAAGTGATTGTAAAAGTTACGGGACGACGTAGTCACTGGGTTTTGGTAATCAAACGTGATGGCGCGGTTGACAAGGCTTCGTCATACCTGATAAATGATCCCGGTATGGATAAATACCAGGATCGCACCCTGGCTTATTTTGGTGGATTCCGTTCTGCCAGAGCATATTCGGGTAATTGGCTGGACGAAGAAGCTTTTGATTTGGATAGCGAAATCAATATTGTTCCCGTAGCTACCGATGAGCTATTTTTGTATGATATTCAATACCTGCCTCATCCTGCGGACGTTTTCGTAACTTTAAAAAACAAACTTCCTGTGGACATCAGTGGTTATTTTATCCTTAGTTTGTTTGACGAAGAAGGCATCTTTATCCGAACCGTGGATTACGAGTATGCATCAGTAACTGCCAGTGGGAATATCGATTTGTTATACGAGCTGCCGGACGTGAAACCCCTTAATGAAGAGCATCAAAGCCTCAGGATTGTTTACAGTAAATACTTTTCTGCAATGCCTGCAATGACCGAATCCATAGAGCTGATAGATAAAGGCATCCGCAATTATACAAGCGATGACATTCACAGCAGATAGAGTTAGTCTCCCAGGTTTATCTTTCTGCTTTTAAAACCATAGCCCAAAACATCATGCACGTCTGTTAAAACCATAAAAGCATCGGGATCAGCATCCTGCACAATATCAGTTAAAATGGGGACTTGCCTGCGATTTAGCACTACAAACAGCACTTTAATATCCCGCTGGTTAAATCCGCTTACTCCATTCAGATAGGTTACTCCCCGATCCAGCTTTTCAAATATCTCGTTGCGAATTTCGTCCACTTCATCCGAGATTATGTATGCTCCTTTTATGTAGGGAAGTCCTTCACTGGCCAGATCCGTTATTTTTGTGGTGATGAACAGGTTTATATAGCCCCAGATAAGCAGTTTGGGATCGCGCAACATTATCGCTACAAGCAGAATAATCCCTGTTTCCACAATATAGTATCCGGTTCCAATGGATAAGTTTGCTCTTTGTTTTATCAGGGCGACAGGAATATCTGTTCCGCCGGTGGAACCTCTGAACCGGAAGATTAGTCCCAAACCGATTCCCAGAAGCACTGACCCCGCAATAGCACTCAGTAGCATATCTTCGGGGGCAAGCATGGCATAAATCTGCCTACCTGCAACAACGTGTGTATAGGGTGTTAAATCTGCAATTATGCCTATTTTATGCAGCATCGGAAAACTGAGCAGGTCTGTCATAATTGCTGTAACCAGCATCCCATACATACTTTTGGCACCAAACGACTTGCCAATAAAGATGAAGCTGACTGCAAACAAGGGCAGGTTAATCAGGATCATAGAGACACCATTGGGGATGCCAAAAAAGTAATTCAGGAGTTGCGAAATGCCTCCAACTCCCCCGGGAGCCATATTATAAGGCAATAAAAACCATGAGTATCCCGTGGCAAATAACATTGCTGCCATTACTATACCAAGTAACCGGCTTATCTCTCTGGTAATGCGTTGTTTCCTGCTTAGCTTTTTCATGAATAGTAACTCCTAAACTCTTGACTAAATTTGGCAGCCATAATTACTGACCTCTCGAACTAAAACAAATAGGAATAATGAAATGATTATAGACATCAGACTTAATGGCCTTAAGCATGGCTTGATTGAGCTTGAAAAACCAGTCTCAATAGCCGGTGCAATTAAAACCACCAATATCGACCTCAATCTAGTGTTAGCCTATAAAATTAATCATCGTGAATTTGTCAACGAGGATTACATCTTAGATAGAGAAACTCTTATAAATTGTATTACTTATGACCACCCTGAAGGTTACCGTATTTATCAGGATTCGTGCATTTTTATCTTGTGCAAAGCTCTAAATACGATGTTGGGAAACGAGCATTCTTTGGTGGTGGAACACTCCATAGGCGATGGTGTGTTTTGTGAAGTTTTCAATGCAGAACATTGGACAGAAAGCGATTGTGCCAGGCTGCAAAACGAAATGCGTCAAATTGTGGAAAGTAACCTGCCGATTGATAGACTTATTGTTAAGACGGAAGAGGCTTTGGATATTTTTAGTGCCATGGGGCGAAAAGATGTTTTGAAAAACCTTAAATACAATTATCAGGAACATGTGGAAGTATATCGCTGTGGCAAGTATTATGATAGATTCCTGCGTCCTCTGGCCAATCGGACAGGTATGATAAATTCCTTTGATATAGTATATCGTGCTCCTGGTTTTGTGCTGCGTTTTCCGCTTCAAGGCTCAAATAGTGCCATGACAATGTTTCAGATTCCCAAAAAAGTGTTTTCGCTGCATCAGGAACACGATAAATGGCTGGATATTCTGCGAGTGCACAACATTGTTGACGTCAATAAACTTACCGATAATTATGATATATCAGAGTTCATTTTAGTAGAAGAAGCCCTTCATGAAAAGAAGATTGCCGAAATTGCTGCCGATATTGTTACCCATAAAGATGTAAAGCTGGTGTTAATCGCCGGTCCTTCATCTTCAGGGAAAACCACTTTCGCAAAACGCCTGGGAGTTCAGCTTCAGGCATGTAAAGCCAAACCCATTGTTATAGGTATGGATGATTACTTTCTCTCCCGCGATAAAACCCCAAAAAAAGAGAATGGCGATTATGATTTTGAAAGTATCTATTCAATGGATTTGGATTTTTTGAATTATCAGCTTACGCAATTGCTGGCAGGAGATCAGATAGAGCTTCCCCGTTACGATTTTACCAGAGGAGTCCGCCGACGCAGTAACAGGCTTGTGAAACTGGGTAAGGATAACATCGTGATCATGGAAGGAATTCATGGCTTGAACGATACCCTGACATCCGAAATCCCCGCTAACCGCAAAACCAAGATATATGTCAGTGCTCTAAACCAACTTAATATAGACAATCATAATCGCATTGCTACTACAGACTGCCGTTTGCTTCGCCGCATAATTCGTGATCATCAATATCGTGGATATAGCGCAGAAGAAACTCTGATGCGTTGGAAAGACGTGCGAGACGGAGAAGAAAAAAACATCTTTCCTTACCAGGAAAACGCCGATTATATGTTTAATAGCAGTCTCACTTACGAAATGGGTGTCCTGCGAAAACATTCCTGGAAGCTGTTGATGCGCGTCCCACCAAGTTCTTCTACCTTTACTGAAGCAAGCAGATTGCTAAGGCTTATCTCACATGTAAAAGATATTTCCGATGCTCTGGTTCCCTACAATTCAATTATCCGCGAATTTACTAATGGCAGCATATTCCGTTATTAGAGGCTAAGTGAAAACTATCAATATTCTGTCCGAAGACGTTCGTAACAAAATTGCCGCCGGCGAAGTGATAGAGCGACCTGCCTCTGTAATTAAAGAACTTGTGGAAAACTCTCTGGATGCCGGAGCAAGCGAGATTATTGTCGTTGTAGAAAATGGCGGTAAAGACCTGATAAGGATTATTGACAATGGCCAGGGAATGAGCTCCGACGATGCCCTTTTGGCTTTGGAGCGTCATGCCACCAGTAAAATCAGGACTGTGGAAGATATTATCCATATTAGCTCTCTTGGTTTCAGAGGAGAAGCCTTACCCTCCATAGCCTCGGTATCCAATCTGCATTTACTTACAAAAACTAGTGCGGATGAAATGGCTACTATCATAGAAGTAATGAATGGCAAACTAATGAATGTGAGCAAAACCTCTGCTACCACAGGAACGGTGATAACCGCAAGAAACCTGTTTAAAAGCCTGCCAGCACGTCGCAAATTTTTGAAAACACCTATAGTGGAACTTCGCTACGTGCTAAAATACCTGCATTATCAAGCAATATTGTATCCCCAGGTTGGCTTTAAGCTAATTGTGGATGGCCGTGAAAAGCTGAACTATATTGCCTGTGAAGACAGGGACAAACGCATGGAAGAGGTTTTTGGCAGTGGATTTTTCGAAGATGATGTAATGAAGATTTACGGTTCGAATGCCGATTACATAGTTGAAGGCTATATCTTTGGTCTGGAAGATAGGCATGATAAACTAATTGACGCCCAATACACTTTCGTAAATGGGCGCTTCATCAGCGATAAAACCGTGCGCCACAGCATTAAAGCAGCCTATGAACCTTTCATTTTAAAAAGCCGTGCCTGGCAAAAGGGCAACACTCCTCCCTATGTGCTGTTTATCACAATTCCTGCTGAACAGATAGATGTAAATGTTCATCCTGCCAAACTGGAAGTACGGTTCAGAGAAAACAACATGGTGCATTCTCTTGTGTTTGAGACTCTTACCAGAGCCCTGCGTAAATACGAAGAACGTAAATTCGCCAGTGCTAAAGAACGGTTTCAAGCAGGAAACTTGCAGCCCAGGGTAAGCTCTGCCGAACGTGATATTTTTGTGAGCAATGTGGAGCTGCCTCGTTATTCTGAATATAAAAAGGAATTCTCCAATCTTTACCAACAAGATTTGTTCAAACCGGATGAGGAATCACGCTCCGCTTATGTGCCAATATTCAATCCTACCAAAGCAGATAATGCAAATTTGGATATATTTGGCGACCAGCCTAACGACCGCATAAAATACGATATTTTGCTAAAAAACGAAGAGGATTATATCAATCCCTGGCAATTGCATAACACATATATCTTTATCCAGGTTGAAGATGGCTTGGTAGTAATTGATCAACATGCTGCGCACGAACGCATTATTTACGAAAAGCTGATACATCGTTCGCAAGGAGCACCGGCTACTCGCCAGAAGCTTATCATCCCTTTGGTTGTGGATATTCCGCCCTACATTGCAGCAGAGATTAAAGAAATGGTGGAAAGCAACCTGGAGCTATTGGAGCAAATCGGTTTTGTTCTCAAGAAATTTAGTGGTGATTCGCTGGTTATAGAGGAAATCCCTGCTGAACTTGGTGATTTTCAAGGTGGCCAGGTGTTTATCGAGATTCTAAAGCAATTGGAAACCGAGCTGTCTGTTTCTACCGATTTTAGAGACAGCCTGGCAAAATCCATAGCTTGTAAAGCTGCCATCAAAGCTAATCACCGCCTTACCCGCAAGGAAATGTTAGCCCTGATTAATGATCTCTTTGCCTGCACAGTTCCCTATTTTTGTCCCCATGGCCGTCCTCTTATCCTAAAAATGCCCATCAGTGATTTCGAAAAGAAATTCAAACGCACTCTATGATACCCATCATAACTATAGAAGGTGCTACAGCATCCGGTAAAAGCACTTTGGCTATTCAGCTTGCAAAGCTGATCAATGCTCAGATTATTAGTGCTGATTCGCGTCAGGTTTACCGTTATCTGGATATCGGAACTGCAAAAGTAAGTATAGAAGAGCAGCAGCAAGTTCACCATCATCTAATTAACCTTATTGATCCTGATGCAAGCTATAATGCCGGTGCCTTTTGCACGGATGCATCGGCCATAATAGCCCAACTGCATGAAAACAATATCATCCCCATTGTCTGTGGAGGCACGGGCTTGTATGTAAAAAGCCTGTTACAAGGCTTGTTTACTCTGCCAGATTTACCAATCTATCTTCGCTTGGAGCTTAAAGAGCGGCTAAATAATGAGGGATTGAATTCTCTTTATAACCAGTTGCAAAGCCTTGATCCTGCCTTTGCCTCCAACATAAGTGCCAACGATTCACAAAGAGTTTTGCGAGGTCTGGAAATTGTGTTAGGCACAGGTATGCCGATCAGCGAACATTGGCGCATGCAACAGGCTCAACCCCGCTATCATGCCTTCAGAATTTTAGTAGATATTCCTCGCCCCTTATTATACAGCCGTATTAATGAACGCATTCACAGCATGTTAGCCTCTGGTCTTCTGGAAGAAATTCATGGCTTGTTCAATCGAGGCTTTACACCTTTGTGTCCTGGGCTTAACAGCTTGGGATACAAAGAATTTATCCCATATTTCGTTTCTGGGGCAAACTTGGAAGAATGCACCAATTTGGCTGCTCAACATACACGCAACTATGCTAAGCGACAATGCACCTGGTATCGAAAAACCACTTTTGATTTGACAATTAGCACTTTTCCGCTTAGATTGTCAGAAGTAATGCATAAGATAGAGGAAGTATTTTCCAGAGGCGTGTAATGCAAATTGTAGCAAAAGTGATAGACTATGAAATAAGTAAACGTGATTTAGATCGCGAAAGTGCCAAGTTCCTTGCTCAGAATCAAGAGAAGGCAGTTCTACAAGCACTAAATCTCTTGATAGACAGGTGTTTGCTTTTTGCCAAGGCTTTGCAGGAAGGCATAGAAATTACGGACGAAGAATACGATGATGCCCTATTGGACATTATTGAGCAAGATGAGCCTCTGGGTCTTACCTCTGTAGCCATCCAGGAACTTACCGGCCATGAATTGGAGACCTTGTTACGCCGGCAATTGGTCATCAAGAAATATGTCAATACCTTTTGCCCAAAGGATATTCCGATATCTACAAAGAAATTATACGAGTTCTATGAAGAGCAAAAAGAGTTCTTTAAGCGTCCTCCTCAAGTGCACTGCTCTCACATCCTGATAAAAGGTGATTCGGAAAGCGTCTTAGCCAAAGCGACAAAGATTCGTGCCAAAATCCATAATGCCCAGGATTTTACCCGTCTTAGCCAAAGCTATTCCGATTGTCCCAGTAATGCTTCCTGTGGAGATTTGGGCTGGTTTGCCAAGGGTAAAATGATGTTGGAGATTGATGAGATCGCCTTTTCAATGAAAATTGGTGAAATCAGTCAACCTTTCAAATCTGTCTTTGGTTATCATATCCTGATGCTATTGGAACGGAAAGAACAAGAGTTCATCCCTTTTGAAGAAATACGTGAAAGTCTTTATGCCCGCTTGCAACAATTGGAAAAGGAATACATTCTCAGTAAACATTTAGCTGAACTTCGCCACCAATTTGCCGATTCCATTATTATCTATGCTCAGGATTTGACCCCGGCCTGATTTTATCCCCATTTACCCAGCTTTTTTACTTGACGAAACTGCCATGCCAAGAGGCATTGGGAACAAAAGTATAATAATATAAGGATTTTTTACTATGAAATACGATATAATAATTGTAGGAGCAGGTCCAGCCGGGCTTAGTGCTGCTATTTACAGTGCCCGGGGAGGGCTGAAAACCGCAGTCTTTGAAAAAGGTTTGGTTGGCGGACAAATTACAGTAACTGACGAAGTAGAAAACTATCCTGGATTTGAGGAATCCATTTCCGGTTACGATTTAACCGACAAAATGAAACAGCAAGCCGAGCGTTTTGGCGCAGAATTGATCGAAGAAGAGATCAAAGCCATTGGTTTGGAAAGCTTATGCAAAATTGTAGAAACCCAGGAAAACAAATACCGGGCAAAATCCATAATTTTCTGCACTGGTGCACATCCCAGGCGCTTAAACGTTCCTGGTGAAATGCAGCTTACAGGGCACGGAGTTTCCTATTGTGCCACATGTGATGGAGCTTTGTATCGCGATAAAATTGTAGCTGTTGTTGGTGGTGGAGACAGTGCCATTGAAGAAGGATTGTTTTTAACCCGCTTTGCCAAAAAAGTGATTGTTATCCACAGACGCGACGAGCTGCGTGCCCAAAAGATTATTCAAGACCGTGCCTTAAAAAACCCCAAGATGGAATTCATCTGGAACACAGTTATCCAGGAAATTCGGGGAGAGAACAAGGTAAGTGAATTAGAGCTTTGCAACCGTATAACATCCGAAATCACCCTTTTACCGGTGGATGGTATCTTTATCTATGTAGGCATTTTGCCAAATAATGAACTGCTGGAATCCCGTTTGGAATTAGATACAGGTGGTTTCGTAATTACAGACAACAATATGCATACTAATATTCCCGGTATTTACGCCGCAGGAGATATTCGCCACACGGTTCTTCGTCAGGTTGTTACCGCTACCAGTGATGGTGCTGTGGCTGCTTGGAGTGCAGAAAAATGGATTATAGAAAATTATGAGGCACTGGAAGACTAACATGTTAACCTCAAAAGATGTCCGGCAACAATTCATTGATTACTTTGTGGACAAGGGACACTCTTTTGTGCATTCATCACCGGTTATCCCTGCAGATGATCCAACCTTGCTTTTTGCCAATGCAGGCATGAACCAGTTTAAAAGCATTTTTTTGGGACAGCGGGAAATTACTTACACCAGAGCAGTTAACAGCCAAAAGTGCATTCGTGCGGGTGGCAAACATAACGATCTGGAAGAAGTGGGCAAAGATGGCTATCACCATACCTTTTTCGAAATGCTTGGAAACTGGAGTTTTGGAGATTACTACAAAAAAGAAGCTATTAACTGGGCCTGGGAATTATTGACCGCAGTTTGGAAGCTTCCCAAAGATAAACTTTTTGCCACTGTTCACGATAGTGATTCCGAAGCTTATGAATTGTGGAAAACTGAAACAGACATTATTCACTCTCACATTAGTTATCATGGCGACAAGGACAACTTTTGGGAGATGGGAGAAACCGGACCCTGTGGACCCTGCTCCGAAATTCACATTGATAGGGGAGAGGAGCATTGCGATAAAAAGGCTGTGCCGGGTCATGTATGCCAAGTAAATGGCGATTGTGGCCGATACATTGAACTCTGGAATCTGGTTTTCATTCAGTATAACCGCGAAGAGGACAGATCACTAAGCCCGCTTAAACATAAGTTTGTGGATACCGGAGCCGGATTGGAACGCATAACCCAGGTTTTGCAAGACAAAAACAGCAACTACGAAACCGATCTCTTCATGCCCATCATCCAAAAACTTGCAGAAATGTCAAAGGTTGCATACACACAGGAATCAGGTGTATCGCACCGGGTTATAGCAGATCATCTTCGCTGTTTGTGCTTTGCAATTGCAGATGGAGGTTTTCCAAGCAACGAAGGACGCGGCTATGTGTTGCGGCGCATTTTACGCAGGGCTGCCAGGCATGGAAGATTGCTTGGCTTTGCCGAACCTTTTTTACATACCTTGGTGGGGACAGTTCTCAGCCTTATGGCGCACCATTTTACCGAGCTTGCCGGCAAGGAAGATTTCATCAAGATGGTTATCAAAGCCGAGGAAGAGCGTTTTAATAAAACCTTGGGCACTGGCCTGGATATTTTTAAAGATATCTGTGCAAAGCTGGATGGCTGTGTAATCAGCGGAGCAGATGCTTTTATGCTTTATGATACCTATGGTTTTCCTCCTGATTTAACCGGCATTTTGGCCGAGGAAAATGGCTTGCAGATAGACCAGGATGGCTTCAATGCCGAAATGGAAGCTCAGCGCAAGCGGGCTCGCAATGCCAGCAAATTTGGCTTGCAGACTGCCAATGAGAACTGGATAGAATTTTCCAAGCTTACTCCCACAGAATTTGTTGGCTATGGCCAGAGTGAATTGGAAACCACCATCCAGCGTTTTAGCCTTGAAGGTTCCAAGGTGCTTATCCAGCTCTCAAAAACTCCCTTCTATGCAGAATCAGGCGGCCAGGTGGCAGATACAGGTTCAATCGGAAACGATGATTTTGAGCTGCATATTTATGATGTTAAAAAACAAGACGAATACACCATTCATTACGGAACCCTTGTCCATGGAACCATCTCAAATCAGCCGGTTTTAGCAAAAATCAGCGAAAGCCACCGCAAAAACATAGCACGAAATCATACCGCTACTCATTTGTTGCATAAAGCTCTACGGGACGTCCTTGGTTCTCATGTGCAACAAAAAGGCTCATTGGTGCATCCCGATTATCTGCGTTTTGATTTTACCCACTTTAAAGCAGTCCAACCCGATGAACTAACCAAAGCAGAAAATATGGTCAACACTGCCATCCTGGATAATCGCTCTGTCCAAACCACCATTCAGGACATTGAAAGTGCCAAAAAGGGAGGAGCTATGGCCCTCTTTGGTGAAAAATATAGTGAGCAAGTCCGGGTGGTTCAGGTAGAAGGTTTTTCCCTGGAATTGTGTGGTGGAACGCATGTGCAGGCCACAGGCGAGCTTGGTCTTTTTAAAATTATCTCCGAAAGCAGCATTGCAGCGGGGATAAGGCGAATTGAAGCCATAACAGGTTTTGCCGCAATAGATTATGTCAATTCGCTTCAGGATGGCTTTGCCCGGTTTGCCTCAAAACTGCACAGCCCCCTATCAAGCGTGGAAACAAAGCTGGATTCCCTGATGGAGCATGTAACTCTTCTGGAAACAAAGGTGAAAACCATACAGGCCAAAGCGGGTGAAAGTTTTGTGAATGAACTGCTGCAAAAGGCTACCGATCAGAGTGCTTACCGGCTTATCTGCTATCAAACCGACATGGCCAACCCGGATGAATTCAAGCAATTGGCAGATACCCTTAAATCCAAGCTAATCAAATGCATCGCAGTTCTTTTCAATCTGGCCGACAACAAGCTAAATATCCTTTGTGTGGTCAGTGCCGATTTAACCGCCAAGTATCATGCCGGGAAAATTGTAACCCAGCTTGCTGCCCAATTGGATGGCAAGGGTGGAGGCCGACCGGACAGTGCTATGGCGGGTGGAAAGGCTTTGGCAAAAGTGCCGGAAGTAATGGCTCTGGTGCCGGATCTTATCAATTCCCTTTAAATGAAAATTCTCATCATCAGGCTTAGTTCGCTGGGTGATATCGTCCTTACTCAGCCAATTTGCACAATTCTGTCCAAACACTTCCCTGGCTGCGAGCTCAGCTATGTCTGCAAGCCGGAATATCATGAACTGGTGCAGCTTTTTGATACCCCTGTCCGGGTGATGGATTATTACAAAAGCCTTGGTTTTTACGCCAGGCTACGCCGGGAGAATTACGACCTGGTAATAGACCTGCACGGCAAACTGGCTTCCTGGTTAATTAGTTTTGCTGCAAAGGCAAAGCGAAAGGTCTGCTATAACAAACAGCGAGGCTTGCGCCAAAAAATTGTTCATGGCGATAAACAGGCAACCATAGAAAGCACTGTTAGCCTATATGCCAGTGCTTTACGCAAGCTTGATATAACTGAATCCTGGGAATATCCCGTTTTTAGAACTCCCATTAAGCCTGAGGGTGAAAGGAATTCAGAAAAGAAGCGCATAGCCATTTTTCCGGGTGCAACCCACTTCACCAAATGCTACCCCGGGGAAAGCTGGATAAAGGTGATTAATAGTATGCCCCAGCACTATTTTACCTTGTTTGGCGGTAAGGCAGACCTGGCACTAAACAAGGCCATAAATTCGCAAACCAAAGGCAACTGTTCCGATCAAACAGCCAAACATGGCTTTGCAGAATTGCTGCAAGAACTAAGCTCTCACAGCCTCATCCTTAGTGGCGATACAGGCCCGATGCATCTGGCAGCAACCCTTGGCAAGCCTCAAATTGCCATCTTTGGAGGCACACATCCCAGGCTGGGTTTCAACCCCTTGAATCCCCAAGCCCGCATCATCTGTTTGGATTTACCCTGCCAGCCTTGTTCTTTACACGGTCGGAAGCAATGTCCCCTGGGGCATTTTAAGTGCATGAACGATATCAGCAGTGATTATATAGTAAAACAAATAGATATGGCATTGCAGCTAAACAATAATCTCAAATAGCATCAGCTAACATATCCTATAATATAGCATATAGAACATTATTTTCAAATTTCTCCTTTCTTCCTTGCTCCAAAGCGTTAATCAAGGTCAGGCAGCGCAGCTTTGCAGCAATTTCCTGGGGAGAAAAAGGATAACCGGCAAGATGCAAAGACGTAACAAAATCACTGTGAGAACGTGATTTTCGGTAATCCGGCTCTCGTATGGGATGAAGCAGATATTTTTGAATTACCTGGGGGGATTCGCACACATTCAACACAGCTTGAAACAGAATAAAGCGGGTTTTGCGGTAAATGGCGCTGCCAAGTATTTTCTTATCCCCAATGGCCAGATCGGAAATGCCACGAAGATCGACTCTCTGAACTCCCAACTGTCTTAAGCACAAAGAAATGGCATCCAGGTTCGCAGCAAAGAACTCGGAAGCCTTGTAGGGATGATTGGAAACCTGGATGGCCGAAAAAACGGTGCAATTTGGCGGAAGAAAAACCGCTTCGCCTCCGCTGAGGCGTTTAAAAACCTGCACACCATCGGCCAGACAATTATCAAGGTGGACATTTGTATCCAAGGAATTGCTTGCTCCCAAGGAGACATAGCTCCCCCTGGGAACAAACGCAGAAACTGTGTAAACATCCTCAGCAATTGGTTCCGGTGAAGCAGCCAGAACCATACTGCTTTGGATAAGCTCTTTATCCTGAAGAGGATAGGGAATAATCATTCGCTACTAATTATGGCAGAAAATATGTTTTTGCTATCCATTTGCTTGATAATGATGTTGATGGCAGAAGTTAAAGGAACGCTGATCAGCATTCCAACTACACCCCACAGCCAACCCCAAAAAATCAATGATATTAGCACCATAATTGGAGTTAGATTCAGCCTATTGCCCTGCACCCGAGGCTCAATGATGTTACCGAAAAGCATTTGCGTCCCAATCATCAGTAGGGAAAAGCTAAACAGGCGGAAATCGAATCCGCCCTGTAAAGCGCAGATTGTGATGGGAATGCCTGTGGCAATAACGGAACCTATATTGGGAATGAAGTTTAACACAAAAAGCAAGATGCCACAAACAACGATAAAATCTACTCCATAAGCCAGCATGATTCCCATACCAACCAAGGCAGTGGCAAGACTGATTAGCGATTTTACCGTGATGTATTTCTGTATTTGAAGCTGGATATTGCTTATAGCATCATAGGTGCTTTGTTTGTTTTCGTCGGTCATAACTCTTTTTAAGCGATGTTGTAGCTTATCGCTTTCAAACAAGATTAAGATCATGTAAATCAGGATGAGGAAAAGATTCCAAAATACTCCGATAAAAGCGTTCATAGTGTTTTTTATCACAGAGGGAATTGAAACAAAACCGCTGGTTAGAAACTGTGAAATATTGATTAGAGAAAGCTGATCTGTAGTTAACTCCCATTTTGTGGCATAGGTAGAAATATAGTCAATAGCCTGTGTAACAAGTCTTGTAAAGCTGGCTTGATAATTGGGAATACCGCTGATCAGACTATTGGCTGCGGTATAGATAACCATTACCGCTAAGGTAAAGAACCCGGCAATAATCACCAAAGTAATCAACAAAATCAATACCATAGGCATCTTCCGCTTTTTGAGATAAGCAGTTAATGGGGCAAAAACAAAGGATAGGAAGATGGCAATAATCAGTGGTATAAAGATCGCTTTTTGGGATTTTAGAATAATCACCAGCACCGGCAGGGCAATAATTGACAGCAATATCCTGATCCAACGGAGTTCCTTTACAGTTTCGATCATTGTTATGCTTCCGGGTTTTTGGTTTCTTCCTCGGTGGCAAGCATTTCGTCAGCTTCGTTAATGGCCTCAAATGGTACTTCCACTGGGTCTTCACTGTTGTGCATCACGCTGGGCGGAATGGGCCCGTAATGATCAAAGCCATCATCATTAGCCGGCAGAGGGATGTTATATTTGTTCCTGTTCATATTCAAAAGACCGGAAATTAAGCAGACAACTCCCCCCAGGATCAGAGCAATATTTGCCAGCCAAAAACCAGATTTGGCTTGTAGAGAGAGCATCTTGGACATATCAACTCCCAGGTTCATACCCGTATCGGTTTGGGTTAGAACGTTTAGCATGCTGCCTCTAAGGATTTGGAGGAGAAGAACTCCGGCCAAACTTAGCAGCACGGGGAGAAAGTAAAGCTTTCTGGGCAAAACCAGAACAATGATAAAGGTTAGGATAGCTAAGGCGAAAACTGCTATAGCCATAGGTTGGGCTTTAATTTTCTGCTTCTGGTTATCATCCTTGGATTTGTTTCCCATGGCGGAAAGCATTTCTGCAATTTCAATTTTGGCTTCTCCACCTGTTACAAGTTGGATGCCCTTTATGGAGACAAGCTCAGTTTTTTCACAGCTTACCACGAAAAATGGCATAAAAAAGGCTAGTATAACTATTGCATAGAGAACTGCGGATATCTTCATGTATCCTCCCTTTTATTCTTGAGATTTATTGTAATTTTTACGTAATGCATTACAGTTGGGGCTTGTAGGCACGAGCCCAAAGATACTTAATACCACTGTTTGAGGGGATTGGATTGCGGCTGTATAGCGGCTGGTATATGTTTTCTGCATTTCCCGGAGCTGATACCCACCAGTGTTTGATTGCATAGTCTCTGAACAGATGTTTGCGCAAAGTGTTTTCGCTTAAAGTTTGCGGTTCTTCTTTCTGAGGAGGGTGGTTGAGGTTAAAGCTGCCGATCAACTGGCCACCTGGCTTCAGGATGCGACGCAATTCATTGCACATAGGCACAAGGTTTTGCACGTGATCTAACGAATTTACCGAAAACACCACATCACAAAACTCATCCGGTAGCGGGATGTGAAGCTCTGTGGAGGTAACATATACCATATTATGCCTGAGTAATTCTTTGGGGAAAAGCTGCAAGTAACGGGTAGCTAAAATATCTATTCCGATGCGGAGTCCTGCACTTTTTGCCCAAACTAAACTTCCACGCGGACCGCATCCAAAATCTGCCACAACCTTGTTTAACAGGAAGGAATCGTCTGATTCATCGGAAATGGAAAGCATTAGTTTGGAGTAGAATTCATTATGAAAACTATGATTTTGCGCACGATATTGCCTTTGCCAATACTTTGTTTCGCTGCTTGTTTTGCTGCCAGCAAAATGCTTAACCAATGGTTTCAGTATGTGCAGAACTCTATTCATTCTCCTTCCTTTAACCTGCTTAATGACATATTTTCAAATGCAGAAATTCACTTAAATTCTTAGCTACTCAATGCCAATATTCTGTCAAGCTAAAGTTGCCGCTGATAATTATGTTGACATAGATGCCATCAGCATTATCATGTCCTCACAATCATAGACAATTGATCTTTATTCCGTATATAGGGGGTGAAATGGTTTCGACAGGGAATCAGAGTGCTTGAGATGCATGCCGGAGAACGCCTACCTACTCCGTTAACAAGTGGCAACGCAAAATTAACTGCAAATAACAACTACTCCTTAGCAGCATAGGCTGCTAGCGTTCAACCTCTTCGTGCCGTCGGAAGGGGATTGGGCGTCGAAACAGTGCGGATGCAACGACAGGGACGTCTATAGCTGTTGTTTAAGATAATAGGCTGGATTATACAAGGTCTGATTATCATCCTCAGTATAATTAAGAACTAATGATAACTAAGCATGTAGATTCTTGGGTAAGCGGTTTTTTGGACGCGGGTTCGATTCCCGCCACCTCCACCAAAAACAGGTGTCAGGTAACAGGTGTCAGGTAACAGGTGTCAGGTCTCAGTGATTTACTGACACCTGACACCTGTTACCTGACACCTCAAACAGATTTCCCTTGCCAGATTCCACCTCTCCTAAAACATGACACCATAAATCATCTGGAGGATGAAATGCCTTTAAAACCTGAGGCTAAAACAGCTATCATGGCAGAGTTTAAACTCCATGAATCAGACACTGGCTCGCCGGAAGTGCAAGTTGCGATGCTTACAAACCGTATAAAAGACATTACGGAGCATCTAAAAGTGCACAGCAAGGATTTTTCCACCCGTCGTGGCCTGTTGAAACTGATCGGGCAGCGCAGGCGCCTTCTTGATTACTTGAAGCGTAAAGATATTAATCGTTATCGCAACTTGATCAAAGCGCTTGGCATCAGAAAGTAAACTCACCTGTGCGGATTGTGCCCCTGGCAAATCCCACAGCCAAGATATCTAATGCGAAATGGAAAAGTGGATCAAGCTGCTTTATTGAGTGGCATTGATCCACTTTCTGTTTAAACAAAATAACCCCTACGGGAGTGAGCAGCAATAAGCTAAATGGTTATTGGGATGCCGATTTCCGATTCGGCTGTGGAGAAACAGAAATCTCCCTCCCCTAAACCCTTCAGCCTATTGCTTCTTCTCCCGCAGACCAAGAAAAAGGAGAAGTTATGCATAACTTCAATATTACCCGTCGTGAATCCGAATTCTGCGGCCGCAAACTGATTGTGGAAACAGGCAAAATGGCCAAACAGGCCAATGGCAGCGTATTTATCCAATACGGTGAAACCGCTGTTCTGGTTTCTGCCACGATGTCCAAAGATGCTGCAGAAAATCAGGATTTCTTTCCCCTGACAGTAGATTACATCGAAAAAATGTATGCTGCCGGTAAAATTCCCGGTGGATTCTTTAAGCGTGAAGCTAAACCCTCTACCAGTGCAACCTTAATGGCACGTGTTATTGATCGTTCCATCCGTCCTCTGTTTCCGGAAGGATTCCGCAATCAGGTGCACGTAGTGCTAAACGTCCTATCTTACGATGGTGATGCAGATCCTGCTGTGCTTGGTGTTTTTGGAGCATCCTTGGCACTATCCATTTCGGATATTCCCTTCGACGGCCCTATTGCGGGTGTAACAGTTGGTTACATTGATGGCCAGTATGTGGTAAATCCCAATTTTAGCGAAATGGATGAAAAGAGCAAAATGAACCTAACAGTGGCTGCAAGTGCACATTCCATCGTTATGATAGAATCTTCTGCGCAAGAGCTAAGCGAAGAAATTATGCTGGATGGCGTGTTTACCGGACATGAGGAAATCAAGAAACTTGTGGCCATACAAGAGGATTTTGTTAAAGCTTGCGGCAAAGCCAAAGTAGATGTAAAAATCATTGGCATACCAGAAGAGATCATGAGTAAAGTGGAAACTGCCTCTGGAGCCAAGATTGCCGCTGCCGCCATAATATTAGGCAAACAAGAACGTCAGGATGCCTTTGATGCTGCTGAAGCAGAAATGGTGGAGAAATATACAACTGAAAACGAAGAAGATTACACCACCAACGAAAAGTTCTATAAAGAAGCTTTTGAAGAACTCATTCGCCGCTATGTGCGCGATTCCATTATCACAAAGCATCATCGTGTGGATGGTCGCGGGCTGGATGACATTCGTGACATCACTTGCGAAATCGACGTTCTTCCCCGGGTGCATGGTTCTGCCTTGTTCACCAGAGGCGAAACTCAATCACTGGGAACCATCACGCTTGGTGGTGGAACCGATGAACAGGTGATAGACAGCCTGGAAACAGAATATAAAAAGAGTTTTTACCTGCACTACAACTTCCCACCCTTCAGCGTAGGCGAAGCCGGACGTATGGGTCCCACCGGTCGCAGAGAATTGGGTCATGGAAATTTGGCTGAACGTGCCTTGAAAGCCGTTCTGCCCGATAAAGAACTCTTTCCCTATACTATGCGCATAGTGGCCGATACTTTGGAATCCAACGGCTCCTCTTCAATGGCTTCAATATGTAGCGGTTGCCTGGCCATGATGGCTGGTGGCGTTCCTATTAAAGCCCCAGTTGCAGGTATTGCCAATGGCCTGATTAAAGAAGGCGACAATTATGTTATCCTTACCGACATCATGGGTTTGGAAGACCACCTTGGCGACATGGATTTCAAGTGCGCCGGAACCAGGGATGGAATCACAGCCATGCAAATGGACATCAAGATTGCCGGAATCACCAAAGAAATCATGCGCATAGCATTGGATAAAGCAAAAGCTGCCAGATTCAAGATTTTGGACATTATGGCAGATTGCATTGCAGAACCCAAGGCAGATTTATCGCCTACAGCACCAAGAATTGAATCTTTCAAGGTTCCTATTGATAAGATAGGAGAGATAATCGGGCCGGCTGGAAAGATGATTAAATCCATCATCGAAAGCTGCCAGGTTGCCATAGATATTCAAGACGATGGCACAGTCCGCATCCTTTCACCGGATAAACTGTCCATCACCAAAGCCAAGGATATTATCAAAGGCATAGCCATAGACCCGGAAGTGGGTGAGCTTTTTGAAGGCCCAGTTACTCGCATCGAAGCTTATGGCGTGTTCGTAAAAATCCTGGGTGGCGCAAAAGAAGGTATGGTGCATGTTTCTCAAATGCACACCAGCCGCATAAACCATCCACTGGATATGGTAAAACTTGGCGATATCGTTCATGTTAAATCACTCGGGATGGATAAAGGCAAGCTTTCCCTCACCATGAAAGGTGTGGAAGGTAACCCCGAACCAGATCCCAACGCACCGAAAGAACGCCCTGAAAGTGCCTATCCTCCTCGCCGTGATGATCATCGTGGTGGAGATAGAGGACGCAGAGACAGCGGTCGTAACGACAGATTCCGTCGCTAACCAATAATCACTTATGATAATAGGGTTACAGTTCTTAAGTGGGTTGTAACCCTTATTTAAACTATTGACATAAGGAGCAGAAATGGATTTTAAAATTGCTGACATCACCCTGGCCGATTGGGGTCGTAAAGAAATTGACCTGGCAGAAATTGAAATGCCGGGACTCACTGCCCTGAAAGAACGTTTTCGCCATGAAAAACCACTTGCGGGTGCAAAGATTACAGGCAGCTTGCACATGACAGTGCAAACCGCGGTTTTAATAGAAACTCTGGCAGAATTGGGGGCAGAAGTTCGTTGGGCAAGCTGCAACATCTTTTCCACGCAAGACCATGCTGCTGCTGCAATTGCAGCTAAGGGTATCCCTGTATTTGCCTGGAAGGGAGAAAGCCTGAATGAATATTGGTGGTGCACTCTCCAAGCTCTGGACTGGAGCGATGGCCCAGATTTGATTGTTGACGATGGGGGAGATGCAACCTTAATGATCCATGAGGGTTATAGGCTGGAAGAGCTATATGCCAAAACTGGAATACTACCGTTGGTTTCAGCAGAAAGCGAAGAATTGCGCATTGTGCAACAGCTATTAATAGATGGTTTATCAACTAACCCCAAGAAATGGCACAAAACGGTAAAAAACATGCGCGGCGTTAGCGAAGAAACCACCACGGGTGTGCACCGGCTTTATCAAATGCTGGAAAACAAGCAGCTCCTATTTCCCGCTATAAATGTTAATGACAGCGTAACCAAATCCAAATTTGACAATCTTTATGGCTGCCGGGAGTCTTTGGCCGATGGCATTAAGCGCGGAACAGACATCATGGTGGCAGGTAAGATAGTAATGGTCTGCGGTTACGGTGATGTAGGAAAAGGCTGTGCTCAAAGCATGCGCGGGTTTGGAGCCAGGGTAATAGTAAGCGAGATTGATCCTATATGTGCCTTGCAAGCTGCCATGGAAGGCTATGAAGTTAATACTTTGGATAATGTCGTGGAAGAAGCCGATATCTTTGTAACTGCCACAGGTAATTGTGATGTTATTAGAGTAGATCATATGCTGAAGATGAAGGCTAATGCCATTGTCTGCAATATTGGTCATTTTGACAATGAAATTCAGGTAAATAAGCTATACGAACTCGATGGCGTCCAGAAAATAAACATCAAACCACAAGTAGATTTAATTAAGCTTCCTAACGACAAAGCAATCATTCTTTTGTCAGAAGGAAGGCTTGTAAATTTGGGCAATGCCACAGGACATCCTTCGTTTGTAATGAGCTGTTCCTTCAGCAATCAGGTTTTAGCGCAAATGGAGCTGTGGAAAAAAGCTCATGAAATTGGCGTTTACACTCTCCCCAAGGCATTGGATGAAGAAGTAGCACGATTGCACCTGGGAAAACTTGGAGTTATTTTAACCCAGCTTTCCAAGAAACAATCTGACTACATCAATGTGCCCATAGAGGGGCCTTACAAGCCGGATCATTACAGATACTGATGGCAACCAATAAACCGGTTAGGGTTCCAGAGCTTTTTGGCGAGTTGCAACTGTGCACCGGTGAGAAAAGTTGGTTTGTGGTGCACACCAAGCCACGTTGCGAAAAGAAATTAGCCGATTATACAAAAAGGAATGGGATAAGCTATTATTTGCCCCAGTTTACCGATAAGCGTGTATATCAACGCCGCAAGGTAGAATTTGACAAAGTGCTGTTTCCATCGTATCTTTTTGTGGCTATGGACTATATGACCAAGCAGATTTTGACCATTTCAGGGTATGTGGTTGGTTTTATCTTAGTCCCGGCTCAGGCAGAGTTGATTGGTGAACTTAGAGCCATCTATTACGGCCGGGAAAAGAAAGCTGAAATGAAGCCGGGCTTATGGCTGGATAAGGGACTGGAAGTTCTTATTACCAGCGGGCCATTAAAGGGCATGCAAGGTATTGTGGAAAATCATACCAAGCTGTCGGAAGTGCGGCTTCAGGTAAACATTCTTAGGCAGGCTGTAATTGTGAAGGTTGAGCCTGCCAGTTTAAAAATCCTTGGCGAATATGAAGTTGTGGAGATAGAATGAAGATATTAATTACCGGTGCTGCCGGTTTCATTGCTTCGCACGTGGCAGATGCATATATTGCTGCAGGTCATGATGTTGTGATAGTAGATAACCTTTCTACCGGCTATCAAAAGTACCTTAATCCCAAAGCAGCCTTTTATAACATGGATATCTGCGATCCTGCTTTGGAAGATGTTTTCAGGTTGGAAAATCCAGAAATCGTAAACCACCATGCAGCCCAAATCAGCGTTCCGCTATCCATAGAAGATCCTTTGCTGGATGCCCAAAGCAACGTGCTTGGCTTGATTAACCTATTGCAAAATTGTGCCAAGTTTAAAACACGCAAGGTAATCTATATATCCTCCGGTGGTGCCATGTATGGAGAAGCGGACGAATATCCAACCAGCGAAACCTACAATCCCAAGCCCTTATCCGTTTATGCTATCAACAAGATGGTGGGGGAGAACTACTTATACTTTTATAACCATCAATATGGGCTGAATTATACCGTCCTTCGCTATGCCAATGTATATGGCCCCCGCCAGGTATCGCATGGTGAAGCGGGAGTAGTATCGCTGTTTATCGAAAAATTGCTAAAAGGGATTATTCCAACTGTTTATCGCTATGAGGGAGAGCCCGATGGCATGATTAGGGATTATGTGTTTGTAGCAGACATTGTTCAGGCGAATCTGATTGCTTTGGACAAAGGCGAAAACGACGCCTATAACATCGGCACAAACCTTGAAACCTCTACCCTTCAGCTTTATACAGAAATAGCCCGTCAGATGGGAATTGATACACCACCTTTGTATGGTGAGGCCCGCAAGGGAGATTTGCACCGATCACAGTTAAACTGCCAAAAAGCAAGAGATATACTGGGTTGGCAACCCCAAACCACCTTAGCAAAAGGCATTAAAAGCGTCATTGAATACTTTAGGAGTCAAGAATGAAACTCGCAGTTATTGGCAGTGGCTATGTAGGGCTTACTACCGGAGCATGTTTTGCAGAGATGGGTAATACAGTTATCTGCGTGGATAAGGACGAGCACAAAATTGGCATGTTAAATGGCGGCACTGTCCCCATTTTTGAACCAGGTTTGGAAGAGATGATCCATCGTAATGTGGCCTGCGGGCGGATTAGCTTTACGCTAAATCTTGCCGAAGCCGTGGCACGTTCGTCCATAATTTTCATTGCAGTTGGCACACCTCCAGGCGAAGATGGCTCTGCTGATTTACAATATGTGTTGGCTGCTGCCGGCGAAATTGCCGCACTGATGAAGGATCATAAAATAATCGTGAATAAATCCACCGTTCCGGTTGGGACGGCAGATCTGGTTCGTGCCAAAGTAAATGAAGTGCTTTCCGGAAGAGGCGTAACTTTAAGCTTCGACGTTGTTTCCAATCCAGAGTTTTTAAAGGAAGGTGCTGCAATAGATGACTTTATGCATCCTGATCGGGTGGTTATCGGAACCGAAAATCCCAAAGCGGGAGAAACCATGAAAACTCTTTATGCTCCATTTTGCAGAACTAACGACCGCGTGCTGGTAATGGGAATTCGCAGTGCCGAAATGACAAAGTATGCCGCTAATGCCTTATTGGCAACAAAGATATCCTTTATCAACGAAATCTCGCGGCTTTGCGATGCTTACAATGCCGATGTGGCCGAAGTTCGCAACGGTATTGGCAGTGATTCTCGCATTGGTTACAAATTTATCTATCCCGGAGTTGGTTATGGTGGTTCTTGTTTTCCCAAGGACATCAAAGCCTTGATTCAGATGGCAGCAAAACTTGGTTACAACAGCCATATCTTAAAAGCTGTGGAAGAAGTTAACGCTATGCAAAAGATGGTGTTGGTGGAAAAACTGGTAGCTCATTATGGCTCCGATTTATCCGGTAAGTGTTTTGCCATTTGGGGCCTGGCTTTCAAGCCGCAGACCGATGATATGCGCGAAGCACCCGCCATTGTTATTATTAATGCCCTGATAAAACTCGGAGCCAAAGTCCGTATTTACGATCCTGTAGCCATGGATGAAGCCCGCAAGATATTTGGTAACAACCCCGCAATCACCTTCTGCGAAAACGAATATAATGCTGTGGAAAACACCGATGCCATGCTGCTTATCACCGAATGGCACCAATTTCGCTATCCCGATTTTGCCCGCTTGAAAGAGCTAATGCGAACTCCTGTAATTCTTGATGGCCGCAATCAATACGATCCTAAGGCTGTAAAGGAGCTTGGCTTCAGCTATTACGCCATTGGACGCCGTTAGTTCCTCCTTGCTTACTCACTCTCGCCAGGTCTTCACGGCATTATCCTGAACACTTCCCAAACTTGGTTCAGGTTGTGTTCGGGATAATCTGTGGATAGGGGAGAGGGGATGAGTAAGCAAGGGTTTATACTTGGCTAAGTGATTGTGTAGCAGTGATGTGGGTTGTTTGTAAAAGAAGATAAAGGTTAGCTACGCAATCCCTATATTTCTTCTAATAAAGTGTCTTGACAGAAAACGGGGATAACAAAAATACTGGTCTAAAGGTTTTGGAATAGCTATCTTAAGTGATAAATGGTTTTTGTTGATAATGAGAAAAGCAGAATTGAACTGGATGAACCCTTGATTATATGACCGCAAGGCCAAGAATAAACAAAAGGAGATCGGAAAGATGATCAA
>DIXL01000045.1 GCA_002428685.1 Cloacimonetes bacterium UBA6081 | reverse complement strand
AATATCATGTAATTTACACGGCATGCCGTTCAGCTGGTGCCACCAACATACAACACCAAAAAACCTCCAAATTTCCTGTTTTGGGCAGAGGGGTGGTAAAGTTGGGGTAAGGGAGAGCTACACACATAAGTGGAGTCCACTCTGTCCACCTCGTCCATTTCTGTCCACTTATGTCCATCGCTAACCCCTTGTTCCATCATCACTTCTGTTTCGTTTCCAACTTTTTCCTTGACAGATAAGCCCGACTAAAAAAGAATGCTAAAACTAAACCGAAATTATGGTCCAGTAACTCAGTGGTAGAGTATCTGCCTTTTAAGTAGAGAGTCGTTGGTTCGAGTCCAACCTGGATCACCAGTTTTGCGACCCCTTCGTCTATCGGTCAGGACTCAAGATTTTCATTCTTGCAAGAGGGGTTCGATTCCCCTAGGGGTCGCCACTTTTTGAGTTTGGATTGCTTTATGAAAACTACTCAATTTAGGTCCCGTTCGTCTAGTGGCCCAGGACTCGTGATTCTCAGTCACGCAACGGGGGTTCGATTCCCCCACGGGATGCCAAACTTTCTTCCCCTTTGGTCTGAAATTTGCATTCCCTACTATAAACAACATTATTAACAAGGAATTACGTGGATAACGATTACATTAGCACAGAACAAATTAAACTAAGCTTTCAAATTGGCATGGATGGACAGCGACGCAGTTTCTTGCTGCCGCGCTGGAGCATGGTTGTGCTTGCAGTTTTATTACTATTTATCCTGGTGTCCTCTGCACTTTTTTATGTAAATCTGGGTGCCAATGCCAGTCGAAATACCCGGTTGCAACGTTTGGAACTGGAGAATAAAGGCCTGCGGGAAAAGGTTGATTTCTATTCTGGCTCTGTAGATTCCATCTATGCTAAGTTAGATTCCATCGCAATTCGGACGGATGTAGAAGCTCGGGACTTGCCCTCTTTAAGTTTTGAGAAAAACCAGCAAAGCACCGATTTTTCCTACGATCCGGCCTTGAAGGGAAAAATTACCAACCTTGAAACCAAGCTGGCATATATATTACAGCAGGTGAATCCCGAAACAAACTTTTATACTCCCACTTTGGCTGAGCTGGCTTCCGGGGACTTACCACCCGATTACATGCCTTCCATCTATCCCACCTTCGGCAGAATTTCCGATGGTTGGGGCTTGAGAGTGCATCCTATCTCCAATAGCATAGAGTTTCATTATGGCATAGATATCGCCAATCAAGCTGGCACGCCGGTGTATTCCACAGCCACGGGAACAGTGGTTACCACTGATTTTGATACCGGTTACGGCAAACGCATTGTCATAAATCACGGCAATGGCTACACCACGCTTTATGCTCATCTTTACAGCTTCATGGTGCGGGTGGGCGACACGGTTGGCAAGGGTCAGATTATTGGTCTGATGGGAAGTTCAGGAATTTCCACCGGTCCACATTTACATTATGAAGTGCTGAACAGTAGCGGAAAAGTGAATCCCACTGCCTATCTGAATCGCATTGACGAACCCAGCTATGCCATGCGCTAAACCTTTGCGCCGCGCTTTTTTAATCACCAATCACGCTCCGGATCAAATTGTCTCAGGCTACGAAAATATCCTTAGCCAGGATATTGTTATTGCGGTAGATGCAGGGCTAATAGTTGTTGATTTGCTCGGACTTAAGCCCACTATCATCATCGGTGATCTTGATTCCGCAGACAGGCAATTGCTATTAAAATACAATAACACTCCCAAACTAACACATCCGACTGAAAAAAATGAAACCGATACCGAACTGGCCATTAACTGGTGCCTTAAACAGGATAAAATTGACGAAATAATTGTTTGTAACGACATGCAGGGACGCTTTGATCATGCCTTGGGCTTGGTGCAAAACCTCTTGATGCTGCACAAAAAAAGGGGAAAGAAACCTGCAATCCACATCGAATCTGCAGATCAGCAAGTGTTTATCCTGCCTATTCAAATGAATTTTCACAATAAACAGGGACAGCTTATCTCTCTGATTTCGCTTTCCCCCAAAGGGCAATTTCTTAGCTCCCAAGGGCTTAAATATCCTTTGGACGGCCTGATTCTAAGGCAATCCCAATCCAGGGGGATAAGCAACGAGTTTAGCTCCGACCATGCAGAAATTATCTTATTAAAGGGAGACGTTCTGGCTTTGATTACATTTGCAGCCAATTCGAACAGAATAGGAACACGGATTTAGCGGATTGGACGTAAAGGGAAACTTGACAAAAAATGAGCCTTGTTTTTATTATGAAAATTGTAAAAACAGACAACAAGATATGGAGAAACCATGAAGAAATTATTAGTTATCACAATCCTGCTATGACCATTGAACAATTCACCCTCGGAACATGCGAGGTTGAATCAAGGACCATTTTACGAGAATTTTAGCAGAAATCCATCATTTTTGTCCAAATTTTCCATTTATAACCCTCAAAATGCCTCTAATCTCTTCATTTTCTCTGGTCATCCAGAAATCTGGATAGCCCTCTCCTATCTCACGATCGCAAAATAGCAAGACTACGCTTCATATTGAAGGCAATTGCTCCCATTAGCAGATAATCTTTGGTCTTTTGCAGGCCCATGTAGATCGATCTACCCCAGCCATTGTGTTTCTTTAGGCAGCCAAAGCTACGTTCGATCCGGTAACGCTCTCGGGATATTTCCAGATTGCGTGCTATCAGTTCCGGATCGGCAACTTGATTCTTCTTCTTTTTATGCATGATCTTTGAAACAAGACCTTTCTTTTCCAGGAAGGCCTCATTTTCTGCGCTGCAGTATCCTTTGTCAGCCAAGACCTCTGCATCGGGTTCCAGATTGAGCGAATTGACCAAGGGCTCAAGCATGTGCCCATCATAGACATTTGCCGGAGTTATGGTGAAGGTAGTAATTGTTCTCTTGTAGCGGCGATGTAAGGGAGTACCCTTCCTAAAATACTATTAACTGCTATCCTGAATAGGATAGTATCCTGCTCTGCTGTAAATGATATGTCTCTAAAATTGCCTCTAAACTGCGACAGTGTCATTCTTATGTAGTTGTATTGAATTGTTCCCTCAAAACCCGTATCAGTCTTGAACCTTTGGGCAAGTAAATCCAATTCTTGCTCTTTCCTAAAATACTCTTCATTTTTGTTGGTATCCTCACTTGCAAAGATGGCAGTAACCGCCATCAACATCAGCAGGGAGAAGATTAATACTCTGGTTTTCATGTTTTCTCGCTTATTTCATCAGCAGTATTTTGCGCGTTTTAGATAGCTTGCCGCTAATCAAGCGAAGGTAATAAACGCCGCTGGCACAGAGTGTATGGTGGTTGTCCCGTCCATCCCAAAGCACTTTATGGTTTCCAGCGGGTAGGGATGTGTTGGCTAAAACCCTTACTTCTTGTCCCTTAACGTTGTAAACTGTCACTTTTGCATTGCCCGCTTGTTTTAGCATAAATTCCACTGTTGTGCTGGGATTAAATGGATTGGGGTAATTTCCCAAAGCCAAAGCCGGGCTTTGCACCAAGTCTTCATTATCCACAATGTTATTAATGCACACCAACTTGGTCTCACTTTCCAGATACACCTCATTGGGGCCGGGATTGTAAACAGAACCAATCTTGATCTCGTACCAAGCTTCCGGATCAACGCCTACAATATTAAAACTGCGGGCAGAACCGGGTAGATTAATACTAATCCACTGAGAGGCCGGCTCGCCGAACTCTTTATATTTCACTTCAAAATGATCCGGATTGGAATAGGACTGCCAGATAATCCGAAATATGTCTGGCAACAACACACCGGGATCATAGAGATAGGGAATGCAGGTTAAACCACTTACATCGCCCAGATTGAATCCGCCATTGATAAAGCTTTCCAAGGCGATTGATTTTGCCTTCAGGTCATCCAGATCATCTCCCATAAAATAAACAGTATAGTAAGTTAAGCTGGCCAGGGGAGCAAGATGAAGTCTGCCGTCGGGATTGGGATTAGTGGCTGTGGGGATGTTGCCATATACCGTATTCAAAAATCTTGTATCATTCGGGGTTGGATATTCCCATTGCATAATGTCATCCTGCACTGGACGCAAGTAAGTATATTTGGAAGTATCTGGATTTCTGCCTGTAGTTAGCCAATATTTTGAGTTGGATGTTCTTCCCGAAGGGGATAAATTATGCGGATTGTGATCATCAGGAGCTTGCCCAAGGCGCCAATACCATGCAGAATGGTTTAAGTTCTGTTGCGGGACGATGATCTTTTGACCCATCACAAAATCCATAACTCCACCATCACCATCAAAATCACGGCTATATGCAAATTCATAGCCAACCCCTTTTACATAGCCACTGACGTCGTCCGTAATTCCTTCTGCGCTTTGGCTATAGGGGCGGATATCAAAATCGGCAAATTCAGAGATTGCCACATCATAAAGAGTGTCTATTTCGCTGGTGTTATACACGGTGTTTTTTAGAATAAACATTTTGTCATAATTTTGCAATGGCCAGCTATAGCTTTCACGGTGAACTGCCACCCCAAGCGGATAGTGAGTGCTATAATTACTGGAACTACCCCAATCTCTATCTCCGGGTGTACCAAAAGGACAGTAATCATAAAAATAGGCTGAATGCGTTTCAAATCCGGGAGTAGTAAATGGTGTGTTCAACGGGGTGCTGAAACAATAATTACCAAGGGGATCAGGAATCTCAAAGGGACGCGGTGATGGTAAACCAAGGATTGATTTTAGTACCTTATCCAGTGCATTATATTGCATATTAGGAACTTCTGGATTGAACTGATTCAGGATGTTATAAGCTGGAAGGAATTCAGTAAGATCATCGTCTCCATCTGTCCCAACTGTGGAAAGTGAATCTGTAACAATCTTTAAGTTTGGGGTCCAAAGCGAATCATCAATAGTTACAATTATGCAGTTACTTGCCGTGGGATTGGGAGAAAGCCAATACAGTAATCGGCCTAACTCGTCTCTCCGATATCGTTTGGCCGAAAACCACTGACCCCCCTTGTAAAGCAGTGTGCTATTCCTCTGGGGATAAGTAAGATTACTGATATAGCCCATATTTGAAGTATCCAAACTTAGGGAACCGGCGGTGTGAGTTGCATAATCGATCATTTTGGGATTGTTGTCTTCCCCATTTTTCGGTAAGGCTATTAAAAGCGAACCAAGCACGAGCATGATGATAGTAATATAGCCTTTCATTGAGAACCCCCTTTGGCTACTTTCGTGCCTATCATTTCAGACAGGATATTTTGTAAAGCTGACGCAACCTCAGTTTGTTCCATATAGGACAGAGGAAACCCAAAAACCGCTACATTGCCAGTTGGGCTACTGTGTTTGTAAGCCACGTATTTGGATGAATACAGATCATATTGTTCCTGAGTGGGAGGATAAACCGAAGCGTCAACCGGCTTACAGCCAAATTGATAAAGATAATCCAAGCCGGTATTGGCATGAAAATATAGCAGATACCACAAACCCTGGCGGATATTAACATTCGGATTAAAGGGATCGCTCAAGTTTACAGGTATGTTATTCATCCCAGCCTGTCCGATGGCTTCCACAAAAAAGTATTCGTTCGCCAGCGTGGCTGCATAATTTGTGGAAGAATTCAAACCAAGTCTAATGGAAAATAGGCTGTTACTTCTCTCAAAGCTATTGAATGCATTTACCAGGTACTTTGTTCCGCTTATAACAAGGTTACCCCCTTGCGCCAAATAAAGTTCCAGAACATCAGCACTGTAAATCAGATTTCCTGATGCAACTGGATTATCACTATGCCAGATAACGGCTTTATAATTCTGCATCAGCACCGGGGAAGGAGAGGTAGAATAACCATTATCCACTTCCACTTGAAAATCATCCACAGAACCAAAGTTGTTAGGCACCACAGAGTTATAGAAATTATCCACTATTGTATCAGGCGAATAAGCACCATTGTTACGAGAATCATCCACTATCAGGATTCCACTACGCTGACTAAGGGGTTTATACTGCACCAGATTTATTCTTACATTTACAGGATCACTAATCACGCCTTGTAAATCCACGGCGCACACACTCATTTCATGGATTCCATTGCTCAGGTTACTAAAGGTGTGATGTCTGGCAGCATCGTTAATATTTCTTACCCGCAGCCAGCTTTCCCCATTAGTATGTGTTACCACAAAGGGATTGACAAAATAGCTTTGCACCGGGAGAGGTGCACCGTCAAACTGAAGATCATAGTACTCCACTCTGCTGCCATAATTGAAATCCTCTTCATCCACACAATCATTCAGTTCAATGCTCCAGGGATAATCTGAATAATAAATATTGTTTTCTCCCATTGCTATTCCATACAATCCCGCATGCCCCCATCTGATATGCAGTTTGAAGTCAGGTGAATTAACAGCTTCATAACCTGTAGTAGTCGGCCACAAATATCTGTTTGTTTGTCCCTGAACAGAAGAAGGAATCACCTCGTGCGCAGCGATGTATTCGTCACTGATAACACCATAATGATATTGCCCCAAACCCACCAGTGTCCACGGATATATTTTGGCAACCGGTTTATAGCCTCCTGCAACAATGAAATATACACTTTGATGGGTGGCTTCTTCAATGCCGTTCCTGCTAACCACATAGCTTTCAAATTGCGTGAATTGATTAGTTACGTTGGCACTAAGAGCAGGTTCGGTAGTACCGTTAAGACGCACTCTGCGTATATCTTGCATTTCCAGGCTACTATACCAGGTTCCATTGCTCAATACCTGAAGATCAGAATCCAGAATGTTGATCCGGTACATAAAGTGATGCGCATAAAGTCCATCCACTAAGATATCGCCAATCTGTTCTTGCAACTCGAATTCTATCCCCTTTCCGGTTTGTCCTCCGTTTTCGAAAGGAACTACAACCCGGCTGCCGATAATTCGATTGCTTTTAAAAGCACTGCTGTATTGCCTGATGTCGCCATCTGTGCTTTTGCTGCGCACCTCTGCAGCGGTAATCAGATTGCTTATTTTGCAATCCACCGAGGCAAAGTCCGCGCTAATAAAGCTTTGTGAAGTCCAGATGCTGCGGTGATTCCCCTGCTGGGTTAGCGGGACATTTGAATCAGTTCCGTTAGTGCGAAAATATAGCCAGCCCTGTTCATCAGCATAAAAACCAGGGGGAAGTTCGTTAGCATAAGTGCTTAGACGGTAAGCATACAAGTTACCCTCTGTGGGATTGTTTACCTGAATACCTTGCCGGTAGATGAATTGTCCGCCATCAGCCGGCAGCTTTTCCTCGTTGAACAGAAGTTGCTCCAAGCTGGGAATCTGTGGCACTATGGGGTTGTTTTTACCACAGGACACAAGCACAATTGCCAGACAAAGAGCGGTGAGAACGTATAAGAAGCGGGACATAAATCCTCCCCTGCCAAACTTACTTTTAACACTTGGCCAAGCTTTTACAATACAAATAACTTGTCAAGTTTTACTTTCCAATATTTTACTTTTCTCTTCTCTTCCTTGCTCCAAAGGGGCAGTAGTCATAGTAGTAGGCAGAGTTTGTTTCAAAGCCCGGAGTTTCAAAAGTGCCTCCTCTGGGAAGGCTGAAACAATAAGTCCCCGTTGGATCAGGCACCACAAGCTGCCGGAAACTGATAAAGCAAAAAAACATAATCAACATCTTTCCCCAGGCTGTATTCATGATAACTCCTTTATTTATGCGCCTCAATCGATGTCCTTTCAACATCTCAACTTCTTTCTTCTTATTGAGTTTGTAGTCATAATGGTTACACTGCCATAGCTTCATTTCATTTTAAAACTCTTATTCACCGCCAAAGCAAGAGGCAAGGCGCAAAATGCTTGCAGGTGTAAGGCCAAAATCATCTGCGAACACGCTGGCCACAGATTGGGCACAATTGTAGCCGTCAGAGTGTAATTGCAGGGCTGCGGCAGCTTTGAGACTAAGCATAAAACCTCCCGGGACAATCAACTTTATTTAGCATTTGCCTGCTTGAATTAGGGGATAAATACGGAACCAATAAGGACTTCATCCGCATTGATTCCGTATTTATTCCGTAATTCAAGCAAGGAGAGGTGCATCAGAAAAAGCAAAACCCGAAACCGAAGTTCCGGGTTTAAGCTTTGATAATTATAGTTCGGGATATAGCGGGAACTGGCTTGTTAAAGCGCGGACATCAGCTTTCATACCGGCCAGATACTCTTCGTTCTCATGGTTATCGCGCACGCGTTTAATCAGCTCGGCAATGGTTTCCATTTCGGCAATTCCCATGCCGCGAGTGGAGACAGACGGGGTTCCCAGCCGGATTCCGGAAGCCACAAAGGGACTTCTGGTGTCGAAGGGAACGGTGTTTTTGTTGGCCGTAATGCCAGCCAGGTCAAGGGCTTCTTCCATCTTTTTGCCGCTTGGCCCGCCTTGTTCTTCGGGGCCCAGATCCATCAACATCAGATGCGTGTCCGTTCCGCCGGACACAAGCTTGAAGCCTTTGGCCATCAGTGCTTTAGCCAAAGCTTGAGCATTATTAATTACCTGCTGTTGATAGGCTTTAAATTCCGGCTGCAGAGCTTCGTGGAAGGCAACTGCTTTCCCGGCAATGGCATGCATCAAAGGTCCGCCTTGCAAACCGGGAAACACCTTGGCATCCACATCTTTGGCAAATTCGTCTTTGCACAAAACCAGGCCAGCCCGCGGGCCACGCAGGGTTTTGTGGGTGGTGGAAGTTACAATATCGGCATAGGGAACGGGGTTTTCGTGCAAACCGGCAGCCACCAAACCAGCTATATGCGCCATATCAACCATAAATTTAGCTCCAACCTTATCGGCAATGGCACGGAAACGGGCAAAATCCATTTTCCGCGGATAGGCTGAAGCACCGGCAAGAATCATTTTTGGCTTATGCTGCAAGGCCAAAGCCTCAATTTCATCGTAATCAAATTGTTCGGTGCCTTTGTTCACGTTATAATGAATAATGTTATAAAGCATGCCGCTAAAGGACAGCGGATGGCCATGCGTAAGGTGTCCGCCATGCGAAAGCTCCAGCGACAGCACTGTGTCGCCAGGCTGAACCAGCGTAAAATAGGCTGCCATATTGGCCTGTGAACCGCTGTGTGCTTGCACGTTGGCATGTTCTGCGCCAAAAAGCTGTTTGGCGCGTTCAATGGCCAGGCGTTCCACTTCGTCGATGTATTCGCAGCCGCCATAGTATCGGCCATAAAGCTTGTAGTTAATCTGACCGGTTTTTTTGCTCCAGCGGTAGGGGTAACCCTCTGCGTATTTGTTGGTTAAAATGCTGCCTTGGGCTTCCATAACTGCCAGTGAAGTAAAGTTTTCGGAAGCGATCAGTTCCAGGTTTTCCCGCTGCCGGGTAAGTTCGCTAAAGATAGCTTGATAGAGTTCGGGGTCGGTCTTTTGGATGTGGATCATGACCTTTCTCCTTGGTGTATTTTATTTATTCTGTTTTTATGTCGTCCGCCTTCAAAAGCGGTGTGCAGCCAGGTTTCGGCAATTTCGATGGCGTAGGCGATGGCGGTAAAGCGACCAGCCAAAACCAGAATGTTGGCATCGTTGTGCATTCTGGAAAGCCTGGCTACGTCTGTATTATCGCACAAGGCAGCACGGATTCCGGCAACTTTATTGGCGGTGATGCTCATGCCAATGCCACTGCCACAGATAAGAATTCCCATTTCGCAGATTCCATCAGCCACAGCCTGGGCAGCCGGAAAGCCCGTATCGGGGTAATCCATGCTTTGGGTGTCGTGGGTGCCAAAATCTACAAATTCATGCATGGGGAATGCCTTTTTCAGGGCTTCTTTCAGTTCAAATCCGGCATGATCGGATGCTATGGCCAGTTTCATGTTTCCTCCGCCATCAGGCATGCTAAGGACAGGCAGTAGTATTTGCTGTTTTCGCTTTCACTGCGGCTCATTACCACCACGGGTTTCGTGGTTCCACAAATCAAGCCGGCCAGTTCACCTCCGCCAAACAGCATCAAACCTTTGTAAAAGCTGTTGGCACTTTCCAGATTGGGGAAGATAAGAATGTCGGCATCACCTCCCAGCGCACTTTTAACACCCTTAATGGGCAAACTGGCGGGGTCAAGAGCCAGGAAGATGTCCAAAGGCCCGTCGATTGTGCAGTTCTTGATCTGACCACGCTCTGCCATCTTGCAAATCATTGCGTGTTCGAAAGTTACGGGCATAGCAGCACTTACCTTTTCCGTGGCACTGATCAGGGCAACCTTGGGTTTTTCTATCCCAAACCGCCTTGCCATGGCCACACTATAGCCAATCATGGCTATTTTTTGCTCCAGATCCGGATTGGTGAGCACTGCGGTATCGCTGATGAAGAGCAGTTTATGGTGTTTTGGCAGTTCCAAAGCGCAGGTATAACTCATCACTGCCTTGGGGGGCAGCAGTCCCTTTTCTTTGTCCAGAACCGCTTTCAAAAACTTATCCGTCCCCACCAGCCCTTTCATCAGCACATCTGCCCGGCCTTCACGCACCAAGCGGACTGCCTCTTTGGTGGCAAGCACTGCATCGGGTATATGGATAATTTCGCACAGAGCCGGGTCTATATGATTTTGGATCAAGGGCTTAATGGTTTCCGCATTGCCAAGCAGCAGCGGAAAAACAAAGCCCTCATTAACTGCCCGGGAGATCGCTCCCAGCGTGTTATCATCTTCGGCAACGGCAACTGCTATGCGGGTTTTGTGTCCCAGGGTCTTCGCTTTTGCGGCAATGTCTATCAGTTTGGTAATCATAGTCTTACGCCAGCATGGCCGCCAGGGCGATGGAATAAAGTTTGCTTTGTTCGCTGTCCCCGCGTGAGGTTAGCACACAGGGAACCCGGGCACCCATCACAATGGCGCACAGTTCGCTTTTCAGCAGCTTGATGATGGTTTTGTAGAATGTATTGCCGGCTTCGATGTTGGGGAACAGGATGCAATCCGCATCGCCGCAAACTTCACTGTGGACGCCTTTAATTTCAGCACTTTCTTTGTCGATAATCAAATCAAAACCCAGCGGACCTTCTACCATGGCACCTTTTATCTGTCCCCGCTGCGCCATTTTTGCCAAGATGGCACCATCGGCGCAGGAAGGAATTTTGGGCAGAGTTTGTTCACTGGCTGCGGCGATGCCTACTTTGGGAGTATCTATACCCAAAAAGTGCGCAGTGCGGATCAGATAATTGGTAATGGCTATTTTCTGGTTTAAATCGGGCAGAGGGATAATGGCCACATCGCCAAAAATAAGCAATTTATGATAGTTAAGCGGTTCTGCAACGGTTACGTGAGATAGAATTGAACCCGGATCCATCAGTCCTTTTTCTTTGTTCAGAATTGCCCGCATATAGCGATCGGTGGAAAGCAGACCTTTCATCAAAAAGTCCCCTTCGCCATTGTTGATAAGCTCCACAGCCAATGCTGCCGCCTCGGTATCGCCTTTGCTATGCACAATTCTCAGCTTACTGCAATCCAGCTTACGCTCGGCACAAACCTTTTTTATGATGGCCTCATCGCCTACCAGAATTGCATCCACAAGTCCCATTTCCACAGCTTGATGAACAGCCATAATCGTGTGCGAATCAATTGCCCAAGCCGCTACTAAGCGTTTTTTTTGGGGACGGGCTAAAAGAGCTTCAAACATCTGATTGAGTTTCGTAATCTCCATCTCACTTCATCCTTTATATCTTTATTTTATATAAACTTCGGGTTTCGCTCCACACCACTTCATACTCTTTCAGATAGATAAGTCTGAGCTGCAATTCCGGATAAGCCATAGAATCCACAATGCTGCTCTCCAAAAAGAAGTCTGCATTACTATCCAGGCTAAGCTGCATGGCTGCTGCTGCACTGTCAAGAATTATCGGCATGGGGCTATCATCTTTATTAACTACCAGTTGCACTGCCTTTGACCGAAGCAGGGACGCCACAAGTTGCTGACCATAATTTTCCATACCTGCAATTTCCTGGCCATTTGTTTCCAAAGTTCCGGGCAAAATAACCGGAGAACGGGCTTCTAAAAGCTTAAATACATCCAGCCATTCTGCATTTAGCATCACCTGAACCAGCTCATCTGCTATCTGTGGCAAAACAGGTGCAAGGGTGGGAAGAGATTTTTCTTCAGGCTTTTCAGTCCTTACGGCTGTTCTGGCTGGTGAAACACACCCACTGCCAAGCAGCAACAATTCTGCTATCAGAATAATAGACCAAAAGCGCATTAATTCCCCATTGTGTTGCATATAATTGCAGCACAGTTAGTTAAAACTATTATAATCAACAATGTAACGAATGATGCAAAAGCCAACTATCCTTTAATTCTGTCAAGTTCTATCTTTTTTTTGGAGTTAGCGACCCACCCGAGACTGTTCAAAAAGTGTAACCATATTACGCAGCTTTACCAGTGCGCTTGGAGAATAAGTGGAGATAATAGGTTGTCGTTCCCGCGGAGGAGACTGTGTAAAAACACTTCTAAGCGGCATCCTGAGTCCCATCGGGACGACATTGTTTGCCCAGAATGCTTTCTGCGCCGATGGACTGAAAGAAGTCCTGACGCCTAATCAGCGGGAAGTCAACATGAGATCAAGGGCGTTGCTGGCAACGGCAAGGTCTGAAGTAAGAAGCAGTGAGAATATGGAACATAGCGCAAGTGAACTGAGGTTGGTCGGTAGAGTGGGTAACCTTTCAATGNNAATGTATGGGAAAGCCCAAAAGCTGGATAACTCTACAGATTATGACAGATGGATTCATATTCAGGCAGGAAAGCTTAACTGGGGAAGCCTGTTGTTGTCTGCCTTGAGCAGTAACGTCGATCAAGCTGAGAGGCAAGTGAGACTTTAAGCGACAGCAGGTGGCAGATGAGCCCGCAGTAGTGATTAACCTTTTGCCGATGAAAGCTGGTGACAGACTGGAGGATAAAACAAAAGGGATAACATTCCTGGTAATGTTAGGGGCTGTATCTCAAAAGGATACAGGTCATGCGAAGGGGTGAAGATAATCTAAAGTATAGCTAAACAAGGAAAAAGTAATTGATGAAAAGTGAGAAACGAAGGAAGGGGTTGAAATATCCCGAGGCTCAGTTTGACAAGAGTTACGAGCTTGCTGTCAAGTCTGACCGCATGAGACTGAGTATTCCGAGAGAAGGCATAGCCTTGAATCGACTATATTGCCCGGTGCTAAAGAGAGTTAATTCGTCGGAAGAAGACATAGTCAGCATCAATGAAATGGATTTG
>DIXL01000090.1 GCA_002428685.1 Cloacimonetes bacterium UBA6081 | reverse complement strand
ATTGCCGTTCCATGAGTCCTTCCCGCCGCTATAAATGGTAGCAACCTTAAAACTGGCTGATGGCGGGAATGACTCCTGAACTTCTACACTTATTTCCCAATTATGAAGGGTGAGAAGGACTCATTGAGCGGGCATAAACACTTAATTAAAAGCTACTTATCACAAATTGCCGTTCCATGAGTCCTTCCCGCCGCTATAAATAGTAGCAACCTTAAAAACTGGCTGATGGCGGGAATGACTCCTGAACTTCTACACTTATCTCCCAATTATGAAGGNNACTTAATTAAAAGCTACTTATCACACATTGCCGTTCCATGAGTCCTTCCCGCCGCTATAAATGGTAGCAACCTTAAAACTGGCTGATGGCGGGAATGACTCCTGAACTTAGCGGTATCCACAGCCAGGTAAAGAGGTCGCAGCAATATAACAACCAACCCTACAAACAAATTGGTTGACTAATTGCATTACTAATCTGAAAGTGGACAGGAGTGGATAATTAAAAACTAAACAAGCTGAAACTCATGTTTATAAATAGCAAAATAGCAACCCGTAAAAGAGTGAATCTATGAAAAAAGTATATGTTGGCATGAGTGCCGATATCATCCATCCCGGACATTTAAATATCATAGCCCAGGCCCAAAAATATGGTGAGGTATGTGTAGGCGTTTTAACCGATCAAGCCATAGCAAGCTACAAACGGCTACCCTATCTTAGCTATGAACAGCGCTCTATAATAGTAAAAGCCATTAAAGGCGTGGCAGAAGTAATTCCCCAAGCCACTTTAGATTACCGTCCCAATTTGCGGAGTTTAAAGCCGGACTTTGTGGTGCATGGCGATGACTGGAAAGAAGGCGTGCAGCGAGATACCCGTCAACAGGTGATAGATACCTTGGCAGAATGGGGGGGTGAATTGATAGAAGTTCCCTACACCCCGGGAATATCATCTTCGCAACTAAACCGTGCCATCCGTGAAATTGGGACTACCCCGGATATCCGTTTGGCCTCACTGCGGCGTTTGATTTGTGCCAAGCCCTTCGTGCGGATTTGCGAGGCTCACAATGGTTTAACCGGTTTGATTATTGAGCACACAAAGGTGGAAGTAGCCGGCAAAACAATGGAGTTTGACGGCATGTGGGCAAGCAGTTTAACCGATTCCACCGTGCGGGGCAAGCCAGATATTGAAGCACTTGATATCTCTTCCCGCTTGGTAAATGTGAACGATCTCCTGGAGGTTACCACCAAACCCATCATTTTTGATGGCGATACCGGGGGCAAAACCGAGCATTTTATCTATACGGTGCGCACTTTGGAACGGCTGGGTGTTTCGGCAGTTATTATTGAAGACAAGGTGGGGCTGAAAATGAACTCACTGTTTGGCACCGATGTAGTGCAAAATCAGGATTCCATTGCTAATTTCTGCGCCAAGATAGCCGCGGGGAAAAAAGCCCAGGTTACAGAAGAATTCATGATTATCGCCCGCATTGAAAGCCTGATTCTCAAAGCCGGTTTGGAGGATGCCATTACCCGCGCCAAAGCCTATATAAAAAGCGGGTGCGACGGCATCATGATCCATTCCAAAGAAAAAGCTCCCGATGAGATCTTGGAATTCTGCCGCAGATACAACTCTTTTGAAGTGAGGGTGCCGCTGGTTGTGGTTCCCTCTACCTTTGATACGATTTACGAGAATGAGCTTGCCACCGCGGGAGTAAACATCATAATCTACGCCAATCAACTACTCAGGAGTGCTTATCCAGCCATGTTACGAACGGCACAGCAGATCCTTGAACACGGCAGAGCCTATGAAGCCAGGGCAAACATGATGTCCATCAAAGAGATAATTTCGCTGATACCGGAGTAAATATGATCTCTCCCCAAGAATTTTTGGATTGTCTAAGCCGGCTGGGAATCAACTTCTTTGCGGGTGTGCCGGATTCCCTGCTCCAAGAGCTGTGCCTGGCGATTACGGATAGGATTGAGGGTAACAGCCATATTATCTGTGCCAACGAAGGGAACGCTGTGGCCATGGCGGCCGGACACTATCTGGCTACCGGTAACCCAGGAGCAGTATATATGCAAAATTCCGGCTTGGGAAATGCCCTGAATCCGCTGCTTTCCCTTGCTGATAAAGAAGTTTACGGTATTCCCATGTTGCTGATTATTGGCTGGAGGGGAGAGCCGGAAAAACCGGATGAACCACAGCATATTAAGCAAGGCAGAGTGCAAAACAGTCTGCTTGTTGCCGCCGAAATACCTTATCGGATAATAGATAGTTCTACTACTGACGCTGCTGAAATTGTGGAAAACCTGATGAAGCTGAGTGTGGAAAAGCACAATCCCGTAGCTTTAATAGTCCGCAAAGGGGCTTTTGCCCAATACCCCAAGCCAAAAGCCACCCCCAATCCGGAAGCTCTGTTGGGCAGAGAAGAGGCTTTGGAAGTGATTCTTGATGCCATAAGCACTGCCATTGTGGTATCAACCACGGGTAAAACCTCCCGCGAGGTGTTTGAACTGAGAGGAAAAAAAGGGCAGCCTTGCCGGGACTTTCTAACGGTTGGCTCTATGGGACACAGCTCTTCCCTGGCAGCAGCAATAGCAATGGCAAAGCCAAAGCGCAGGGTTGTTTGCCTGGATGGAGACGGTGCCATGCTTATGCATCTGGGTGCCCTGGCTGTTATTGGCAACCACAAACCTGCCAATCTGATTCATATCCTGTTAAACAACCACTGCCACGAATCGGTAGGCGGGCAGCCAACTCCTTCGCAGCAGATAGATTTTTCCCTGCTATCCAAATCTTTGGGTTACCTGCATTACTATCTGGCAGGGGAGATTAACTCCCTGCAAGAAGCTCTGGTGAATTGCCGGACAGCCAAGGGACCTGTTTTGTTAGAAGTGATTATCAAACCAGGCTCCCGCAAAGACTTGGGGCGTCCCACAAAAAGCCCGGCTGAAAACAAGCACCTCTTTATGGATTTCTGCACTGAGGAGTAGATTATGGTGATTCTCCTAATTGTTTTATATCTGCTAAGCCCTTCTGCCAGTTATGCCTATCTTGATCCCGGCACCGGCGCGGTCTTGATCAATTTGCTGATTGCAGGGGTTGCAACCCTTATCTATTCTCTCAAAGGCATATTTTTTAGGCTGCTGGGGCGCAAACAGCCGGAGACAAAAGCAATCTCTGCCGTAAGCCCCATTGCTATCCTTAGTGAAGGCAAGCAGTATTGGGCTACCTTTGAGCCTATTGTAAAAGGCTTTATTGCGCTGGGGCTTAAGTTTCGTTACTATACGTTGGATATTGAAGATCCTGCGCTGCTGATAGAGCATGAACTGATGGATTCCAGGTTTTTGGGTTTTGGAGCCTGGAAGTATGGCAAAGCCGGAAACATCCGGGCAGAATATCTGCTTTGCACCACTCCCAATATAGGCTGCAAAGGGTATCCATTGCGCAGAAGCCCCCACACCCGGAACCTGATCCATGTGTTTCACTCCATCAACGATCTCTCTATGTATAAAATAGGGTCTTTAGACTTTTATGACGCTGTAGTGCTGGTGGGAGAATTTCAAACGGCTTCGATCCGTGAGCTTGAAAAGAAAAGAAGTTTGAAACCTAAACAATTGATTCCGTTGGGCTTGCCCTATCTGGATGTTTATTGTAAAAACAAACAGGATAAAACCGAAAAAGCTGAGACAAAGACCATCCTAATCGGCTCATCCTGGGGCAGCAAAGGGCTATTGGCTCATTATGGCACAGGATTTATAGTCCAGCTTGCCAATCTTGGTTATCACATTATAGTCCGTCCCCATCCTCAATCCCTGGTGTCAGAGCAAGAAATGATAAATCGGTGTAAACGACAGCTTGCAGGCTATAAAAACGTGGTGTGGGATACACAGATATCGCCATCGGAGGCTATGAACAAAGCAGACCTGCTGATCTCGGACACTTCTTCGCTGCGCTTTGATTTTGCCTTTATCTACGAAAAGCCGGTGATAACTCTGGATATTCCGCTTGCTGCCATGCCAGGCTATGAAAGAGACCAGCTTTCTGCCATCTGGAGCGATGTGGCCGGCGCAAAAATTGGCTTTGTACTGAGTGAGGCAGATCTGGATTGTCTGGGTGAATATGTGGAAAGAAGCTGCCAAGCGGGCACAACAGAAAAAATAAAGCACTTCAGAGCAGAAACCGTGGTAAATTATGGACACTCGGGGCTGGCCATAGCCAGATATTTTGCAGATAAACTAACAGAGACTGGGGAGAAAACATGTTAGAAGGCGTTTTTCAACCCTTAATTGTAGCCCTTAGGTTTATCTATCTGGGATTGGTTTCGGTAACGGGCAGTTACGGGGTCTCACTACTGCTCTTGTCATGTGTAACCAGCTTTGTGGTAATGCTTTTGGGGCGGTTGCTGCGTGTTTATACTGATAGGGAGCACCTGGTTCAAGGTCTTCTGGCTCCGCAGCTAAAGGCCATTAAAGCGGAGAGTAGCGGCGCAAACCGGCACAAACGCATTCAAGCTTTATACAAGCGCTATGCTTATCATCCGGCTCATTCACTGCGTTCAGCTCTGCCCTTGCTATTACAGCTACCTTTTCTGTTTGCAGCTTTTTACATGCTCAGCAGGCTTAGCCTTTTGCAGGGTAAAAGTCTGTCTATGATCAGCGACCTGGCAAGTCCGGATAAACTGCTTTGGGGCATTAACCTTTTGCCCCTGCTAATGACTGCAATCAACGTTTTATCTGCCATTATTACGCCCCGTTTTACTACCAGAGACAAAATTCAGGCCTTGATCATTGCGCTGCTGTTTCTGGTTCTGCTCTACAAAGCTCCCTCTGCGCTGCTGATTTATTGGACTATGAATAACATCCTGTTTTTCGGTAAAACGCTACTGACCAGAAAAGCAAGCTCTGATGAAAGAACACATAGAGAAGCTCCCCAGCCGTTTAGGCTTAGCACTTCCTTTCAAACTCAGTTTGGAATTGCTCTGCGCCAGTATTTTGGGTTGTTGTTGCTGTTTTACCTCTATCAGGCCATAGCCATGCAGAATTATTACGTTTTTACGGGGTATTTTAAATACATCCCTCTCTGTGTTGCAGCCTATATGTTTTGGCTGTTGCAGGTAAAGGATTTGTTAAAATGTTACCAACCCACCTTGCAACACAACCTTGCTTTAATGGTATTAGGCTTTGATCTTATCTTTTTTGTGGTTTTGGGGTTAAATACTGTGGCTCCCATTGTAGAACTGAAGCCACAGTTATATATCATGTTCTGTTATCTGGCTTCCCTGCTGGGTTTGTCGGGATTCATGATCGGTGCTTTTACCAGAACCACTATTGCCAAAGCTGAATGGGCAAAAACCCCATATTTGTTGGTTCTGGTGATTGCTTGCGCTCTGATTCCTGCTTTGCATTTTGCCCAGGTAAATCCGGATTACCTGCATGGTTCGTTGCACCTGCTTTATATTCTATGCATCATCCTTTTTGCCCTGGTAAATTATGGGGTGCTTTTAGCAACTTGCTCAAAAGACAGCTCCATAAGCAGAATTGCCCTCAGTTCTGCGGTGTTTTCTTTTGCTATGATTGTCCTGCCACTTCTCCGTTCGTTCCTAAAGCTGAGGAATGATGTGGATATGGACTTCTGGATTATGCTGGCTCTGCTTTTGGCGGTTTCACATTTTATCCACAGCAAAAGGTCGTTTGTTATCTTGCTGCGTATTGTCCTAATTACCCTGGCGGCGTTTCTGATGACCTATATCTATGGTTTGTTCAGTGCTCCTAAAGCCGGCAACGGCAAGATAAAGACTCTTACGCCGGAAATGCAGAATATCAAGCTTTCCGGCAAACCCAATATCTATCTGTTTGTTTACGATGGCATGCCCAACGAGCGGGTGTTTAGAAATCAGGCCCTGCCCTTTGATAAACTAAAAGAACTGATTGATAAATATGGTTTTAAGCTATACCCCGATACCTATACAATTGGGGAAATGAGCATGGATAGCATGGGCAATCTGCTGGATTTTTCCGATAGCTGGAGAGCCAGGGCCGGCGATGCCACCAATGGAGCACAAGAAACCTACTCTGGTAATTCCTATGCAAATCTTATCCTTCGCAGCAACGGCTATACCAGCCACTTCCTGCTGGAAAACTATTATGTAGGCTTGCATGCCAATACTAACACAGGCTTGTTTGAAGAAATCTATCCACCCCGAAATCATGATATGGTTCGCTTAGATTTTCTGGTAACGCTATTACGGGCGATATTTCAGGGGGAAATGAGCTTTGATGTAGAGGGGATAGTAGATGATAAAGCGTATAATATCTACAATGTTCAGGCTTATAAACTGGCATTAATTGCGAAAGCCAAGCAGCAGGCCTTTGTAGTAAATCACTATTTCAGGCCAGGGCACTCTCAAAATTCCGGAAAGTGCCTGCCCAATGAAACAGAGCTATGGGTAATGGGGCTAAACGAAGCACTTTCCCAAATGGAGAAAGACTTCAAGGCTATAGCCCAATATGACCCTCATGCCATTGCGATAGCCATTGGAGATCATGGTCCATCCTTAACCGGAGATTGCTATCGCCTTGCTTCCTGGAAAAAGAAAGAAATTACTCCAGAGCTGATCTGGGATAGAATCGGCACCATGGTTGCCATCAGATGGCCGGATGCAGACAAAGCAGCCACGTATGATTCGCTATTAGTAACCAACCAGGATATTTTCCCTGTCGTCTTTGCCTATTTGATGGATAGTGCTGCCCCTTTGGCTCTTTGCCCGGATGATGTGTTTTATGGCTATAAAACTCCCACACGTTCCGCCCTTGGCTTTGATAAAGGAGTTGTTCTGCCATAAAGCGACCAAGAACAAATGCCTTTAATCTGCCGCAAATTGCTTTGCAGAATATGGCTTGAGATTACTGTCACTTTTGGAAACCGCCAATAAGCTCAAATCAGAAAATGAATCTATAGATGTTGTAAGGTCTGACCAGCTAAAATACCTCGTTTCGCCAGTATAAAAAAGGACCTAGTCTGTTTGATACATATTGAGCAATTCATGTTTGTTGCCATAGTTAAGACGGCTTGCTGATCTTAAGGTATCAATACGGAATCAATACGGACTTCATCCTGAATGATTCGGTATTGATTCCGTAATTGGAGCAAGGAAAAAAGAATTATTATCTCCAAGCCAAACAAAGGAGTCATTGTCGTCATACTAATCTTCAAAACCATCTGCTATCTTTAGGGCGACAAGGACTCATTTCGCGTGCATAAACAACCTCACTTCGCCAGGATCATCTTGCCGGTGAAGGCTTGATCGGCACAGCAAACACGGAAGAAATAGATCCCACTGGAAACGGGTTGATTATTGTCATTAGTGCCACCCCACACAGCTTTATGTTCTCCGGAAGGTAGCTTGGCATTCAGCAATTGTCGCACTCTCTGGCCTTTCAGGTTATAGATATCAAGCGTGGTTCTGCCGGCAAGCGGAAGGCTGAAAGCTATGGTGGTGCTGGGGTTGAAGGGATTGGGATAGTTTGTTGCGCTAATCACGTTTTCCACCGCAGGAATAATGGGATCGTCATTTGTAACCCAAGGCACAGAGCCATATTCATAACAGCCCATGTCAATGCGTCCATCCCAAACCCTCCAGTTTCCCGCCAAGTCATAGGGTAATAACTCCAGCCCTGTGATGTCGGGAGTGCCGGTATTGATGCAAGGCGAACTTGATGCCAAATGTAAATACTCAGGACTACCTACATTGATGCTGGCAAACTGGGGATCAGTTTCAAGGTTATTCAACCCATAAATAACCGTGTTACGTGGATCAGTATTATATATCGATGCTTCACCACCTGGTATGCAGTTGTAATCGAAATCCAAGAAACCTATCATGTCCAAATCGGGTATGGCACGATGCATTACTATCTCATTAGCTGCGTCGTGATTAGAGAAGATATTGTTGCGCATATCCACTTTTCCATAAACACCCACTGCTGCTGCAAGACCATAGTTTTCGTAAAATGTGCAATTCGAAACCTGATATTCACCATATCTATTCGTATGAAATCCAATGGAAGACACCCCATTAGTTCTGATGTTTTCAAATAGACAATTGTTTATGCTTACATTTGGCTCCTCCATGGGGATATGGTTATACAGATGTGTGATGTGGAAGGTAGGCTGATTGTTTTGTACAGAGATGTTACGGAAAGTGCAGTTTTCTACAGACAGTGAATCTACAACCCAGATGTTTACTATTGATCCACCCCAGCTATCATCACCGGGTGTTTCGGGTGATGTGTAGGTGGAGTGAATGTTCTCAAAAATAGAATTGCGGATTAAGCCGGAATGAACTTCGTTAATCTGGAAAACTGATTCAGGAGTTGTGATGTTCCTGATGACAAGAGAATCAAAGGTGGATGATTCCCATTCCATGAATAACACTGCGCCTCGATGATAGACAAATATGTCTTCCATTACTATGTCTGATATATGAATTCCGTGAACCTTGTTGCCGACTGAAATTGGATAGTTCCCAACTGATAAGCTCGAAGATATTTTAAATCCATTTATATTGACATTCCTATTCTTATCTCCTCCCCAAAATACAGTCAGGTTGGTGGTCGAAATCACATCAGAGTGAAGCGTAGTGTTGTTTGATCCCGCTCCTATTATGTTTACATTTGATTTTAGTGGAACTGGAAGAATTTGATCATTAACACTCTCACTATAAGTTCCGGATAGCACATGCACTGTCTTCACATTCAGGCTATCTGCGGCAATTCTATGCACAGCCTTGGTAACTGATTTCATGGCTTGAGCGGGGCTTAAACCTGAGTCGCTGTCATTGCCGTTTGGGCTTACATACAGATCATGATTAACCTCTGTCCGGTAAGCCCTTTGGATATTAACCGTATCGGTGTATTGCTCGAATACGGGGATGTTACTATGTCTTGCTACATAAAACCTATCGGGAGTGCTTACGGTAAACATATCCAGATTGATCACCAGATTAATTCTTAAATCCCACACAAGAATATCTACGGGGTTCATACCGTAGTTGGAATATACCGAGCAGGGGTTTATTGGATCAAAGACTACAGTAGGATAATGAGACAACCCCCCACATAAGAAGATTCCTCCACCTTGTGCTATTGCGTAGTTATGATGTATTGAAACACCACTCAGCAAGAGTGAGTTTTGAACACTTAAAATCCCCGCACCCATTGCAGCCTTATTGTTTGTGATGTAGCAGTTTACTACATTGACTTGGTTTGCTTGCAGAATAAATATACCACCCCCTCTGCGCAAGTGATCGGCAAAGACGGGTTCTCCGATGCCATTTGTAATGGTAAATCCTCTTATTGTGGCATTTTGTTCTTGGGTACGAAACACCACGCAGGAACCATTCTGGTTTCCGTCTATGATAGTGCTGTTGATATAGGTGCTGTCGTTGGTGGTGGCTTCCAGACTGCAAACCGTGATGGACTTGCCGATATAGTCTATATTCTCATAATATCTGCCTGGATAAACCAGAACGGTATCACCATTATTGGCTGCTTCTATGGCAGTTTGAATGCTGGAGTATGCCTGACTGCCATCCAAGGATACTGTAAGCGTAACAGCACCAAGGCAGGAGCAGGCTATTAGGGTGGCTATTATTATTACTTTTTGCACCATGTGTTCTCCTAAAGTAGGGGCGTGTTGCGCACGCCCCCTCTTAGCGTTTATTGATGATTAGGCGTGCACAACACGCCCCTACATACTATTTGAGCAATAACATCTTCTTAGTAATGCTCTTATCTTTGGATATCAACCGGTAGTGATAAATACCGCTGGAGACGGCTCTGCCATATTTATCGGTGCCGTTCCATACTACACGATGTTGGCCACTTACCTTAGTAGCATTAACAAGCGTTATTATATTCTGGCCTTTTACGTTATAGATATCTATCGTAACCGGTCCTGCCTCAGCAAGTTCATAGGCTATCGTGGTGGTAGGATTGAAGGGATTGGGATAGTTCTGCGCCAAGCTGGTAACTGGGATTATTGGATTTAACTCCGTTTTACCATTTACCTCAAAGCTGTAGAACAAGTTGCCAAAGTCGCGGTTTTGAGACAGCGAACCGGAGGTCATTTTACAATTAATCCAATTATTGGAGACCGCCTTGGAATCATACCAGAAAACCAATTCAGAGTTTTCCGCAGTAATCTGCTCGTTGGCATCCAGGTAAGCACAGATCTGTGCCTCAGTACCTTCCACAACCGTCGCTCCCTTGCAGATACCGTTTACGTATAAACCGATCTCTGTTGGCAGCTCAAGGGAATCATCCTCTTCAAACTCTATGTAAAGAGGTATGTAATCTGCCTTTTCCGTAAAGGTGAAGCTTTGGGGGATTTTGATCTGCTTGGGATCTACAGGTTGGCTGTTGTTCCACACAAAGCTGCAATCCTGGCTTACTTTCACCACTACCATATCACCATAATTAATGGTGGGATTGGCAGAAGTGCTTCTCCATACCCCTGGAGCTGTTTTACTCATGCTCCAGCTTTGGGTTTGAATGAAGGTAAGGTAATCCAGCACTGCGGAAAAAGCCTTGAAGGGTGTGGCACTATCAGTTTGGAAGTAACCCAGCCAGTTTTCGTTGATGGTTGTTGTTCCGCTCTGATACTTAAATAGGTTAAGAACCGTAGTGGGAGCTTGAATGTGGCCGGTGGTGTTAATCCGGATTTCATTTACCACTTCGTCTTGGAGCTGAACTTTGTAACCGACAGTGCTGGATACTGATTGAGTACTGTTCAGTAACCCTTGCTCGATATATTCCATTCTGATTCTTTGATTAGCTCCTGGCTTCCAATCCACCCAATCCAGAATTAGAATATCTGTAATCGGCTCGAAGAAATTCCCGTTCATGCAGTAATCGTTAGTTATCTCATTTAATACCGGGAAACTCATCCATTTGATATTTGTGCTATTACCATAGGGCATGGCATACTCATCATAGTTATGGTCTCCGGCTCTGATAGCTCCAATATCGCTGGGGGTGCCATCGGGATCAGAGATACTTTCCACACCCTTATCAATCACCAGCGAGATTACGGTATTGTTCCAGAGTGGTTCATGGTTGGTTCCCAATTGAGGACTTGCTGCCACCACAAGATCGTTGGCAGCATAGGTCTGTTCCGGGTTTCCCGTCGTATCTACGTGATTAGCTAAATCGTTGAAGTAGCAGTTATTGATGGTTAAGCTTTCTGTGGGATCTAATCCCGCGGATTCACCTGTCCACTTGATATCGTAAGGGGAGCAATTATCAAACAGGTTGTTGTTTATCGTGTAGCCGGATCCTTGGTATAACACCAATCCGGATTGGGTTAGGTTCCGCAGGGTGTTGTTATTGAAGCTGAAGTAATCCTGCCCCGCCACAATCGGATTGTTGGAATGCAGATAGAGGCCATAATATGCGTTGGTTACGCCGATAACTGTGTTTTTATTGAACCATAATGACGATATTCCGTAACTGTCATGGAAATCCACCGCTCCTCTGTTTGTGAGGTTAAATCTGTTACCTTCCACGTAAAAAGCAGTGGCATTGGCTTGAATGGGCAAAACACCATCAAATATCCTGACTACCGGTTGAAAGTAATAATGGCTTACAGATTGATTAAATGTGCTGTTCGTTATCCGGACTTCGCTGATTCCAATGCTCTTGGCAATCC
>DIXL01000065.1 GCA_002428685.1 Cloacimonetes bacterium UBA6081 | reverse complement strand
GATAACTCCCCTACCCCTATCTACGCTTGACATGACACCAGCCCATCTCGTGAATATGAAATCAATTGATCCAATGGTTACAATTCACCATTTTGATACTCATTCAGTAACATAGATATGTACTCATTGCTTTCAACAGTCTGCTCGTAATTTCTTAGCGAAATCTCTTTGATTTCTTTGAAAGTAGAGCGAATCGAAATAGGCAGGGAATAGGCATGCAGTTTCAGTCTGTTATTATCTGAATCTATGTTGATTGAGACCGGACATGAACTCCCAATTCCCCTTGATCGCATTCCCTGCCATTAAGAAATATGCGAACAAAGACTGGAAGAAGATTTACGGTTTTGTGTATTATCGCTTATCGGAACTTGTGGATACCTGCTTTAGCTCTGTTACAAGGTTCAACATAAATCCCTATCAAGGTAAATGGCATGAAGAAAATCAGCTTATCATACCCTGTTTAAAAACGGGGGGATGTGAGTTTCGCCACTTTCTGCTTGACAGAAATTAGCACTCAGGAAGAAATGCACAACACCGATGCAACATTAATGGGGCATTAGCTCAGCTGGGAGAGCGCATGACTGGCAGTCATGAGGTCAACGGTTCGATCCCGTTATGCTCCACCATTATAAACCCCTTCGCCGTTTGATTGCGGTGAAGGGGATACTCTTTTAAACGGACTTTTTCAAAGAGGTAAACCATGAAAATCGCCACTCAGGAACTAATATCCAAGATTAGCTTTGAGGCCAACCAAGCCCGCAAAGCCATTTTGCACATGACCAGTTTAGCCGGCAGCGGTCATCCGGGAGGCTCCATGTCTTCCATAGACCTGCTGCTAAGCCTGTATAATATAATTCATCACGATCCCGCCAATCCAATAATGGCGGATCGCGACAGAGTGGTGGTAAGCAATGGGCATATTTCCCCCGCAGTTTATAGTGCGCTTGGAATCATGGGCTATTTTAATCTGGATGACGCCATTTCGCAATTCCGGATGTTTGGTTCTATCTTCGAGGGGCATATAGAGCGCGAAGTTCCAGGCGTGGAATGGAGCTCAGGCAATTTGGGACAAGGTTTGTCTGCGGGAGTGGGCATGGCTTTGGCCTCCCGTATAAACAATATCCCCTATAACGTTTATGTTTTTTTGGGAGATGGCGAACAGCAAAAAGGCCAGCTTAGTGAAGCGCGCCGTTTTGCCGCAAAATATAACCTGACAAATTTGACTGCCATTGTGGATTATAACCAACTGCAAATCAGCGGTTCCATTCATGACGTAATGCCTCAAAACATCCGTAAGAATTGGGAATCCGATGGCTGGCAGGTTATAGAAGTTACCGGTCACGACATTTATCTGATTCTATCCGCCTATGAAAGCGCACATGGCTTTGAACACCCCACCATGATACTGGCACACACTGTGATGGGTAAAGGGGTGGACTTCATGGAAAACAAAGCCAAATTTCACGGTTCAACCTTAAACGAAGAGCAGTTGGAACAGGCGTTAAAGCAACTGGGAGGCGTAAGCGAACTGAAAAAATACCGTAAGCTGCGTAGTGACTATAAACCTGGTTCTCACCAGACAAAAGACTTTTCCCTTGCGCCCGATTTCACCTGCGGTAAAGCAGTTTTATATGAATCGGACACCGATTGCCGCAGTGCCTGGGGAACTGCAATCGCAGATTTGGCCAGGATCAATACTAATGCCAAAACTCCTTTGGTAGTAGTGGATTGCGATTTGGCCGTCAGCGTTAAAACGGATGGATTTGCCGCCACAACCCCCGATAGTTTCTTTGAATGCGGAATTATGGAACAGCATGCAGCCGTGATGAGCGGAGCTTTATCCACATGTGGCATTCAGACCTTCTGGAGCGAATTTGGCGTGTTTGGCATGGCAGAAGTGTATAACATGCAAAGGCTTAATGACATAAATCACACGAATTTGAAAACCGTGGTTACCCATGTGGGCATCGATGTGGGTGCCGATGGAAAAACTCATCAGTCTGTGGATTATATTTCTTTGGCGCGCAATTTGTTCGGCTTCCGCGTTATTTGTCCTGCCGATGCAAATCAAACCGACCGGGTTATCCGCTGGCTTGCAAACAAGCCCGGCAACTATTTGGTTACGATGGGTCGCTCCAAACTTCCGATAATTCGCACTTTAGACGGATCACCCCGCTATGCCCAGGATTATTGTTTTGAATATGGCAAGGCAGACATTCTGCGGGATGGCAACCATGGTAGTCTATGGGTTTGCGGAACTCCAGTTTCCAAAGCTCTGAAGGCGGTTGATAGCCTCCGTGATGAGGGTATCTTCATCGAATTGGTGTATGTATCTGCTCCGCTGCATTTGGATGCAAAGCTGCTGAAATCTCAGGCTGCTAAAGGGCCTATCTTCAGCGTGGAAGATCACTCTATCCATGGAGGCTTGGGCAGCATTATTGCAGACGGTCTGGCCGAGAACCAAATCTGCACCAGGCTAATTAAGATGGGTGTGAAGAATTATCCTGTTTCAGGTGAATCCAATGAGTTGTATAAATGGGCTGGCATAGATAGCTTATCCATCATCAAGACCATTAAACACAATCTATAAGACTATATATAGCAATCTATTAGAAACTCAAACCCTGCTTGTTTGCCAATAAGCTGCTGCTTGATACCATTCCCATATCATTCCCATATCATTCTCAATATTATTGAGAATGATATGGGAATGATATGGGAATGCAAGCAAGCAATCAGGCTGAAAATTTGATGTCTTTGCGGGCGAGGGTTTTGGCACAAAAGCACCAAAAGTTTAAATCCATAAAATGCTGTTTACAGCGGAGCATGACAGCTTCATCGGTAAAGATGCCAAAGCAGGTGGAGCCACTTCCGCTTAGCATAGCCACCTCAGCCCCATAATTGTGCAAGGTATTTAGAGCAGAATCAATTATGGGAAATGCTTTGCGAATCCCCGGCTCCAGGCGGTTAAAGCAAGTTTGGGACAGATTTGATGAGTCAAAATATCTGGTTTGTGCTGGGCTTGGGATATCCACAAGCTTGTAGGCCAATGAGCTTGGAATGGGAATATGGGGATTAATCAACAGCACTTTATCCAGTAAAATGTCCGGCAAAGGCGAAGTTTGCTCCCCTCTGTTTTCCCCCAAAGCAGTTCCCCCTTGTAAAAAGAAATTGAGATCACTGCCAAAAGAAGTTGCTATGCGATGCATGTCCATGTCGCTTATGTTCAACTGCCACAAATCATTAAGAGCCAGAAGGCAATTTGCCGCATTGCTGCTTCCTCCTCCCAATCCTGCTGCTGTGGGGATATGTTTTTCCAGGTGGATGGCTGCTCCCTGCTTTATGCAGAACTTCTTTTGCAGATAATCTGCTATTTTGTAAACCAGGTTTTCATTATTATCCAGGCTGGGAATGTTGCAGGAAAAGGAAACATCAGGGCTATCCACTATGCTATAACTTAGTAAATCAAACAGGTCAATACTGCAGAGCACAGTATTGACCTGATGATAGTTATGGGGCAGCTTGCCGGTTACTTCAAGAAACAGATTGATTTTTGCGTAGGAAGCGGTTAACATTCTTCTTCTGCTTCTTTGGCACCTCGTCGCCATAATAGTAATAGTAATAGTAGTAATAATAGTAGTAATTCTGCTTGCTGTAATACTTCTGCACGTAGATGCTATTCACAATAATGCCGTCGATCCGGCCATCAATGTTTTCCATCAGTTCTTTGGTGCGTTTGATGATTCCCTTTTCGGTGAACCCGCAACGAACCACGATGAAGGTCATATCCACTTTCTTGGTAAGAATCAGGGCGTCGGTAACAGCAATTATAGGAGGTGTATCAAACAAGATGTAGTCATAACGGCTTTTAAGCTCATCAATCAAAATATCCATACGTGGCGAGGCTATCAATTCTGAGGGATTGGGCGGGACAAAACCGCTGGTAATGATATCAAGATTTAGGATGCCGGATTGTTTTGCCACTTGATCTATCGTTACGTCCGGATCAATTAAATAATCGCTGGAACCGTTTTCTTTCTCAAGCCCGAATTTTGAATGAATTGTGGGTCTGCGCATGTCCATATCCACCAGACAAACTTTGCTGTTCATCTGAGCCAGAGTTACGGATAGATTTGCAATGGTGGTAGATTTACCTTCTTTGGGGCCGGAGGATGTGATCAGCAAAGTTGCAGAGCCTTCACCCTTACGAGCCAGGATGTTCGTTCTCAGGGTTCTGTAAGCTTCTGCAATAGGAGATTTGGGGGCATAATGCGAAACCAGTTGCATCATCACAAAATGCATGGATCGGGTTAGCTGCTCACGGTTTTCGCCCTCTGCAGCTTCAATCATATCGTTGAATTCCTGAAGTTTGGATTCAGACTCGCGAATAAGCGGAATTGTGCCCACAATTGGCAGCCGGACGTAGGTTTCCATGTCTTCCAGAGTCCGCAGCTTGGTATCCAGAGAGTGAACCACAAAAGCTGCACCAATGCCCAGACCCAAACCAAGAATGATACCTACTAAAATATTCATGGAGACGCGGGGTTTAATGGGAACAGTGGGACGCTCTGCAAAATCTATAATCCGAACGTTACCAACTTTTGCCTGTTCGGCAATCTTGGCATCTTCATATTTCTCCATCATCATGCCGTGGATTTTTTCGTCCAGGAGCAGATTTCTGGTTAGCCTGGCAAGCTCTAATTCTGTATTGGGAATGGCTATCAGGCGCTGGTTATACATTTCCTTGGTTTGATCCAAACCTGCTACCCTGGCTCGGGCAACTTCCAAATCCAAAGTGGATTGGATAATCTTACCCAAAAGTTCACTACGTGTAGCCAAAGGATCGTTATTTACCGACATGCTAACCAGCTTTCTAACTTCCAAGTCCAGGGTAGCTTTGGAATTTTCCATTTCACGCTTTAATAACAGAATCTGAGGATGATCCAAAGGATATTCGTTTTTGGTAACCAGCTTTGTGATCAGAGTATTAGTTTCCACAATTTGCTTACGCAGTTCGTTTATGTATGGGGCTTTTAAGATGTTGTTAACATCCACCAGCAATGAATCCTGATCGCGCAATTGGCGGTTCAGCATATCAAGGGATTTGGCATTAACGGCTTGCTCGGTGAGGGCCGCTTCATACTCAGCTTCTACTTCAGAAGCTTGCTCGATCAGTTTTTGGGTTTCGGTAGTAAGTTCAGTGAGTTTGTTTAGATTTTTAAACTCACGCAGATCGTTTTCGGAACTCTGTAAACGTCTTGAAATGGCATCTAACTGCGTCTCCAAAAATTCACGGATGGTGGTGAACTCCAAGCGGGCATACTGAGTATTTTGCTGCTGGATAGCTTCTGAGATGGAATTCACTGCAGCCATGGCTTCAGTTTGATTGGTAGATTCAAAACTTATAGTCAGGAGATCGGTTTCACGTTTTGATTCCACTTTCATGCGTCCCAAGGTTCCGGCTGGATTGGCAGAAGCGTTTGCCGGAAAGGTGTCCCAATCGGGATATTTTTTCATGATATCCCAAGCCAAGCTCATTATTGGCTTACTACGAATCATTTCTATTTGGTTATTCAGGCTGTTCTTCCCCACTCCAGGTGTTGCAAGAAACATTAAATCGGAGTTACTTTTCGCATCTTCCAAAAGAATTCTGGCAGAGGCAGAATAGATTTTTGGCTGACGCGCCGTGTAAAAAATAGTAGCCACTAAAACCAAGGTAAATACCAGAATTACCAAGTATCGGTATTGCAATATTATGCGTAAATAATCGGAGAGTTTTATTTCGTCCTGAATCGGAAGAGGAGTGTTTTGATTTTCCATATAATTACCTTCCACTACTTTATATTAGTTACGAGGTTGTAAACGCTAAGTGCAATTGCTGCTTTGGATAAGAAATCAGTCACACGAGAGAAGGCATAGAAGATAGTGCCGGAAACGACAATTGTATCGCCGGGTTTTAGGGCAGGGATTAAGGTTGTATCTCCGGTTTCCAGGTATTTTTTAAAGTTTACCCAGATAATTTTATCACCCTCCGCCGAAGGACGAACCACACGGATTTTGCTAAGTTTTGCATCTTCTCTGGGTCCACCTGCCAAAGCAAGTAGAGTTAAAAAATCCGTGTCATCCGGAACAACATATAAACCTGGTTTATATACCTGACCCAGAATGTAATTGTTCATTTTCAGCTTTTCCACACCGCTGCGAATACCCTCGTAAGTGTATGCAGAGATGTTTGATGATGGCGTAAATGTAACCGCTGTTTGGCTGAACAAGGCTATAGCTAACCCTGCCAGCAGCAGCATTAAAAATGTTCTCTTCACGTTATCCTCTTCTTCATTTTATGTAAAATTCTAAGTTTTGCCATTACAGTCAAGATAAATCTGTAACTTAGCTAAATATTGTAGCTTATCTCTTGAGACATGTTACCATTGTTACTCAATTGTAAACGTTCTTTCCCGCGATTCCGAGCCCATGAACATGCCATGTTCCTCATCCCAATCATAGGAATCCACACGCCAGCGGAACACACTGCCTGGAGCAGGTGCAGGGGTTAAAACAGGGAAGGGCACTTCCGGTGGAGGTGGATTCTCTACCACAGGTGTATAGAAATATAGAGGGCTGTAAATTAATCTATCTGTGTTATCCCATACTAAAACCCTAAAACGGGTTGTATCGCTGTCTCCACGGATCCATCTAAGTTTTAAATTTGAGGTGTTGACTGTCTGCCCATTTTCCGGATACTCCAGATTGCTTTTTGCCAGAATGGCGTATGAAGCTGTATCCGATACGCTGTAATTACCGCTGGCATCATACAGCTCGATAAAATATGAGTACCATTCTCTTTCTACCAAAGAAGATTGGTCTAAGTAATAATCGTCTATTGCAGGAACAGTGTTGATCAGCATAGGCGCAGGCTCAGATTGAGAAAAGCGAAATATCTTTACATGGCTTAGGTCGGTATCTATAAAAGGTTCCCAGGGCACTCTAATCCAGTCCCCCTCAGAAACAGCATCTATTCCATTGTTTTCGTCATTCCAATACACCCAGGCATTATCAATATATACAGGGTCATCACCAGTATCACCTTTATGGAGAATCATTTTGGGCGCGGTTGGTGGAATTGTATCCTTATCGACTGGATCATCCCCCGAACAAGAAATTACCAGTGAGAATAAGACCAGGGACAGAAGAATTATGGTGTGTTTCACTTTTTCTCCTTTAAAACTTCACCCGCAAGCCTACCCGATTGGTAAGCCCTACAGGATTGGTAATCATGGCATAATCTACTAAAACACCATAGAGTTTTATGGTGGCACCGGCACTATAGTTAGTGTCATGGTAACCAATTCTTAGGCTACCTAAATCCTTGTAGGCCCAATCCAAACCATAGTGACTGCTTCCGGCATATACATAATCATAATCATAAGCAACGCTTACGATTGATTTTAATTGTGGAACAGGCTGAACCACAGCCACCCCAACCTTGGTGTTGAACAATATCTCGTCTCGCAGCTCACTATCGGTATCCCAAGCAATTTCCGTGCCTGCTATATCCTGGAAATTTACCCCGAAATGAAGGTCTCCAAAAGATTCCTGGTCAAAAATGACTGCCAGATCTGTCTTTGTCTTAAAGCCAAAATCTACACCAGTTCCTGTCCCTGTGTTATCCCATATTGCCCTTTTTATGAGTTTAATGGTTCCTCCAAAGCTAAAATCGAAGGGGACTTCAAAAAAAAGCCATCCCATATTGGCATCATAATGCAGATTTTTGGCAAAAGAAAACTGGTAAAGATCATCGTAGCTGTTAAATTTGCTATCCGGGACTCCGGGAAGGTGATAGTTAGAATCATTGATGCGTTGATCCACATTGGTTCCAATCAAGTATCTCTCATCAAAATGAGGGATATCGCTAACTGTTAAGCGGGTAAAATTTAATCCGATTGATACTTCGTTTGGCAAGGGTTGAACAAAGCTGATGTGATCGTAAGAGGCCAGGCCATTGTAAAGAAATGCATGCATGGCTGATATCTCAGAATCGCGTATGTGGCTTAATCCAGCGGAATTCCAATAGATTGCAGAGCCATCATCAGCCAAAGCAGAAAAAGCTCCCCCCATTCCCAAAGCTTTTACTCCAGCTCCAATCATCATAAAATCACCGGCATAGCGACCGGCTGTCAAGGGTATGCAACAAACTACTACGAGTGCAAACAGGACTAGTATCTTTTTCATTTTGCCCACCTATTTTAAGATCGCCATTTTTTGGGTTTTTTCAATCGATTTACCGCCTTTACGGGCAATAATCCGGTAAAAATATACGCCATTAGCCAGAGTGTAGCCCAATTCATCTTTGCAATCCCAGCCATATACTGTTCTGGGATACTCATGATAGCCTACCCCCACAGGTAGATTGCTAAATGTTTTTATTAACCTGCCACTAATAGTATAAACCTTAATAGTTACTTCATCAGCACCGTCGGTTAGCACATAAGTGAAGCGAGTTCTACCCTGGTTTTTGGGATCTACTGCTCCTGTGATAGGCCCAGCTCCCAGAACTGGATTAGGATAATTAGCCAAGTTTACAACGTCAAATTTATCGTTAACCACAAACTGGATATCGCAAGGTGGGCTGGGGTTGCCGTTCAAGTCCCTGCAAACAACTTTTAGTTCATGAGTTCCGCGGCTGAGGGCAAGCTGGTATTTTATGGGAACACGGTTAATATTCTCTTTGTTTATAGAGATCACATAATCATCTTGCGGAATTTGAGCACCGTTTATAAACAATTTAACAGAATTGTCTATCACGTCTATACCATTGGCATCAGATAATAGTAGTGAAACCACTCCGTTCCCTGCAACATAACCACCCACGGTAAACTCTTGCTCTTGCACGTTTACATCAATAGAGGGAGCTTGAGTATCCGTATTGCGAAATATGCTGTAAACACCGGTTCGATTGACTTCAAAGCTAACTGTATTATCTACAACATTAGTAAAACCACCTAGCATAGACCATTTTTGAAAAGCCTCGTTATACCTGTATATCTTAAAGGTGTTTGTCCCTTCAGTATCTTGGGTGCTCGCATCGGTGGGATGATAGTAAAAGTTTAAAGTGAACCTTTTCCCCTCGGGTAAAACTCCCAGAGAATCCACAATTCCCGCTGTCAACACTTGGATTTCATAGGGCACAGACGACTGGTTTAAGGATATGGCATCAACAGTGCGCAACATAAGTGAATGGACATCCGGCTGATTTAACGGAGGGAGATTCCCAAATGCATTAATCGCAAAAAGAGCTTGTGTTCCTTGTGGAACTAAATTTGCGGGAATTGTGCAGCTCAGGTTTTGATCGATACTGCCAATGCTTGCTCCAGAATTGTCAACCTGATGATAGTTTAACGGAACCCGTATGCTGATCCAGTTGTTTATATTTATAAAAACATGCCATTCTGGAAAGGCATTAGACGAATTTACTCTTGCTTCCAGATACAGATTGGAATTGGGCAAACTGCTAAGGGGAATGGTGTCCCATCTAAGTTCATTCACATTCAGAGGAGCATAGTCCTGAGTAGAGACAAGAACAAGACTTGTTGGAGTAGGCCCTGCATAAAGCCTTAAGTCTGTAGTCCCTGATGTGGCATCACCCACATTGGTCCCCAAAATCTTCAGCACCATCTGGTCGCCAACTTGTTCAAGCGCAATATCCTGCAAAAACAGATCGGGACCCTTAACCACTAAACTCTCCAGATAGGATTCCGAATTACCATCTTCTGTTTGGAGAACATACTTATAAAATATCTCTTTACCTGTTTTCTGCGGAGCTAAAGCTGCTGTAGTAGTAAATAAGGTGCTGTCAGATTGGGAAACCTGCATGGGAAATTCCTGCCAGTTTATTGTTGTGCCTGCGCTATCGATGCGGGTCTTGCAGATTAAACTGATGACTGGATAAGGCGTAAATACTTTGGCCGTAAATCTGATTGAATCTGCCCAGGTAGGTTCAGCAGGAACAAATTCTTTATGAACGACACCCGGCCTGCCTACGCTAAATATAGAACGTCCCACATATTCATCTGTGGCTGAATAACCTGCAATATAGATTTTGCGTGTGTAGTTGGTAGCAGTAGTATCTGAATTGGTATAGGTTGCAGTAAAACTCCCATCTGGAAAAACGGGCAAATCATAAGGGACATTTATTATCTTCTCGTTTTCTTTCATAATGAATAAACGAGCCGAGTTTACTCCGGGAGGAAATGTTGCTCTGGCAACAAGTGGTTGGTTTGCGGCTAAGACATGATTATCTGCCCAAACAGGGATTTCTGTAATCGGTTTTCTTAGTTTTATCAGCGGATCGCCCAAATATGCAAAGCCGTTGGTTAGGGCGTATCTGGCATTGGGGGATGATACTGTAGAAAAAAACCTGGCAAGAGCAAAGATATTGGCTTCCCCGATGTTGGGAAAATCTTGTTTAAATAGTGCTTCACAATATGCCAGACCCCAAGGTTCATCATGAACCTCGTAACCCAATCCGCTAAAACCAGCAGTACCGATAGCTCCCTTATTAGGCTGCAAGACAAGAGCTTCACTAATCGATGCCGAGCCGCTTGTATCAAAAGCAGAAGCATAACAAGCCAAGGAAAGCACTACCGGGTAAGTTTGGTTATTCAACGTGGCAACATCATTAAAATTGAACAAGTTATAATCTGCCCAGATTCTTCCGCCACCATGCCCCATAAATTGAACATACTGAGTACCACTATTGATGGCATCCTTCAAATTAAAAGTCCCTCCAAAATAGTCAGGACTTACCGTTTGAGTGGAGGTATAGACTCTGGTTACCCGAAAATCCTGCGGAACACTTTTGCGTCTGATGCGTTCTGATTGTTGGGCAAAAATATCATAAGTATCGGATATTTTACCGCCTGAAGTAAAGGTAAGGTGGCTATTCCAAAGTCGGTTGGTGGTAGGATTATTGTGGTAGGCGATTGCCTTAGCAGCATAATCAGAGATCTGAGTTGCTTTCCATACACCAATACGGGATATGGAAACATCTGGAACGGTATCAGTGCCAACTATCGTTCCATACCAGTTATCACTGGCCGTGGCTCCATGTTTATATGTCCAGGTTTTCTTTACCGGAATCAGGTTATATATCCGGGAAGAGCTGTTATCGCGAGTATCATCCACCCCTTCACCCAATAGTAGGACATGGCTTAGTTGGGGATCACTCCAATTATTATAAGCATAAGTAATAAACTCTTTAATCGCTTCGGCACTTACTATCCCGGAGTTAAACTCGTCATAAATATCTTGGATATCCACTATTTCTATGCTATAGCCCTTAGACTCCCACAAGTTTTTCAGTTGCAGTGTCCCCTCATCTTTTATAAATTGAAAAGGGGTTACTACAATCATATCTGCCTGAGTCATAGGATTTCGTAAATCACTGGGGATATTTAGTCTGCAAGCTTTCGGGAGTCTCTTAAGGTTTTCGGTAGTGGCATAATACCTTACTGCGGTTGAAGATACGCTGTCTTGCAGAGTTACAGTCCAGGGTGCATCACCCTGCAGATTAAAAGGCTCTATCTGCAAATTGCTGAATATGCTCGAACCAATTTTATATACTGAAACGTCGGGGCGACTGAAACCACTAACCTCAAACTGATAAAGCCCATTGGGACGATTGGAAGGTTTGGTAAATTTTATGTAGTTTTGATCTGTCTTATATTCACGCCAATAGGTTATTTCCGCCCAGTCCAGCATCACCTGTTCCCTATCACCCATAACGGTATTTCCGGACAAACTTATGTAGAAGTTATTTACGCCATGGTTTAGGAAAGTGTTTGAAATGGGGCTTTGATTTACAAATATCTTCTCCGTCTGCCCAATCCAAGTATGGCTGTTTATCATTGCTTGGTTCAGGCGGATTGATGTTTCATGATCATATTCGCCGCTGGTAAGGCTTTCTGAATAGGTTAAACCCATCATTGCCACTTTGGCAGATGCTGTTCTGATCGCAGTATCCTTTGGATATTGTAGTTCTATGGGAACGATATCCAGATTTGGCGCATTTATCTTCCGCCAAAACCAGTTATCTTCCTTGTAGTATGATGGATTTGAAGACGACCATCCCCTTCCCAGTTTGTCGCTAACTAATTGCTGTTCAAAATGAACTGTTTCTTCATAGGCATCCGGAACTATATAGTTTATGGAAGCTGATTCTATCAATCCCCCATTTTCCACTACCATGCGCGCGCCATAGCCATCCTTAAGCTTTAGTGTATAAACATTTTCAGAGGTGTAGTCGTCCATATACGTAACATCACCCCTATGCCCATTTCCAAAAAACTCAAAGTAGTCATTCACATCAAACTGGCCGTCATTTTCACCCACAAAGTGAACAGGAACCTGGCCGTATTCATCACTTAATTCCAGATAACGTGGATCCACCGATGCCGGATTCCAATTCATCTCAATTTGTAATGAATCTGCCATAAGCGTGATATAATTCATCAGGTATTGATACGATATTTTGTATATCCCTTCAGTATCTACAATCAACTGAATTTCATTTACTCCGGTTGTGTTATTTTTGGGGGACGAATAGCTATTATCTTTAGTTTTCTCCCTTCTCCATGCTTTGGAGCTGCTTTCATTCAAGAAAAAGGAAGGGCTTGCCATATCCAGAGGATTTGGCTGAAGCTGCCAATTTTTCGTGGATGCCTTGGTTCCCTGAATAGTTAAAGATATGGACATTTCGCTAAATACTATCAGCTCTTTGCTTTGAGCCTTGTATTGAAAGGGGTAGATCATCAAGGGGATAAATTTACGGTTACCTACAAATGCTGCTTCGCCTTTCTCAACTATGTTTATGGGATAAGGCTCTTTACTATTATAAGCCTTGTAATTGGGTGTCCGGTTATAAATTGGTTCATCTCCATCCAAGGTCATTGACGATGAAGGGATGATATTAATGTTTCTTAGCGTTTCAATTTTGGTATTGCTAACGTTTAGAGAATAGTCCCCATCCACAGGAACCGCAATTGCGACAGAATACACTCTCAGTTCTGGCATCCCTTCGATGCTGTGAACTGTTCCTTCTTCGCTTACAATCTTTTGCCAGGTTTGGCCATTGACTGTCGTATTTTCCATACTATATTCGGGTAAAACAAACTTTACCGACAATGCATCCATAGTTTCCGAAACAAGACTAATGGGAGCGGCAAACAAGGCAAATGGCATTAGCAATAACGCCATCACCAACCAAGCAGTATGCTTAACCGGCAGAGAACAAACCTGCCTACGAGGATATCTATGCATAATTGTAATCACTCCATTCATTTAAAGGGTATTTTCTCTTCCGCCAATATCACAGCGGTAAGTTTTTGCCTTAAAACTGATACTTTCCAGTTTCTTATATGCCTTGGCTTTTGCAGTTTGCACATCATTACCCCTGCCAACCACGCACAAAACTCTTCCGCCGGCTGTTTGCAGTCCGCCATCACCTTTGGCAACACCCGAAAAGTAAACGCCTTCCGGGATGGGATTTGGCATTGTAATGGGAAAGCCTGTGGCATAAGAATCCGGATAACCTTTGGAAGCCATCACCACTCCAAGGGCGGCTTCACTACTAAACTTCACTTGCACTGTATCTATTGTATTAGTCAGGATGGCTTGGCAGATATCCACAAAATCCGTTTCCAGCAAGGGCAATATCACCTGTGCCTCGGGATCGCCAAAACGGCAGTTAAACTCTATCACCTTGGGGCCTGTGGCAGTTATCATCAATCCGCAATACAAAACGCCCTGATAGGGGTGTCCCAATTCCCGCATCGCCGCCAAAGTAGGTTCGATTATCTCTTCCTCAATTTGCCGGCGATACTTTTCTGCTTGTTTCACAGGAGCAAAGGCTCCCATTCCTCCGGTGTTGGGTCCCAAATCATGGTCATAAAGTTGTTTGTGATCCTGGGCAAAAATGGTGCTTTGATAGTTCCATCCATCGCATAGGGCAAATAAAGATACTTCCCATCCGGTTAAGAATTCCTCGGCAATAACTCCTTGTTTGGTAAAGCTAAGCTTGTTCAGTGCGTTCATAGCTGCAGCGTAGTCTTCAGCTATTATCACACCCTTACCCGCAGCCAATCCATCTGCTTTGATAACCACAGGGTAATTAAATTCTGATAGTCTGGCTTCAGCAGATTGTATGTCTTTGATAATCTTGTAGTTGGCAGTGGGAATCCCCTTTTCTTGCATCAATTGTTTGGCAAATATCTTGCTGGTTTCCAGTTGGGCTGCAAAGCGGCTGGGGGCAATTACTTTTATTCCATTTACCCGCAATTCATCCGATAGACCCTCAGAAATGGGTTGTTCCGGCCCGATAAACACCATGTCAATATGGGTATCCAGGCAGAACCTAATAATCTCAGCGTGGGTGTGCAGAGGTAAACAGTTGTAAGCAATGGCAATGCCTGCATTTCCAGGTGCCACAAACAACCCACTTACCTTTTCACTTTTGGCAAAACACTCTGCCAAAGCATGTTCCCTGCCTCCGCTGCCTATGATTAGAACTTTCAACTATTCCTGCCTTGTTCAAATTTGATTAGTTCGAGGAGGGCAAATTCAGCAGATTTATAGCGTATAGAATCCCTATCCCCGGTAAAGATTTGGGTCTTGGTCCAAATTTTCTCAGCGGCTATAAAGCCAAAACAAACCGTTCCTACTGGTTTTTCTGCCGTTCCACCATCGGGTCCGGCAATCCCCGTCAAAGACAAGGCATATCCCGATTTTGTCAATGCTTTTATCCCAATTGCCATCTCAGCAGCGCATTGTTCACTAACTGCGCCATAACGCGAGAGAGTTTGAGAATCAACTTTCAGCACACTTTCCTTAATCTCGTTTGTATAGGCTATAATTCCACCCAAGAATGCCTTAGACGCGCCGGCTATATCGGTAATCAGTTTTTGAACCAATCCGCCGGTGCAGGATTCTGCCACAGAAATAGTGTTGCCATTTTTCCACAAATACCCTAATAATACTTCTGCCGGACTTTGGTCATTCCAACTCCAAAGATAATCATTTAACACCTCGGAAGCCTTATCCATAGCCAGATTAATCTGATCCAGATTAGTCCCGTAAAAGCGCATATCAACTCTTCCGGTTTGAGGCAACCAGGCCAGGGACACGTCCTCTGGTAAATCTGCCAACTTAAACAGTTCTGCTAAGCGCGATTCTGATATCCCATGAGTCCGTAAAGTCCTCTGGTGTATGCCTTTTAGATCGTGATAACTACTTCGTAGTATCGCCTTAATATGGTTTTCAAATATATGGCGCATCTCCAGAGGCACACCTTGCAGCGCAAAGAAATGCCGGTTATCCTGGCAATAATGCAGCCCCGGAGCAGTTCCTCTTTCGTTTTTCAACACCTCAAAGTCGTTTGGAACCATGGCCTGACAGCGATTTATCTCCGGAGTATGCATCTTCCTTCGGGAAAACATATTCTGCACATAAGCCCAAACCTCGTCATCAAAATGCAGCTCTTTCCCAAAGAATCTGGCTATGGCAGATTTGGAAAGATCATCTTCCGTTGGCCCCAATCCACCGGTGCTGATTACTACCTCATATTTGTTCCAGGTTTCGCTCAAAGCCTTTATAATGGCTTCGGGATCGTCTTTGATAGTCAAAGCATATTCCACTGGAATGCCTATTTTGGCAAGCTCCGAGCCTAAAAAGGCCATATTGGTGTTTAGGGTTTTACCCAGCAGGATTTCGTTGCCAATGGAGATTACAGCAGCTTTCATTGCTTAATATGATTTGGCAAATATCACTCTGCGGGCCGAAGCTTTACCACAGGATATGCAGAGCCCTTTCTCTTCCACTGCATCAAAGGGGATGCAGCGGATTGATACCTTCAGATCGTCCTTGATCTTCGTTTCGCATTCGGGGCTTCCACACCAATGTGACTGGGCAAAACCGCCATGGATTTCCGGCTGGCCGGTGTTTTTGGGTGTAAAGAAGCGATAAAAGCTATCAGTATCATCAATTTGGACAATATTGGCATCCCTAAATTCCAAAGCACGGTTATAGTATCCTTCCTGCATTTCCGTCAAAGTCTCCAGCACGAAAACGGCAAGCTGATCCACAGATATCGCTTGTTTATCGCGGGGTTCTTTATCGCGTCTGGCAACCATAACGCTATTCTGGGCTATATCGCGAGGGCCAATTTCAATGCGTAGGGGAATACCTTTTTTAATCCAGTTCCAGTTACGCTCACTACTGGTTAAGTCTCTATCATCAAGCTCAGTATAGATTTTCACCTCGTCCAGCATCAGTTTCTTTAAACTATTTTGGATTTGTTTGGCAAAATCCAGCACCAGTTCGTGCTCTTCTTCGCTGCGATAGATGGGGATCAAGGCAACATGCGACGGGGCAATTTTGGGGGGCAGCACCAGGCCATTATCATCACTATGAGCCATGATAAGCGCGCCAATTAAACGAGTGGAAACTCCCCAGGACGTAGTCCAGGCATATTCAAATGCACCATTTCGGCTTTGGAATTTTATCCCCGAGGCCTTGGCAAAGTTCTGGCCTAAAAAGTGTGAGGTGCCACTCTGCAAGGCTTTTTTATCTTGCATCATGGCTTCTATGCAATAGGTGGTAACCGCGCCGGGAAACTTTTCTGCCTCTGTCTTTTCACCCTGAATTACCGGTAGGGCAAGATATTCTTTGGCAAATTGAGCATAAACACCCAGCATTTTGCGTGTTTCATCTTGTGCCTCGGCTTCGGTTTCGTGAACCGTGTGGCCTTCCTGCCACAGGAATTCCGTAGTCCGCAAAAACAACCGGGTGCGCATTTCCCAGCGGACAATGTTTGCCCATTGGTTTATCAACAAAGGCAGGTCGCGGTAAGAATTTACCCATTTGGCAAACGAGGCTCCAATGATGGTTTCGCTGGTGGGACGCACAATATAGGGCTCGGTTAGTTCACCGGCTACTTTTAAGCCACCTTTGCCATCGGGTTCCAATCTGCTGTGAGTAACTATGGCACATTCCTTGGCAAATCCCTCTACGTGCTCAGCCTCTTTTTCAAAATAACTTTTGGGAATAAAAATTGGGAAATAAGCATTACGGTGGCCTGTTTCGCGAAACATGCCATCCAAGACTCGTTGAATGTTTTCCCATATCGCGTAACCCCAGGGTTTTATCACCATGCAACCACGCACATCGCTGTTTTCTGCCATATCGGCAGCCTTTATTACCTGCTGATACCACTCAGCATAGTTATCTTCTCTTATCGGGACTATGGCAGTTTGCTTGTTTTTACTCACTATAACTCCGTCTGACTCTAATCCTAATTCTTTAATTGGCACAAGAGAAAGCGGCTTCAATAAAGCCCATTCCACGCAATTAAAGGAAAAGACCAAATCTGTTATAGTGCGTATCTTGTCAAGTCCTTGCTGCATCCACCATCCAGATTGGCTATAAAGTCTGCTTAGAATCTCTTCCACGATAGCATTCCCATAGCATTCCCATAGCATTCCCAATATTATTGAGATTGATATGGGAATGATATGACAATGCAAGCAAGAAACAACCTCGTTTGACCTAAAAAGAGCGAGGACACCCGTTGTGCTTATGCAACGATCTTTTCGAAGTTTTCTTGCTCATTATAGTGTAACAAATTCGCTCTTTTTGGGTTAAACGGAGTAGTGGTATCAGTTTTCGAAACAAGGATTTTAGGATTAAAGGGGAAAAAGGATTAGTAGAATTTCTGCTTTGCATTAAACATCCTGTTTTCACATGATTCACCGCACACTAAAAATTAAACGCCTATAATCCTGAAATCCTCGCAAGTAAACCCAGATGTGCACTTCCGTTTTAATGCAAAACGAGCGTTATGTTACCGTATAAATATGGGTAAGGAGATAGACTTCAGTTGCAGACATGAATCAAGGAGTCGCTCTCGTTTTGCATCAAAACTACCTTCGGTTGCAGTTATGAACAGGGAGTCGCTCTCGTTTCACATCAAAACTGTCTTCGCTTGTTGCCCTTTGTCCAATTTTCAAGCATCCTACTTGTTAGAATCCCAGATCCGGCTATTATGTCCTGATAAGCACGTTGGCATAGATTAGTTTGTGATGAATGTGCAAGCTGTGATGTTTTGAAAAGGGACAAAAAAAATGATTAACAAAAAAGTAATTGTGGATATTCCTGAGTCGAAGTTGAAATCCTGGCAGGATATTGTAGATATCTTAGCCGAATTGCTAAACGTTCCGGCGGCTTTGGTGATGCGATACAACGACCCCACTTTGGAGGTATTTATCAGCAGTAATTCTCAGGGAAACCCCTATAAGGTTGGAGAAAAAGAAGTTATGGATGGCTCTGGTTTGTATTGTGAAAGAGTAATCAAATCCACACACGAACTAATGGTTCACAATGCCTTGAAAGATAAGGAATGGAGAAACAACCCGGATATTAAACTTAACATGATATCATACCTTGGTTTCCCAATTATACTGCCTAATAATGCCCCTTTTGGGACCCTGTGTATTCTGGACAACAAGGAAAATGCCTATCCGCCAATTGTAGAAAACCTGATGAGTAAATTTAGAAACCTTATTCAGAGTGATTTAGAGATCATTTTTGCCAATAGCATTTTAGGCGATAAGAATAAACAGGTAATCGATTACTTAAATGAATTGCAAGCCCTGCGTGGTTTGAACAGTATCTGCGCCTACTGCAAAAGAATAAAAGATACTGCCGGAGTCTGGATTCCCGTCGAAAATTACCTGATTAACCATCCTGAAGCGGATTTCAGCCATAGTATTTGCCCGGATTGTATGGCGGAACATGAATCCCCTTAGCATTTTACATTGGATTAACCAAGGGCACGAAGAATGGCTTCCTCCAGTTCTGCGCGTGAAAAAGGTTTCTGGATAAAGGGTGTTTCCGGATCAAGCTTTCCATATTGTTCAATCGCTTTGGCTGTGTAACCAGATATAACGATAGCCTGGATTGCCGGCTGTTTTGCCCTTAACAGTGCAAGAAATTCAAAGCCATTAAGCCCCGGCATAACAACATCAGTGATAACCAAATTGGGTAAAAGGTTTTCGGATTCGATTTTTTCCATGGCTTCTTTACCGCTTAAAGCTGTAATCACCTGAAATCCAAGCTTAGCTACCATCTTTCCGGTCATGCCGCAAATGTAGGGATCATCATCAATAATCATAACTAATTTCGGTTTGGGTTTATCCTCTGTGAAAGCATCCTCAGATTCCATATTATCGGGGCTGTCGTCCGATTGTGGTAATAAAACAGTGAATGTGGTTCCCTTACCAAGTTTGCTGTTAACCTTTATATAACCTTTCAGATTGCGGACTATTCCATAAACTGTTGACAAACCAAGACCAGTCCCCTTCTGCTTCTCTTTGGTAGTAAAAAAGGGATCGAAAAGATGCTTAAGCGTATTTTCATCCATGCCAATGCCTGTATCGGAAACTTTTAAGGACACATACCTGGCAGGCTGAATCTCGGAATTTGACAAAATGAAAGCCTCGTCCGGAAAGAAATTGCTTGTTTCCACTTTTATCTTTCCTCCCACCGGCATTGCTTCCCTGGCGTTAATAATCAGATTTAGAATTATCTGCTCAATATGCCCCAGATCTGCTTTAATCAAGCCAAGCTCTTTGTCCGGAACAATTTCTATCTGGACGTCCTCCCTAATCAATCTCAGCAGCATTTTTTGCATATCTTCCAATAGGTTGTTTAAATTTACCAATTGAACTTTTATCACGTGCTTGCGGCTGAAGGTTAGTAGTTGTCTGGTTAAATTTGCTCCACGCCTTCCGGCTTTGATAATCTCTTCCAAATCTTTGGCAATGGGGTCCGCAGGCAATAGTCTTTCCTGCAAATCTTCTGCTGTTCCCAAAATTACAGTTAGTATGTTGTTAAAATCGTGCGCAACCCCACCGGCAAGTTGTCCAATGGAATCAAGCTTTTGAGCCTGGCGTAGTTGTTCCTGCAACTCACTTTGTTCCTTTTCTGCATTTTTACGTTCGGTTAAATCTTGAAAGTCTCCATAAATCTTAACCAGTTTCCCATTTTCCACTACAGGTTTACCAGAAGAGCGAACATACAGTTCCCTTCCTTGCTTGGTGGTGATCCACCTCTCAATCACAAAAGGTTCTGCGTATTTTAAACAGCGGATAAATGCCCTGGAGATATACTTCCTGTCTGCTTCGGAATAGCATTCCAAGCTCTTATTAATCAAGTTTTTAGCATTTTCGGGAACCTGGACGGGATCCATATCATGAATGCGATAAAGCTCTTCTGTCCAATAGATTAACTTTTTTTCCACATCCCATTCCCAGCCGCCAATCTTGCTAATCTTTTGCGTAGCCTTTAGCAGTTCTTCGCTACGCTCCAAAGCTACCATTGCTTGCCGCCGGGCGATAACCTCATTCTCGGCTTCCAGCATCTTTTGCTCCAGCTTGCGCACTAAGCGCTCGTTATATAGCTTTAAAACTACATTCTCTGTAATACTTGGAGATGGGAAATTTATCTCTCCCCGCTGGGCAGCTTCCATTACTTCGTTGATTATCTGCATTAGAATCAAAGGCTCACAAGGTTTTATGATAAAGGCATTCACCCCAAGCTGCATTGCCAGTTCCTCGTCTTTGGGGCCTGTATAGGTAGCTGTATAAGCAATAAAAGGGATATTCTTTAGCTTATCGGTTTTCCGAATCTCTCTGCAGAGGGTGAAACCATCCATTGTGGGCATCAGGATATCGCTTATAACTAAATCTACTGGATTTTCTAACAAAACATCCAGGGCAATTTTCCCGTTTGATGCTAAGATAACTTCATGTTTGTAACCCTCCAACAGACTTTGTAGCAAATAGCTATTTTCTATTTGATCATCAACAATCAGAACTTTCATCGGGCTCTCCCTCTACAGGATAACGTTTCTTAGATATATAATACTCCATTTCTTCTACAAAAGTATCTGGATTTATCGGTTTTTCAATATAACCACTTGCACCGGAGGCCAAAGCTTTTTCTTTGTCTCCCACCATGGCATAGGAAGTTACTGCGATAATAGGAACATGGCTGATTTCCTGAATGTTCTTTAACGCCCTGGTCACCTCATATCCATCCATTTCCGGCAATTGAATATCCAACAAAATGGCACAAGGGCAAATTTCCCTGGCCATTTGTATTCCAAGAGGACCATTTTCGGCACTGTGAACTTCATAACCGGATATGGTTAACATATAACGCATCAGATACATGTTTTCGGGGTTATCTTCGATAATCAATAATTTCTTGATCATAATATTACCTCCTGGTTTAAAGGTAGTTTTACGCTAAAAATACTACCAACATCTTCTTTACTATCCACCCAGATTTCTCCACCCATCAGCTTGGTCAGTTGGTAACAAATGGATAATCCAAGTCCCGAGCCATCATATTTTCGGGTAAGCCCAGTATCTACTTGTCTGAAAGGTTTAAATAAATGTGGTAGTTCTGCCTCCGGAATGCCTATTCCGGTATCTATCACCTGAATCTTAATTTCATTACCAAATCGACCAACCAATAGCTTTACACTGCCGTTTTCGGTAAACTTGATGGCGTTACTTAGCAGGTTCAGAACTATCTGTTCCAGCCTGCGCTTATCCAAATAAATCTCTTGTTGTTGCATGGCATAAACCACACTGATCTCCAAACCCTTTTTTGTGGCTTGGGGAGTAACCACTTTAATCAGCTTGTCCAAAGACTCGCGCAGATTAAAGCTTTCACTGTGTAGGTCTAACTGCCCTGCTTCGATTTTGGAAATATCCAATATATCATTTATCAAATCCAACAAATGCCGGGAACTTGCTTGAACAATGCCCAGTTGTTTACGCTGCTCGCCATTTATTTTGCCGGGTAATTCGTTCAACATCAACCCGGTAAAACCAATTATGGAATTCAAGGGAGTGCGCAGTTCATGGCTCATCGTGGCCAGGAAAGCAGATTTGAGGGTATCGGCCTCTTGCGCTCTTTGCATCGCATCTGCAAGTTCAGCAGTCCTCCTCATAATCCTGTGTTCCATTTCAATATTGCTTTCCTGCAGTTCACGGGTTCTGAGAGCTACCTGGTGCTTAAAAATAAACGTTGCTGCTACGGTAAAGACTAACAAAGCCCCAACCAATATCAATAATATCTTAAGATTTTGCGGTAGTCTGTAACCAATATCCTGGGAAGTCCACTTTCTAATCGACTGATAATAAGCCGAAAGCGGAGTGTGCATCATTTTATCAAGCTGAATATCAATAGCCCTCAGCAAATCCAAGTTTCTACCTTTCAGGCTGGCATAGAATAGAGAAGACGGTTCCATCACAATGGCAGTATCCATCAAGCCATACTTGCGCGCATTCATGCGTCCAAAGAAGTAGTTTGTAATCGCCAAATCTGCCTTGTTATCAACCACAGCTTGAAAAGCTGCATCGAAGCTTGCTACCGGAACAAATTGCACCGGGAGATTAAAACCAGTTACCATGGTTTCCAGCGTGCTCTGCTGAATTGATTTTTCCAGGACAGCAATGCGTTTATCTGCAAATTCTGTTATGGCATGCACCTCTAAACCCTTACGAGTATAAACCTGTGACCAGGATGACAACACAGGAATCTTATGAAACGAAAAAGCTCTGCTTCGCTCTTCCGAATATGCCATGTCGGGCATTAAATCCAGTTCCCCTTTTTGCAAACGCAGGTAGGTTTCTTCCCAGGTTCCAGGTATGTAGTGAATTTCCCAGCCTTCTTCTTCTGCAATGGCATTCAGGATATCCACAAATATCCCATCTGCTTCCCCGGAACTGTTTATTAAAGTCTTGGGAGGATTTTGTGTAATCCCCACCTTAACTTGTCTGGAAATCAGCAGCATGGGAAAGATTTGCATGGCAAGGGCTAGCAACAAAATATGCCAGAAAGCAATGATATTCATCCTGGCAGGAATAGATGCCCTGACGCAATTCTTCCGTGCCTTGCTTTGCATACAAAAACTCCTTTGGGGTAGCAGCCCCAAAACCTATATGACAGTAGAGTTTGTTTACCTGAAAAACAGTTACTATTTGTTTATAGCTTTTTAAACTGGATTCTAAAGCTGTAAATCATCTTATCACGGATAATGAATCTCCAACTGAGGATATCTCTTCGAATAGATTCGATGAACTCCTGAGATAAATTGCCGGTATCAACAACTATATCGGCATTCTGGACGGATCCTTCCTCGGTAATATAAAGCTTGATATTCAGTTCTCCCTGCATTGCCTGTAAAGAAGATTGTTTTTTGTAAAGATTTTGCAACTGGTTGGAACGGCTGGCCACTACATTTTTTACATGTTCAAGGTCTTTTTCTTGTTTAGTGGCTGGTGCAGTAACAGGAACAACTTTAGAGGCAGAAGTGGGTTTACCGGAAGCCACAGGCTTGGCGGAAGAACACCCGGAAAAGGTAATAATACCCATTCCTATCAATAATATACATATTGCCGATTTTCTCATATAGACACTCCTTTTCCCTTACAAGTTAACTGCTCAGGACAAAAAACCAAATAATTCTTGACTTAACACTACACTAATAGAAATGACATTCTAATTAATGTCTGAATTGAGAAAAATAAATGAATAGAGATTTCCTGAGGCCCCTGCTGATAATTGGCTTGGCAGCTATACTGGTAGGATTTATTGCCCTGATAATTCCAGAGTCCGAAAACAGCTTCTTTCCCATCAAGAAGTTGGCGTGGTTTACAAAGCTAAAACCAGAGCCCGAAACCGAGGTTATAGACTCTGCTGTTGTGGCGGAAGCACCACTCATAAAAAGCAACTTGATGCCCTTAAAACACTTTTTAACCAAGCTGAATGACCCCGGCTCCAGGCTAAGGATTGCCTATTTTGGTGATTCAATTATAGAGGGTGATTTAATTACTGCAAAACTCCGTCAGGAGCTGCAAAGCAACCATGGAGGAGCTGGAGTAGGCATAATTGGCATCACCTCCATAGTTTCCGGTTTCCGTCAAACCATTCGCCACAGCTATGCCAAAAATTGGGAAAGCATTTCTTTTATGAATGGGGCAAAAAGCGAGATATCTTTGGGCATCACAGGTTATACTTACATTCCGCGCAACTACTATGTGGCAGAAAAAACCATCGAGCCACTGCAACTTGATAGTCTGGCCGTGATGGATAGTGCTCAAGTAGCTACTCCCAAACCACAAAAGAAAAGCACCAGATATTATGTAAACACAAATCCTTGGGTGGAATACAGTGCTGCCGGAACTGCCGGGGGAGCTGCCACCTTTACCAATATTCGTTTATTCTACTCTAATGCTTCCGATTCAAGCTACGTATATGCAATTTTCGATGGTGCGCCCAAACAGAAGCTAATGCTGCAAAGCGGTTCATCAGTTCAGGCTTTGAACCTGGGGCAAGCCACACCCATCAAGAAAATTCGCCTGGAATTCAGTGCCTGGGATCCCATTCACGTGTATGGGGTCAGCTTTGATAATCCGGCAGGTGCTTATGTGGATAATTTTCCTATCCGTGGTTATTCCGGTATGTATTTTCAACGGATTCATTCCGAGATTTTAAAAGCATTTCAGAGCTACCTTGCCTACGATCTCATTGTGCTGCAATACGGTGAAAACGTTTCCAACCCCAAACTACGGGATTATAGCTATTACGAGAAAGGCATGAAGAAAACTATTCAGCACATCCAAGCAGCCTTGCCGGATGTCCCAATTCTGCTAATTAGTGCCCACGACAGAAGCATAAAAAAAGGTGGCAATTATATAACCTCACCGGACATCCCTTATCTGGTGAGCGCACAAAGCCGTGTGGCCAAAGACACTGCCTGTGGTTTTTGGAATTTATTCGCTGCCATGGGAGGTTATGGCTCCATGCCAAACTATGTAAATCACAAACCTGCCTGGGCCGGAAAAGATTACACACATTTCACCCGCAGTGGTGCAGATAACATTGCCCTGTTGCTGTTAAACTATCTTAAGGGAATTTAGGTGTCTTACCGGGATCTTCTGTTTACTCTGGTTTTAGCGTTGGCTTTCGCCTTGCTGCTCAGCTTTAGTAATGCCGAAGAGACAGAAACAACAGATAGCCCTGAAGATTCACTTAGCACGGAAGAATACCCCTTGGACATGGATACTTTGGAAGAATTTATCCAAAGCTACTACCTGCTGCTGGACAGCAACGAATATTTGACCAAATTCAAATTTATTAATCCCGAAAAAAACCTCTTTAGAGGGGATAAACCAGCTTTGAAGGGCTTTTATGAGAAACTGCTGGAACTGCGCAGCGGGCTGCGAAACCGCGTTAGCATATATCAAATAGGTGATTCTCACATTCAGTCAGGCTATTTTCCTGGAACGGCTCGATCCTCGCTGCAAAAGTATTTCGGAAATGCAGGTCGTGGTCTGGTTTTCCCTTTGCGCCTGGCTGGAACCAATCAACCGGATGACTATAAGTTTTCCTCCTCCTCCGGTTTTAACAGAGTAAGTGCAGAGCATGGCCTTTGCGGATACACTCTTGCAGCAAGGGATGGCTCTACCACTCAGCTTAGCACTAATAATTTCTATGGTGTAAATAACGCTTTTAATAAGCTTAGCATGATCAGCTCCCTGCCTGGCTTAAAAGCCAAAATTGACCTGCCCAATGAAGAACCCAAGGGTTTTGATGCAAAACTGGGAGATTATTATTACAGCACAATTTCCTGGAACAAACAAAGCAGCAATCTCAAGCTTACGCTGCAGGGTGAAAGCTCCAAACTCTATGCCCTCTTGCTGGAAAATGAAAACCCGGGTTTGTTGTTCCATTCCACGGGTATTAACGGTGCGGGCTTCTATAATCTTTTAGACCAACCCCAATTATTCCAGCAAATTGGCATGCTAAATCCCGATCTAATCGTAATTTCCTTGGGCACAAACGATGCCCAGGGCAACTACCGAAACGAATTTTTTAAGGCCAATCTGGGTAAATTTATGGCTCTGCTGAGAGCCGCAAATCCCAAAACTCCCGTGCTGTTTACCCTGCCACCCGATTCCAACAAACGCAAGAAACATAACAGCGATCTGGCAAAAGTAGAAAAGGCTCTGATTGACTATGCCAAAGACAACGATTGTGCCTGGTGGAACCTATCTGATGTGATGGGCGGCAATGGCAGTGTGCAAAAATGGCGGAAAGAAGATATGGCTTCGTCTGATTTATTGCATTATACCCCAAAGGGTTACATGCTGCAAGGCTACCTATTTTACCAAGCTTTTATAAAAAGCTACAAAGAATTCAGCGAAACCAGTCCCAAAGGCAATTAGATGCAATTACTTCAGGACTTCATCTCTTCCCTATCTTACGATTCTACTGCACCACTATTGTTCAATAGCACTTTCTTTCTGTTCTTTTTCATAGTCATTCTGGTTTTCTATCCGCTTGTGGCAAACAAGGTTAAGACGCGAACCTGGTATCTGATGCTGGTTTCGCTATATTTTTACTACAAAACCAGCGGAGCTTTTATCCTACTATTAATCCTGACCTCCTTTGTAAATTTTGGCCTGGGTTCGCTGATTTACAAAAGCCGTAGCAAGGCAAGCAAACGAGGCTATCTGCTGCTTAGTCTGGTTTGGAATCTGGGCACCCTGGGCTATTACAAATATACCAATTTCCTCTTTCAAATCATCAATCAAGTCTTTGGCGGCCAGCTTCCCATGCTGGATATCATTTTACCGGTTGGCATTTCCTTTTTTACCTTTCAAACTTGGAGCTACACGCTCGACATCTATTTCGGCAAGCTAAAACCCTTGCATAGCTTTAAGGATTTTACCTTTTTTGTGTCTTTTTTCCCCCAGTTAGTGGCCGGCCCCATAGTTCGAGCCAGTTATTTTATCCCTCAAATCCGCAAAAACGTCTATTTGGATAAGGATACAATTGCCCGGGCTCTGGTTTTAATCTTTTCCGGTTTGCTGAAGAAAGGCGTTATTGCTGATTACCTTTCCATCAATTTTGTGGATAGAATCTTTGAAAATCCTGCCCTGTTTTCCGGAATGGAAAACCTGCTGGGAGTTTATGCCTACGCCCTGCAAATCTATTGTGATTTCAGCGGCTATTCCGATATCGCCATTGGCTTGGCAGCCCTCTTGGGCTTCCAATTGCCCGTAAACTTTTTAAGCCCCTACAGAGCTACTTCTGTAACGGATTTCTGGCGCAGATGGCATATATCCTTATCCACCTGGCTGCGAGACTACCTGTATATTCCCCTGGGAGGAAACCGCAAAGGCAAAGCACGTCAATATTTAAACCTAATGGTTACCATGCTTTTAGGCGGTTTGTGGCATGGAGCGTCCTGGAACTTTGTCTTTTGGGGAGGCTTGCATGGTTTGGTATTGGCATTCGACAAACTTATCCTTGGTTTAAAGTTTATGCAAACCAAAGCGATGCAGGCAATTAGCATTATTGTAACCTTCCATTTTGTCTGTTTCTGCTGGATATTCTTCCGGGCGCACGATTTTACCACCTCCTGGCTGATCATATCCCGCATCTTTACGGAGTTTAATGGCGGCATCTTTTGGCAATGGCTTACCGAATACCGCATTGTGGCAATTCTGATCGGGGCTGGCTTTGTGTTTCATTGGATGCCCGATAGCTTTGAACTTGGCTTTGAAAAGCTGCTACGCAAAATGCCCCTTGTGTTCCAAGCCTTCATTCTGGCAATTGTGATCTGGATTTTGTTCCAGGCTCGCTCTGCCGAAATTCAGCCCTTTATTTACTTCCAGTTTTAGGAGTTATGCTTATGGCTTATATGCTAAAACCAACCTTTCAAACCTACGCCTGGGGTGATAGGCATTATCTTCAGCAGCTCTGTAATCTGGAAGAAAAACTGGGACAGCCCATGGCCGAAATGTGGCTGGGAGCACATCCCCAATCCCCTTCCCTGCTTATCTCAGATGATGGGGCAATTGCCCTAAACCGTTTCCTGGATACTGATCCGCAATTTTATTTAGGTTCTGCTGCTACGCTCTATCATCAGCAGTTGCCCTTTCTGCTAAAGGTTTTGGCTGCCGAACAACCGCTGTCCATTCAGGTGCATCCCGATAAGTTCACGGCGGAAAACGGGTTCCTGGCAGAAAATATGCAAGGCATAGAAATGGGCAATTCCTTCCGAACCTTCAAAGACGACAACCACAAACCCGAATTGCTCTGTGCTTTAACGGATTTCACTGCCATGTGCGGGTTCAGGCCATTTAAACAAATAGTCTCTTTATTCTCCGCATTTTCCCTGCAGCTGATCTGGCCCTTGTTTGCGGTTTTTGCAGATAAGCCCGATCCCGATACCCTGCAAGAATTATTTCGCCAGATTTTGGACTCTGACCTGACGGATTTGCAGCAATTTTTGGCATGCTTAAATAGGGCAGATTGCTCTGATGATGCTGACCTGGAATTTGTCAAAACCATCTGCCTGCAGCTAAACCGGCATCACAGCTTTGATTCCGGGATAGTTTCGCCGCTGCTGCTGAATACTTTTACGTTAAAGCCGGGGCAGGCAATCTTTCTGGAGGCGGGAATGATCCATGCCTACATCAAAGGGGCGGGGGTGGAAATAATGGCAAATTCCGATAATGTGATCCGCGGGGGACTAACCCCAAAGCATATAGACAAGGCAAAACTCTTTGCTATCACGAGTTTCCAGCCCCACTTTCCGCAAATAATCCAGCCTGAACCCGCAGTAAATGAACTGGTTTTATATTCTACCCCAGCCGAAGAATTTGCGCTGGCTCACCTTACCCTAAAGGGAGACTATCTTTACCAACCCCAAAACCGCCCGGCAATCCTGCTCTGCCTGGCGGGACAAGGCATTGCCAATGAAGAGCTTGAGTTTTCACAAGGCACTGCCATCTTTGTGCCGGCTTGCGAATCCCAGCTAATCTTACGTGGCAGTGCTTCCCTTTACCTTGCCACCAGCAAAGCATAGGCAATCAATAAGTTAACTACCGCTATGGTAGTTACAAAGTTTCTCCTTCCCCGCGGCAAATACGGAATAAAAACGGAATCAATACGGATGAAGTCCTTATTGGTTCCGTATTTACTCCATAATTGGAGCAGAGAACATTGTATTTTTGGGGGTGTTGAGAACAGATAGAATAAATCGCAGACAAAAAATAAATCAGAAAGGAACAATTATTGCATGATATTGTTTAAACTATATGAATGCCCATTAATAAAGGCCTGAGGAAGGATTATTATGAAAGCACTAATGG
>DIXL01000036.1:5927-6692 GCA_002428685.1 Cloacimonetes bacterium UBA6081 | reverse complement strand
GCATGTCAATATAAATCTTGTATTAGGTAACCGCCAAAAACGGTATAAAGAAACACCCAAACTTGCAAATGGCGATCACTTGGACAAGTGGGGATAAGTGCTTATTTAGTGTAGAGATAGATAGGACTATCTTTGGAAATTTGCAAATGGGTTTTGGACGTTTCTGGACGTGTTTAGATCACCAAAAGCTGCAAATTGAGCCGAAATAGGACTGTTTTTAGACTTTGAGGTTTCGCCCCAAATTTATCGAATTACAAAAGCCGCAACTGAAGTGACAAAACTCCAATCAGAAAAATGTCCCGGGCCTGATCCTCGTCCAAATATGAGTCTGAAAGTCTGAATTTAGGGGTTCGAGTACCAGTGCATACCTCTTGTGATCTAGCCTCATACATTTAGGAGTGATCCCTCCATCACTTGATCAGCACCGACCTGGCCATCAGCACCTTCCAAATCTGCGGTCATCTTAAAGCTGAATTGTTAGACCTTGAACAAGACCACTCCAGCAGCGATAAAGAAATCGGCTTCACGGTTGTTCTGCTATGCTACTAAGCTATGAAGCCCAGTTTAGGTTAAGTTTTGACTCTAAAAAGACTCCCTGGGATTGCAACTCCCATTTCGTAGTAGTTTCGTTATTTGTTCCCAGCGTTACTATTTGCAACTGTCCTCTGGTCTTTTTAGAGTTAAAACTTAAGTACGCCTCCTGCCACCTCTTCCTTTTCGTTTTAACTCACAATTTTGTCTGATAGGACAGAATGAAGCTCGGTT
>DIXL01000036.1:0-5866 GCA_002428685.1 Cloacimonetes bacterium UBA6081 | reverse complement strand
CCCGGGGCAGGGGGAATAATCCCCCCTGCACCCCCACCTTGTCGTTCGCGTATTGTGCTACTGCTTTTTGCGGAATTTGCAAAAGGCAAAAAGGACAAAAAACAAAAATCAAGGGGAAACCCTGACGCAGCGGAAGCCTAAATTGAAAAAGTAGTTAGCCACACTACCGCCGTTCCGGTAGGAAACGGTGCAGTAGTTAGCATCGTGGCCCCAGCCACCGCCGCGCCTCACACGGGTAGAACCGCTGGTAGCTCCATGTGGATCGGTCTGAGTACCACTGGGATAGCTGCCGTAGATGTCCCAGTTCCACTCCCAAACGTTGCCAGACATATCAAATATGCCCAGTTCATTGGCTGCCTTGGTGCCTACTGAGTGGGCTGCACTACCGGAATTGGATGTGTACCACGCAACGGCATTGATGTCGTTACTGCCACTATAGGTGTAGTTATGAGTCAGATTTCCACCCCGTGCCGCAAACATCCATTCCATCTCAGTGGGCAATCTATAACCATTGGCAGTCCAGTTGCAGCTTACATTGGTGTGGTTGCTGGAATTGGTATTCCAGCCCGCTGGCCAGTTATCGGGATTAGTGCCATAGCTGCTATAGCCGTAGCAAGGTGTAAGCCCCTCTTGCATACTACGCCGGTTGCAGTATTCAATGGCATTGAACCAACTCACATAATATACGGGGTAGTTACTGCCAACCCCATAGTTTAAGGCTGGATTGCTGCCCATCACAGCCTGATAACCTGACTGCGTAAGCTCATATTTATCCATATAAAAGCTGCTGACTGTCACATTAGAAGTGCCGTTGTTGAAGCTGCCGCCCTCCACCAAGACAAAGTTCTCCGGCATGGGTGGTGAATATCCGTCATCGGCATAAACGCGATATAGATAGCTGGTATCCAAAGTGTAGCTTTCCGCTCCGGCATTCCAGACGATGTGTTTATTGGAGCCGGATGGCAGGTCATCACCAAAGTCCCCGCTTAAGTGGGCGGGACTGGGGATAATCTCATAGCTGGCACCACCGTTATCGCTGAGTTTTACACTGATATCGCACAGTTCATCATTGGCATCAAACAGATCATACCAGATGTCCACTATCTTGCTGCCATCGGTGCGCTGGCTGGCTGTTACATTGGAAACTACAGGAGCAGCATTGGGGATGGGTGTTTTTTCCACTTTGACGTAGTCCCAATGCGCATATTTGGTGCTGCCATCAAACTTGCTGGAAAGGCGCAGCCTCAGGTAGTTGCTGCCAGAAGGGATATCCACTGTTACCGCTGTCCAGGCATTGGAATTGTTGTTTACGGTTACCCAGCCATCCCAATTTGTGCCGTTGTCGTATTTAACGCTGTAACGTCAGTAGTCATTGGTGGTGGCAAGGTTCTTGGTAAAGTAATAGAAGCTTAGGTTGTAAGTATATCCGGCTTGCAGGGTGAGAGTTTGGAAGCTAAGAGTGCTTTCCACATTGTCCAAATCCCAGCCCCCCCAGTAGTAGCTGCCATTGTAAGCAGAGGCACTGCCCTTGTTTTCAGTGGTAGGCCCCCACCAGATGCGTCTGCTGTCTGGAGTGTGATTGGCAGTGTAGCTCCAGGTATCGGTGGCAAGGCTTTCAAAGCTTTGCAGATAGGCAGTTTTGGCAAAAAGCGAAAAGCTGAGCAGCATGGCGAATGCAATTAGTCCAAAACGCAAAATAACGGCTCTCATTTCTCACCTCCCCAAGGATAGTTTTGCAGAGCCTCTTTGATCTCCGTCAGGCTCAGTTTCAGCTCCGGATTCTGCACTGCCTGCTGCAGGATATTGGCCAAAGCTCCCCGGTAATCCTTGAAGGCAATTACTTTGTAGAACATCTGATTACGGAAGCGCGCCACCCAAGGATGAGTGTGACTCAGCCCCGTGGTCATGGCCAAAAAGTAATAGAACTGATCGTCCTCATAGGGGGTTTCATTGTAGAGCACAAGATAGCCATCGGGGGTGAGCGGAGTATGATAGATATTCTCCGTAACAGGCTGCCAGGTGATCACGGCATCCACTCCATTGGAAGTGTTTACGGTGACTCCAGCCGGTGGCAAGGGCGGAACATAGGTAATGGTAAAGGGGCTGGCACTTGCTTTTTGGCTGAAATTGCCAAAGCTATCGGATACCTTGATCCGCACCTTGGCATTGTAGCTTTGCACGGAAGGCATCAGCCAGGGCTCAGTGCCGTCATTGCCTGTGGCTTCAGCGATGGGAAGATAATCCGTGCCGCCATTCAGGCTATACCAGAGATAGACGCTGTTAGGAATAATGTTGGTGTCGGACGCAGTCCAGGTGATATCATTGGTGTCACCTATATACCAAGCTTCACCGCCGTTGGGCGCAAGAATAGAAAGGGACGGATCGACGGTGTCATTCACCACGGGTGCTGAAGTGCCATATCCGGATAGCGCAAGCAGCACCGTAGTGAGACTGAACAGGATGCCAATCAGCATTGCTGTTTTCATGGGTTCCTCCATTTTGTAGTTTTGTGTTATACGATGATTTCTTTACTTTAACGAAAGTATTTGACTACGGATATTTGTCAATGACGTAATGGGGGGGAGTAAATCGTAACAGGACTGCTGGTTATAAAGAGTCACTGAAATCTGCAAATGACGATCACTTGGACAAAATAGATAAGTAGATAAAAGAAAAGAATATCTGAAAAGCATATGCAGAAAACCACTTGGTCATTGATTCAGTAAATTTTAATGTTTTGATCACCAAAATCTGCAAATCAGATACTATTTTGTCCAAGTGGTTGTAACTAATATCCGCCTCAAAATCAAGAGAATAATTCCGTAATGATATATGCAATATACCAGTATGGATTTCGTAAGGTAGCATTTAGAGTCTTGGACTTGTATCTGTTTTGGTATTTGCAAGTTTCGGTGACCCAATTTGCAGATTTCACTGACTCTCTTCAGACTTACTTTCATTTTTTCACCGATTTCTCTTGACAATATTGTGCTGCTGTTATGGATGACTATATCACTACAACATAGCGACAGCAAGATTAATAAAAAGAGGTCTTATGAAGTTGTTAAATGATGACTTACCGATTTACCTGCAGCTCCGCAAGCACATAGAGGAGCGAATCCTGAACCGGTATCTGAATGAGGAGGAGGCGGTGCCTTCCATCCGGATTATGGCAAAGGATTACCAGATAAATCCTATCACCGTGGCCAATGCCCTCAGTGCTCTTGTGGACGAAGGTATTCTTTACAAGAAGCGGGGGGTGGGGATGTTTGTGGCCTTCGGTGCGCGTGCCAAAATCATCCACCTTCGTTCTGCGAGTTTTATATCCGAAAAGCTGGAGCCAACTCTGCGCTATGCCAGGCAGCTTGAGCTTTCACAAGACACCCTCATCACTTTAATCAATACCATTTATGGAGAAAAACATGAATAGCTACGAAACCCGTAATCTTACTAAGTTCTACGGCAAGTTTAAAGCCCTGGACGGCGTTTCCATTAATCTGGAGCGCGGTAAAATCATCGGCTTATTAGGCAAAAACGGTGCAGGGAAGTCCACTCTGATGCGTTGTATGCTCGGCTTTTTGAACCACAGCGGCGAAGTTGTTTTGGATGGCAGCCCCATCAATCACCGCGATCACCGCATCTTTGAAAAAGTGGCTTTTATCCCCGATATAAACGGTTTGGACGACCGTTTAACAGTGCAACAAACCATAGACTACATCATAGGCGTAAACCCCTGCTGGAACGAAGCCACTGCCAATAAGCTGCTGTCCATCAGCAACTTGCCCCCAAAGAAGAAGGTGGCCAAGCTTTCCAAGGGCATGAAAACCAAGCTGTATCTGCTTATCACCCTATCTTTGGATGTGGATTATCTGCTGCTGGATGAGCCTACTTTGGGGCTGGACATCGCTTTCCGCAAGGAATTCTTCAATACTATCCTGGGTGAGTTCTTCAGCGAGGAAAAGACCATATTTATCAGCACGCACCAGGTGGAAGAGGTGGAAGACCTGCTGCAGGAGATTGTGTTTATCGATAACGGCAAAATAATCATGCACGAAGACGTGGAAACCCTTAAAAGCCAATACCGCATTGTGAGTTTACCCTCCGAGCGGGCTGCGGAAATTCATGCTCACAACCCCAAAGTGGTTGCCAACAGCCTGGGTTTTATCAATGCGGTGCTGCCTGCGCAAATAGAAATTGAAGGCGCAGCTTATGGACGTGCCAGTCTGGCAGATATTTTCCTGGCCGTGGTAGGAGGTAGCCATGAAACAGCTTAAAGCCTTGGCCATCAAAGAATGGCACACCAATCGCAGCACCTTGTTAACCCCCCTGTGGTTTACCTTGGGAGCTTATGCCATAGGCCTTTTGGGGCTGATTATCGGCTTGGTAAGGGGACAATCTGCCCAGTGGCTGATTTCGGTGCAAAACTTTCCCGCCGACATGGGCAATATGTTGGTCTATGGAAGCGTTTATGGCACCATGATTACGCTGGGTTGGGTGGCAATCGTGTCCGCTATCATCCTCTCTGACAGCATGATAAATGGCGGATTCAAGCGCAAGTGCGAGATTCTGCATCTGTCGCAACCGGTTTCGCTAATCAAGATCATCGGAGTAAAATACGCTATGCTAAGCTTTGGAACCATTGCTCTTTTTGCGGTTTTGGGCTTGGTAAACAGTTTGGCAATCAGCTTTGTGCAGGCGTATTACACCTCGGCGCATGTGTATTTTGGCGTAATTGCTTGGCTGCAAGCTACCATAGAGATAAGCTTATCGCTGTTGTTTTTAGCCTCTATCTACTGGTTTTTTGCCGGCATTTACAAGCGTAAGTCCTTTTTCTTTGGAACATTAACCATCCTTGGCATCCAGGCTGCCATCAGTATCTTAAATTACACTGCGGGCTTGAACATCCCTTCGTTACTGAAATATATTGCGCGCTTAGCCACGATACAGCTCAATTTCAGTGGCGCACACCTGAACGCCGGAACCTCGAATGTCATGATGCTGTGTGCAAGCAAGTGGCAGCATATTGCCGGTTGGGATTCTGTTTTGAAGCTGTTATACAGTTCTGTGCTTTTTGTGGCAGGTTACTTCCTGTATAAAAGAAAAGAACTGACCTAAGTAAACAAACCTTTTTCGGAGGGCGTTTTGCAGGCTATAATGCTGTCTCTATTCAGATCGCATTATAGCCTTTTTTATAAAAATATATCATAAATGAAAATTTATCTTGACAATCTTTAGAGGTGGATAATCCTTAGCCTAAAGTCTGGAATTGATTATGAAAAAGCGTTTTTGAGCTAATTCGCAGATTTATTGTGAGTAATGTTAAAGCTATAAAAAGAGGTTATTGAAAATATGGGCGCATCGCAGATATTGCTTATCGTTCTTTCTGTGATTTTAATCGGAGTGTCTATTGCTGTGGGAATTTATATGTTCAATTATCAGGCTTACACTGCTAACCGCCAAGCACTGATTGCAGAGCTTGATATCTTTAGAGATAAAGCTGTGGAATATTGGCGTTTACCCCTATCCATGGCAGGAGCAGGTCAAGACCCTACAAAGGGAACTCTGCAAGGTTTAGCTGGCTATCTTGGGTTCGATTTGCAGGAATCAAAAAATGCTCCTATAACCACTTATTATACCTACTATTCCCCCAATGCGGAATATCATTTGACCAGTTTTAATGGCGAAGAACTGGCCATTGAAGCTTTGGGAACCACCACCCTGCTTGGCAATCATCCTTTTGTTTGCATGGATTACAATCTATTGAGCGAAGAAATAAGCTAGGCGTAAGAGTTTAGAAAATAGGGGGATGCAGTGTGTTTGGAGGTTTGACAAAAAATGGGGTTTTTGGGGTATGCTCCGACAAACG
>DIXL01000070.1 GCA_002428685.1 Cloacimonetes bacterium UBA6081 | reverse complement strand
GTTGCTCTCCACCCCACCTCACGGTGACGCAGTTACCTTCAGCTACAGAGCTTGACGTGACTCTGAACAGGACTTTCACCTGTCTGATATGCAGCGCACACAGGCGCACGGGTGGCAATCTCCTGATTGCCACAAGCCGATCGGGAGATCAGCTTCCCTATGCTTGACATGACAATAGGATTAGGAGCATGTCCCGTTGGGGTGAAGGCAAACTGCTAAAGCCGGGCGTAGGTTACCGGATGATAGTTCCTGCCTCGATGCACATAGAAATACATCAAGTCTTCCAATTCCTTTTCAAAGGTCATAATACTAAAGTCATCGGATAGCTTGGCAGCCAGATTGTGGGCGTAATCCAGGGCGGATTTATACATTGGTTTGGGGTTATCCGGCTGAGAGTGCCGGAATTGCGACTGGGCGAACACTTGGTTTATATCCAGAGAAATGGGATTGGGACACTGGAAATCCTGATGTGTCCACTCGCCGTTTTTGATGTTAAACACATATAACTGCAAAAACTTATATCCGTGTTCGCAGACGAATTTCATGGCTTTTATCAGGTAGTCAAGCTCATCAGGACCCAGGGCATAATGCAGATTTACCCTCACCCAGCCAGGTTTTATGCCGCTGTAGCCGATATTGGTGATTATGCAGCTGTAAAAATCCGAATGCTTCTGATCGATATTCATCAGGTGATGGCCATAGGGACCTGCACAAGAACAGCCGGCCCGGGACTGAATTCCAAACAAATCACTCAGCAGCCTGGTAACGAACTTGGGGTGCAGAAATCTATCCTTGTGCTTTATGTTAAAAGGAATAATGGGGACTTTGCGGCTGATTTCCTGCGGGCCATAGAACACGATGCGTTCGTCATCGGCAAAAGCATCCCTGAACTGCTGATAGAAATGGTTCTCTATCTCGTCGATGGTTTGGGTGCCAACCTTATCTTTCACAGAAATTGCCAGGGCAATTCTGATGGCTTGCAGAATGCCAGGGGTGCCTGGTTTCTCGCGTGATTCAATGTCTTTGATGAATTCCTGCTTTTCGGGCGAAACATAATCTACCGTTCCTCCGGCAGCTACAGTTGGGGGCAGTTTTTCCGGGTAGATATCAGCATTAAAAATCAGCACTCCCGATGCGCCGGGGCCTCCTAAAAACTTATGAGGGGAAAAGAAGATGGCATCAAAATAGCTTTCTGAATCGCGGTTCATGTCTATGTCTATATACGGTGCACACGCAGCAAAATCGAAACAGGCCAAAGCACCGTGTTTATGCAGGATGCGGGCAACTTCATAAACGTTTGTTTTTAAACCCGTTACGTTTGAGGCGGCGGAAAATGATCCTATCTTTGGCCGATGAGCATATTTGGGATCTGAAACAACCACTTCCAGTTCACCCAAATCCAGGCCGGCATCACCTGCAAAAGGGATTTCCACAACCTCGCAAAGGGTTAACCGCCACATTAGCTCGTTGGAATGATGCTCGTAGGGGCTGACAAACACGATGGGTTTGTTGTCATGAATATAGTTTTGCAAGGCCAAATTGCAGGCAACGCGATCAGGATTGCGATCCAGACAGCTTTTCAGGAAGAAATTTACCCTTTCGCGAGTGGCTGGAGGCCAGTAAACTCCCAAAATCTGTTGCAGTTTGGTGATTCCGCCGGTGGTTCCGGATTCTGTGAAGATTATCTTGCCCTTGGGGCCTGCGTTAACCGCCTGTTTGATTGTGTGTTCCGCTTCGTGCAATAGTGAGGTCATGGTTTTGCCGGTGAAGCTATCCTCGGTATGCGAATTGGCATAAAACTGCAATATGTGGCTGATATGCCCTTCGATGCTGTGAAGTCCTCTTCCGCTGGCTGTGTAATCTGCATAAACCAAAGGCCGCAAACCAAATGGTGTTTCAAACATCATGTTTCTGCCAATTATGTCTTCCCGGAGCCAGTTTAGGCTGTTTATCAATTCTGAAATTGTCATTTATCCTCGCAGTATATAAAATCAATCAGGAACTATTTGCTTCATATTCTCAATAGGAGATTAGCGGTATATCCTGTCAAGTGGATTGTTGTTTTCGAGGCATCTACCCGAATTTTCATAGTTACACGGATTTGACGGATTAAACGGATTAACACGGATATTGTATCAAGATTTCTTGTTTCGGACGGGGCAATATCGGTTTATTTTAGAACAGACTCAAAACTCTCTTACCATATCGGCACTATAAGCTCATTTTTTCACTAATAATCTGTGTAAATCTGTTTAATCTGTCAAATCCGTGTAACTATTCTTTTTAGGGGGTATGCCAGGATTGTTATTTCTACCACCAAGAATACAGAGGGCACCGTATTTAGCAATAGGCAAACACGCAGATTTATCCACAATTTCTTGTCTTGGTTCAGATTTTGCATATCATGTCAGTATAGTAAAACATAGTTAAGGGACAAATGATGCAAAGCAAAATAAATCTCAATATAGAAGGCATGCACTGCGCTTCCTGCAGCGCAAGAGTGGAGAAAGCTCTTTCCCAGATGCCGGGGGTTAGCGAGGCGAATGTAAATTTGGCCTTGGAAGAGGCGTCCATCAGTTTTGACGACCGCAAAGTAAAGCTTGCCGATTTTTCCAGGACAATAGCCAAGCTGGGCTTTCAGGTTCGCACCGAGAAAGATGAAAATGAGCAGCTAAATGCCATGCACAAAGCCCGTAATCTGATGTGGATTTCCTGGGCCATCACAATTGTTGTAACCGCTCTGATGGTTCCTCACATGGTGTTTCACCGCGCCATATTTGGGCACAGTGCCGATGCCTGGATAATGTTTTCTCTTAGTTTGTTTGCCATGTTGGTTCCAGCCCGGGGCGTTTATGTTTCGGCCTTTAAATCTATCCGTAGCGGTGGAGCAAATATGGACGTGTTGATAGCCATGGGAACAATAGCATCCCTGCTGGTGGCACCATTATCGCTTTTTGTTAAGGGCATTTCGCCTCACAGCTTTGCCGGCATTGCTGCCATGATTATTTCTTTTCATCTCACCGGACGCTATTTGGAAGCCAGGGCTCGGGGCAAGGCCTCGGAAGCAATCAGAAAATTGTTGAATCTTGGAGCAAAAACCGCCATAGTCATCATAGATGGCAGCGAAGTAGAGATTCCAATCCGCAAACTAAGCAGTGGAGATATATTTATCGTAAAGCCAGGAAGCAAAATTCCAACTGATGGAGTGATTATTGCCGGCAACACTACCATAGATGAATCCATGGCCACAGGGGAATCTATTCCCGTGCCCAAAAGCGTGGGGGATAAGGTGTTGGGGGCAACAATTAACCTTGATGGCTATCTGGAGGTTAAAGCTACCCAAGTAGGAGCCGATACTTTTCTGGCACAAGTGGTTAAGCTGGTAAGTGAGGCACAGCATTCAAAGGTTCCTATCCAGCTAATGGCAGACAGGGTTACCGCGGTTTTTGTCCCGATTGTACTGGTTCTGGTAGTCGTGGTGTTTTCTGCCTGGATGCTCTTTCCTTCCGGAATGACGGCCATAGCCCGTGCAATCAGCTCTGTTTTACCTTTAAATCTCCCTTCAGAAGGACTGGCGGCAGCACTAATGGCCGCAATTGCCACTTTGGTAATTGCCTGCCCCTGTGCACTTGGTTTGGCCACTCCCACAGCGTTGATGGTGGGGAGCGGAATTGGGGCTAATCTGGGCATTTTGATACGCAATGGTGAGGCTTTACAACGTATGCGAGATATGACTGCCATAGTGTTTGATAAAACCGGAACCCTTACCCATGGTAAGCCGGAACTGATAAAGTTACACAGCTTTAAAGGTAACGACAATAATAACTTAGCTTTTGCTGCTGCCCTGGAATCTGCCTCTGAACACCCCCTTGCTGTTGCTATTGTATCTGCGGCAAAAAACCTGCAACTTCCTGCCAGGGAGGATTTTATCTCTACCCCTGGAAAAGGTGTCCGGGGCAAAATAGACGGAAAAGATTGTCTGCTTGGCAGCCGCAGCTATCTGGAAGAACAGGAAATAGCACTTAGTGATCCCGCAGACAGCAGCTTTAGCCATACCACGCAAATTGGTTTGGCTGTGGCTGGCGTTTTTCATGCCTGGTTCTATCTGGCGGACACGGTGAAAGAGGAAGCGGCAAAGGTTGTAACGGAGCTAAAGATAAGAGGTATAGATACATACATGATGAGCGGAGACAACGAAACCACCGCAAATGCCATAGCCAGGATTTGTGGAATCAATCACGTTATGGCCAATGTGCAGCCTGCCGATAAAGCCAACAAAATAAAGGAATTACAGGATCGTGGCTTGGTGGTAGGCATGGTGGGTGATGGCATCAATGATGCTCCGGCTTTAAAGCAAGCCGACATCGGTTTTGCCATGGGTTTGGGGACAGACATAGCCATTGAAGCGGCAGATATCACTTTGCTACGTAGTGATTTAAGCCTGATTCCCAAGGCCATTAACCTCTCTATTAAAACCTTTGCAAAAATCCGCCAGAATCTATTTTGGGCCTTCTTTTACAATCTGGTTGCCATTCCCTTGGCTGCTTTTGGAATCTTGCATCCTGTGATTGCCGAAGTTGCCATGGCAAGCAGCAGCGTAACCGTGGTAACCAATGCCAATCTTCTAAAGCGTAGCCGGATTTAAACCTAATGAAAAATAACGAGCTGCCGGTATGTTACGCCGTTACAGCTTTATCACAAAACCCAGCACCAGATAGTGAACTGCTGAAAAAGTATAAACTTTATCAATATCCGACCCGCCTTCTAAAAAGCGATATCCAGCTTTTAGTGCCAGCTTGTCTTTAAGGTCATATTTAGCACCGACAAACACATCTTCAGCACGGCCATAGGGAGAGGCCAAACCTTCTGCCTCCAATACCACATCCCACTGTGGATTAATTCTGTATCCGGCATTCAGGCTTAAAAGCGGCACAATGCCTGTATCGGTTTTGGCAGCTTTTTTATTACCTGTTGTTTCCAGAGCAATTTCAGCGTCCCGAATTTTCATTGATGCGCCAATTGACCTAAGGCCATAAAACTCTTTTGGCAAGATATAGCGATATTGCAGCCGATAGGAATCAAACCTGTAAGTGCCGTCAATAGGTTCTCCTGCAAGGAAAGAGGTATTTTGATAGCGGACATTGCGATCAAACTTTCCCTCAGCTTTCAGGGTAAGAGGCGTGGCCAGCAGCGAAACCTGATGGCGGGGATTTAGCTTAAAATGCAGATTCAACCGGGTGTGAATGGTGGGGGACAAATCCAGATCGTCTTTCAAGGAAAAACGTGTGTTGCTGTCGTTATTGGGAATGCGGACATCATTATAACCCGGAATTGCCAATCCGGTTTCAGCTTCAACGGCAAATTCAAGCTTAGCACTTAAGCTGGCAACCAGCATCAGGATCAGCGTGGCAAGTATTATCTTTTTCATTTAGCTCCTCTTTATGTGTTACGATTATATGTTTTTTAATACATAATAACCGGCAAGAGAAGCTTGGCAAGCCTAACTATTCGCTATTTACAGCAGCACAAATTTTTGCGTTTTGAAAGANNAGATTAATAACCCTCTCATTTTTGCCGGTGGATAGCTCTGTGTGGAGCACTTTTTGACCCTTCAAATTGAATAATTCTATGCTCTTAATGCCTTCGGAGCCTTTCAGATGAAGGCTTTGCCCGCGCACCAGCGGATTGGGGTACAGCTTTGGCTCTGCTATAACGGGAACCAATGCTTCATCGCAATTGCCAACCGCGAAACTGAAGATATCGCTAAGGGTTAATGACAATGCGGGACGCAGATAAGCCGGTTCCCGCAGCGGCCATTCCTTCGGTAAGTCCCAAAGCCTCAAAAAACATCCTTTGATCGGAGCTAAAATGCTGCGTGTAATAACCTTCCAAAAAGCTATAGAAATCTGTGGAAGAAAAGGAGAACATAGTCCAATAGAAGTCGTTGAATACTTCCATAATCTGTGGTGCTAGATAATAGCCTTGGGCAAAACCGCGCTGATAGTGATCGCCCCACACATGCAATATCTTTTTATCACCAATCTGGTTCAAGTTGCCGTTTGCCTGACCATATATGCCTGTGGCCAGCAGCAGCAACGCAAATATGATATATGGAGTCTTTTTCATTTCAAATCCTTAACTTCTTGCTTATTCATATACTAATGATAATCTGTATGCCACAATCGTGCCAACCTGTAAAAAAAGAAGGCTTGGATTCTTCGATGGCAAAAAATCCCTTGACATAAATTCCGGCATAGTTGAAATTAGCAAAGTCAATATGAGAGGTGTATTATGAGAAAGAACCTGCTAATACTCATTATATCATTGAGTGTTTTTACCTGCTTGTCGGCAAATCCTCCAAGTTGGGCTTGGTTGCAAAGAACTGAAGGCAGCGGGTCTTGCAGAATTTACGGCATCCAGAGTGATTCTCAGAATCGGATTAATGTGGTGGGCTATTTTGAAGGAGAAGCCATTCTCGGAACCGATACTTTTAATAGCATAGGCATCCGTGATGCTTTCGTTGCTCAGCTTGATGCAAATGGCAACTGGCTTTGGGTAACAGCCATAGCTGGAGCGGGTTCAGAATATGCCAGCGAGATAGCTGTGGACTCTCAGGATAATATCTATGTAGCAGGTATCTTCACTCAGGACTTCAGCATAGGCACAACCAATCTTACAACCAATGGCAATTCCGACATCTATTGTGCCAAGTTCTGCAGTTCCGGCGAGGTGCTTAATGCTTTTTCTGTGGGTTGTGTCTCCCAAGATCAATTGGAGGGTCTGGCAGTTACTTCGCAAGGAGCTGTATTTCTGAGTGGAACCTATCTTCACTCAATCACCATTGGCACTACCGATTTGACCTCAAGTGCCTATGGTTTGTTCATCAGCAAGTGGGATAACCAGTTCAATCATGTTTGGGCACAGCAGCCAAGCAGCTCAAGTAACTCACCGGATTGTTCCAGTCTGGGCACAGACAGCGAGGGAAATTGTTACATTGCGGGCAACTTCACGCTCCAATGTGCTTTTGGTTCGCCCAATCCGGTTTCATTAACCAGCCAGGACACCAGTGGTTATGTGGTAAAACTAAATTCAAACGGTAATGGGGTATGGGCAGAAAGGATCAGCAATGGCGGTTTGGGCATAATGAACAGCTATATTGATTCCTCTGGCAACACCTATGTTACCTGTGATATGCTCTTTTCTCCTTTTCATCGGGTATCAGGTGAGCGCATAGATACCTATCCCCTATGCGGAAAGCTTGGTTCCAATCAGGTTTGGCAGTGGTATGAAGATTACTCCGCTATGCAGTATTGTGCCTTTAACAAAATCTGTGGTGACAGCGAGGGTAATTGCTATATAACGGGGACATTGTGGGGATCTTTTAGCTTCGGGAGCTATACACTTACCGGATATTTTAACAATGAGAACATCTACGTAGCCAAGGCAAATGAAGCAGGGCAGTGGCAATGGGGATTGCAAACTTACGAATCGGGATACTTATTTTATCTTGGGATCTATGATATTACTGCGCTGGCAGATGGAAGCTGCGTAATTGCAGGATTCAATTCTTCCGAAACCTTGCTTTTTGGTGATTTTTTAATTTCCCCTTCCACGAATGCTTATGCTTTTCTGCTTAGGATAGATGGAGCAACTTCGGGAGCAGCGGATGAGGACATAGAGGTTGTGCCACTGGAGATAACCATACATCCAAATCCCTTTACAAACCAGGTGCAGTTCCAGTTTAACCCCAAACAGCCAATTACTGCCTCTGCAACGGTGTATAACCTCAAAGGACAGGTGGTGAAGCGTTTCCCCCAAGCGGATTACCAGGGAAAATCTCAGCTAATCTGGAATGGCTTGGATGAATCGGACAGGCAAACCGCTTCGGGCATCTATATCCTGCATCTACATACAGATCAGGGAGTTATCAGCAAAGCCTTTACCAGGTTTTGAATCGCTTTGAGCAGGAGTCATTTGCGCCATCTTTCAACATTGAAGTTATAACCTGATTTTTAGCGGCGGAATGGACTACAAACGGCGAGTTTTCATAGTGAGTAAGAACACCTGCTTACTTGCGTATTGCAGAAACCACTAAGCTCAATTAATCAAATCTATTGACGAATTGACAGCAGGTTTGGAAATAAGCTTTTAGATGACCGGAGATTTTCAAATGGATTGTCGAACGTGCGCAAAGGGTTTGACGCTGGATAATAGAATTAGCTCTCTGCTTTAGGGAAAGAAAATTTCCTTGACCTATTAAGTGAGAATAAACTATTGTGTTACGATAAAAAACAGCAAGTGAGGTGTCCTGATGCGCAAAGTTATTATAGCCGGTAACTGGAAGATGAACAAGGGCTTAGATGAAACCAGAGTCTTTGTGAAAGCGGTTGTGGCACAATTGGCAAATATGCCTTTGAATGGGGTGGTTCCTTTGATTGCACCTGCTTTTCCTTTTTTGGTGGAAGTTTTAAGGGAAAGCTTTGGCTCTAATCTTCAGGTGGCGGCACAAGATGTTTCGCTGAATAACGATGGAGCTTATACCGGTGAAGTTTCGGCCTCCATGCTTGCCTCTTTGGATTTAAAGTATTGCATAATAGGCCATTCCGAACGACGACAGTATCACGCTGAAACAGATGCTGAGGTGCGCACCAAACTTCTGAAATTGTTTGAACACAATATCACCCCCATTGTTTGCATCGGGGAAACCTTGGCACAACGCGATGTCGGACAAACAAATGAGATAATTCTCTCCCAATTGCATGGTTGTTTGCATGAAATTGAGCTGATCACGGGCAACGAGATTATTATTGCCTACGAACCCGTTTGGGCTATTGGAACCGGGCGAACTGCCAGTCCTCAACAAGCACAGGAAGTCCATGCTTTAATCCGAAGCTGGATACAAAAAAACCTGGGGCAAACCGTGGCTGAAAACCTGTGTATTCTCTATGGGGGAAGCGTTAAACCGGATAACCTGAAAGAACTGTTATCCTGTGATGACATAGATGGAGGCCTTGTGGGTGGTGCTTCGTTGAAACAGGGAGACTTTTTGGAGATGGTGAGGCTTGGTGCTTCGTCAACACAGAGAAAAGATTTTTAAACACAGAGAAAAGCAGAGAAGATATTAACAAAGAGTAAAAGAGTAAAAGAGTAAAAGAGTAAAAGAGTAAAAGAGTAAAAGAGTAAAAGAGTAAAAGAGTAAAAGAGAGAAAAAAAGCCTAGTGTTGTGTCAAACTTGGTATNNCCCTATGCTTGACATGACACTAGCTTTGAAAATTGATTTATTAAGAGTTTAATCAGGTAGATCAGGTGGATCATGTTATCAGAGTTCTATTAAAATATCCAGTTGATCCTGTCGATCCAGTTATCTGAGTTCTATAAAAAAATTAAGGAGTTTACGATGATAGATATCAAGTTTATCCGCAGCAATGTAGATGCAGTGCGCACTGCCATCCGCAATAAAAACGAAAAAGCTGATTTGGATGCAATACTTACCTTGGACGAAAACAGGCGCAAGCTACAGTTTGATTTCGATAATCTGAAGTCTCACCAAAACAGCGTTTCCGCCACTATTGCCGCTAAGAAAAAGGCAAAAGAAGATGCCAGAGTTGAACTGGCTGAAATGAGTAAAGCGGCTGAAGCCATCAAACAGATTTCCGCAGCCTTGAATGCCGCTAATTTCGAGCTGGAAAAAGCACTGCTCACAATTCCCAATCTGCCACAGCCGGAAGTTCCAGTTGGTCTTGATGAAAGTTTCAACGAGGTTATGAAGTATTGGGGTGAAAAGCCAAACTTTGCCTTTGAGCCTAAAGACCATTTGGAGATAGCCAACCAAAACGGCTTTCTGGATTTACCCCGCGGTGCCAAAATTAGCGGCAGCGGCTTTCCTATATATACCGGAAAAGGTGCAAAACTGGAACGCAGTATCATAAATTTTATGCTGGAGTATCACCTTCAAAAACACGGATACGAAGAATTGATGGTGCCCTTAGCAGTGAACCGTAAAACCATGACCGGAACAGGACAACTGCCCAAGCTGGAAGAGGATATGTATCATATTGACCTGGACGATTTATTCCTGATTCCTACTGCCGAAGTGCCCGTTACCAATTTCTATGCCGACGAGGTTTTATCCTATAAAGACCTACCCAAGTGCTATGCGGCCTACACGCCTTGTTTCAGGCGAGAAGCAGGTTCTTATGGCAAGGATACCAAGGGTTTACAGCGTTTGCATCAATTTAACAAAGTGGAAATGGTGCGTTTTGTAGAGCCGGAAACTTCGGCTACTGCGCTGGAAGAAATGCTGGCCAATGCTGAGGCCATCCTGCAGGCTTTCGGACTACATTACAGGGTGCTAAGTCTTTGCACCGGAGACCTTTCCTTTGCCTCGCAGCGCACTTATGATCTGGAAGTGTGGGCTCCGGGTATGCAGAAATATCTGGAAGTGTCCTCAGTTAGCAATTTTGGCGAATTTCAAGCTCGCCGTGCCAACATACGCTACAAGGACAAAGAAGGCAAGGTGCGGCATTTGCACACCTTAAACGGCTCCGGGCTTGCCACTCCCAGGCTGATGATTGCCCTGCTGGAAACCTATCAGCAGGCAGATGGCAGCTTCCGGATTCCAGCGGTTCTGCAACCTTGGTTTAATATAAAACTCTAAACCCATCAGGGAGGAAAACATGAACAGGCAAAAAACTCTGGGCAAGGCTTTATTGATAGCCCTGCTGTGGTTATTGGCTTTTTCGGCCTCTGCCAAGTATTCTGATGACTATCTCTTTGGCAGTTACTCTTATTTGCAGCACACTACCGCTTTTCTAAAAGAAAACAGCGCAGCCCTGGCAGCAAAAATGCGAGAGCTTGGCTACAACATCACCGTGATTGAAACCGATAACAACGATAAAGATTTAGTTGGCCTGTTAAAGATCTTGGATGACAATGGCATAGACGCCATGCTGACCGATAAAAGCTGGAGCAACGACCCCAATGACAACCGCAGCTACTCTATTGTGGGGCTTTCCACCAGTAATTACCAGCGTTTTGAGGCAGAGTTTGTAGATGGCACTGCGGTAAAACCCGAGGACGTCAATTCCTCTCTGTATTGGTATGGAACCGTGATTGGTGAAAACAACAAAACCCAGCCGCAAAGGGTGGGAAGATCTGTTTCGGACAAATACGCCTCTTACGATCACACCTGGAAGTGCATTCCCAATCGTGATAAAGAAGGCTATGCCTACACAGATATCACTTACCGCTGGAAAAACAGCCAGGGAAATGCGGTAAAGCTGAGTGATGAACTAAGAATATACAACACACACATGGATCCAGCCAAAAGCACAGACTCCCTCTACATCAGGTTTCGCATCAAAATAGCCGATATCCTGCCTCAATTGCGCAGCGATACTGCCCTGCTTAGCTTTTCACCCACGGGCTTTTTGGGCAGATCAACCGAGTGGACGGAGCAGGCTGTCCTTAGTATAGACAAATCCAGTTCCCCCCAGGTTTATCTGGGCAAAGGCGCAGAACCAGGCAGCAAAGCCAATACCATTAAGCGCATGGACACCAGACCAGGCCAGAACAACCTGTTTACCTATGCCGATTATCTGGCCTTGGGCAGCCCCACAGGTTATTTTGAGCTGGAATATGCCCTTAGTTACAACCAACTAAAAGCCTCCAAGCTGCTTTCGGGAGATTTGGATCACAATGCCAAAAGTGAGGATTCCTGGTGGTGGTTAGCCATGCGGGGAATTAGTCCCAGACTTTATTGGTATGGAAATTGTGAGCTCAGCCTGGATTATGTGGAGGTGGAAGACCCTATTTACCGCAAGTTACGCCTGCAGCCAGAGCACTACAAAGCCAAGATTAATGAGCGCTTCAGAGATTATGCCAAGCTGCCGCATAGCGATGTTATCAAACACTTTTACACCATGGACGAGCCATTTCAGCCAAACATGAACAGCCTGAAACTTATCATGGATTGGACTGATCCAGACCTGCCAACCCCGCTAACCACTATTTACGATACCAAACACCGCGAACTGCCCATGCCCGATGGTGAAAACTATTATGATCATGTGGAAGTTGCCCGCAAGCAATTGCAGCCAAACATTATCATGACAGACATTTACCCCATTAAGCCAGGAACGAACTTTAATCCCAAGGAAAGCAACTTTCTGCAGGATGTGCTGGATAACAGGCTGCTGAAAACCTATCGTGATTGCAAGCTTTATACCCTGGAAAAAGAGGGACGTTTATTCTATCCCATCGTGCAGGTTTTTGGCTATTGGAATTCACAGGTGTGGCTTTCCTGGGTTCAACCCCCAAGTGCTACACAACGTGCCCTGCTGTATTTGCCCTTGTGCTACCAGCCGGATGGGATGATTAATTATCGGGTTTTTGGCTTTGTCAAGGAAGGCGGTGCGGGTGAATACACGCCGGTTAACGCCATGCCCGATGGCAGCCTGCAAAACAACAGCTATATCTGGAATGAAGTTAAAGCAGCCAATCCAGGCCTGAAATACTATGGCAAACTGGTTAAAAACTGGAAATGGCTGGGTGCCAATACCGCCATGAAGAAAAAAACCACCTTGGGAACCGAGCTTACTCAATCCGATATTAGCGATGTCAGCGTTCCCAAAAGCAGCAAAGGCACCTATACCGGCTACATAGAGTGTGGCTACTATTTGGATGAATCCGCTCAGCCAGCCGTTTTTGCCGTAAACAGACGCAGCAATAGTTTCACCGCAAACATCAAAGAGGGCGTAAAAACCCCTTACCATGTGCCGCCGGATAAATACGATACCTATTACACAGAATTTGGCCCGCAAACCCTGCAAATCAGGTTGAAAAAGGGTAATCCCCTTAGCTTTCCTGCGTTGTTTGATCCTTTTGACAACAAACTTTACTCTGGTAAGAAGAAAATTATTCAAGTGGAAATGAAAGCTGGAGAAGGCAGGATGCTGAAACTGGTGGGAAGCCTACCCGCAAAGCCCAAAAAAGGCCGGCACCAGCTTGGCAAGGAAGCTGTTGTGCAGGGCAGCATCACCCTAAACAAAAAGACCGAAGTAATCTGCGAAGGCAATCTTACCCTGTTACCAGGCAGCTCAATAACCTTAAAAAAGGGAAGCAAACTGAGCGTTTTGGGCAAGATTATCAAGCTGGAAGGTTCCACCATAAACGGCGAGGGACTCATCACTGCAGGCCGTCAATAAACTGTGCAGCACAAGTTATAAAGGCGAAAACGGATGTTTAGCGCACAACATCTCAGAACTTATCTCTGGCTATCACCGCCCCAAGAAACATGAAAGACTGTTTTTAGATCGAGGAGACCTGTTTGACCCAAAAGAGCGATGACACCTGTTTGACCCAAAAAAGAGCGATGACACCTGTTTGGTTTATTCAACGAGCTTTTCAAAGAATTCTTGCTCATTATTTAGTAGAGATTGTTGCACATAGGCAAAACTGTTTGTCGTTCCCGCGGAGGCGGGAAACCAGCCCCTTTACAAGTTCTGTAGAAACGGAAGATAACTGCCTATATTCCAATTATATATCTGTCATCCCTCTGGGATTCTTTAGGGCTGGATTCCCGCCTCCGCGGGAACGACAACGGTGGGAACTGGTTTTCAGGTAGTAAGAGGCAATTATGCAACGAGCTATTCAAAGAATTCTTACTCATTATTTAGTAGAGATTGTTGCACATAGGCAAAACTGTTTGTCGTTCCCGCGGAGGCGGGAAACCAGCCCTTTACAAGTTCTGTAGGAACGGAAGATAACTGCCTATCTTCCAATTATATATCTGTCATCCCTCTGGGATTCTTCAGGGCTGGATTCCCGCCTCCGCGGGAACGACAACGGTGGGAACTGGTTTTCAGGTAGTAAGAGGCAATTATGCAAGAGCTATTCAAAGAATTCTTGCTCATTATTTAGTAAAGATTGTTGCACATAGGCAAAACTGTTTGTCGTTCCCGCGGAGGCGGGAAACCAGCCCTTTATAAGTTCTGTAGGAACGGAAGATAACTGCCTATATTCCAATTATATATCTGTCATCCCTCTGGGATTCTTCAGGGCTGGATTCCCGCCTCCGCGGGAACGACAATGTGGTATAGTCTTGGGTCAGAGCTTCGGTTTTCGAAACAAGGATTTCAGGATTTCAGGAATTCAGGATTTATTGGATTTACGTTTCCGATTTTAATGCAAAACGAGCGTTGTGTTACAGGATAAAATAACGCAAGCAGAAAGGTTAAATTGCAATTATTGAACAAGGAATCACTCTCGTTTTGCATCAAACCTGCAAGATTCCAAAATCTTGACAATGAGCTTGACTTTAAAGTCCATTTGCTTGCGATGGCACGATATGAATAAAGAAATAATAATTATCGGCGGAGGCTTGGCTGGATGCGAAGCTGCCCTTTACCTTGCCAAAGCAGGCTGGATGGTTTTGCTTTATGAAATGCGTCCCGAAAAGCAAACTCCGGCACATAGCACCGCATATCTGGCAGAATTGGTATGCAGTAATTCGCTGAAATCCACCAGGTTGGACACAGCTTCCGGGCTGTTAAAAGCAGAAATAAATGCCTTGGGCGGGCAGCTTTTACATATAGCAGATAGCTGCAAAGTCCCGGCCGGACAAGCATTGGCAGTGGATAGAGACCTTTTTGCCCAAAAGGTGGAAGCTTCCATTTCCGCAGAGCCAAACATAGAGCTAATCAGACAGGAAATCTGCATCTTGCCAGAGGTGAAAACTATTCTGGCAACCGGGCCATTAACGAGTGACGCCATGATGCAAACCCTTAGCCAAGTTTTGGGTGAAAAACACCTGTTTTTCTTTGATGCCATCGCACCCATTATAGAAGAAACCAGCATAGATTACAGCAGAATTTATAAAAAAGACCGCTATGACAAAGGTGATGCGGATTATTTGAACTGCGCCTTTACAAAAGAGGAGTACTTAAGCTTTGTAGAGGCTTTGCTACAGGGCGAAAAGCATGCGGCGCATGAGTTTGAGAACGAGTTTTTTGCAGGGCTGAAATTCAACTTTTACGAAAACTGCATGCCGATTGAAGAGCTTGCCAGAAGAGGTGTGGATACATTGCGCCATGGGGTTATGAAACCCATGGGCTTGGAGACCCCCGATGGCAAAAAGCCCTATGCTGTTTTGCAGCTTAGAGCGGAAAACGCAGACAAAACCGCCTACAACCTCGTAGGCTGCCAAACCATGCTGCGTTATGGTGCACAGAAAGCTATCTTTCGCTTGATTCCGGGCTTGGAAAATGCGGAGTTCCTGCGCTTTGGCTCTATTCACCGTAATGCATATTTGAATTCACCGGCATTGTTGAAGGAAGATTTTAGCTTCAAAGCTCTGCCCCACATCTATTTAGCCGGACAGCTTGCCGGAGTGGAAGGCTATGTGGAATGCATCGGCAGCGGGCTTGTGGTGGCCAAGGTGATAGCTGAGGGGTTACGATCCCTTCCCGCAGAAACAATTATAGGCCAGCTTTGGCGACATCTATGCACCACCAGCGAGAGAAAGTTTCAGCCGATAAATGCCAATTTTGGTATCCTACCCCGCTTGGGAAACGAGCCCAAAGACAAAAAAGCCAAGAAACAGATGTTTTCGCAAAGGTCTTTGGCAGCTTTGGGATGTAATAATGCTGCGGATGGGGATTATTCCGCTTGACTGGATTCGGTAAATGCATTTTCTATGCTTAGAAAGTCTTGAGCTACCCAGATTGAACTGAATCTTAGCACCCTCAAAGAAAAAAGATAGGAAAGCCAAACATGAATACTACAAAACAGAGTTTTCTGGACAGAATTCCCCTTAGCCCTAAACAAAGCTTGGGGGAGGAAATTGCCAACGCTATCACTCACGGGACTGGAGTAGGCTTATCCATAGCCGCTTTGGTTATTCTGGTGGTGTTTGCGGCCAGGCAAAGCGATGCGTGGAAAGTAGTGTCGTTTAGCATCTATGGGGCTACAATGATCATCTTGTATCTGGCATCCACTCTGTATCACAGCTTTCCGCAACCCAGAGTGAAACGCTTTTTCCGCATTTTGGATCACTCTTCCATTTTTTTGCTGATTGCCGGAACCTACACTCCTGTAACCATTGGAACCATGCGGGGTGGCTGGGGCTGGACGCTGTTTGGAATAATTTGGGGCTTAACCATTATCGGGGTAAACTTGGAAATCTTTGCCATGCGTAAGCTAAGATATCTGTCTGTAATAGTTTACATTCTGATGGGCTGGATGATTGTGATAGCCATAAAGCCGCTACTAAATGTAGTTCCTCCCACTTTCTTAAGGTGGATGCTGTTTGGAGGCTTGGCTTATACCCTGGGGGTTATCTTTTACGTAGCCAAGAAAATGCCCTATCATCACAGCGTGTGGCATTTGTTTGTGCTGGGTGGATCGATCTGCCATTTCTTTGGGATGTTGCAGCTTTTGAGGTGAGAGTTTTGCAAGGGAGAACTGCGTAAGGGAGAACTTCGTAAGGGAGAGCTTCGTAAGGGAGAGCTGCGCAAGGGAGAGCTGCGTAAGGGAGAACTGCGTAAGGGAGAGCTGCGCAAGGGAGAACTACGTAAGGGAGAACTGCGTAAGGGAGAACTGCGTAAGGGAGAGCTTCGTAAGGGAGAGCTTCGCAAGGGAGTGCCTTCCAACATTGCAATGTCGTTCCCGCGGAGGCGGGAATCCAGCCCGGTTTAAATTCTTAAAAAAAAAGATAACTGCCTGAAAGCAAGATATAACCCATAGATATTGGAGCAAAATATGAAAGAAAAACCAAGCCCAATTCTCAGGAAAACCACGCAGCAAGACTACAGGGAAATTGTATGGCTTACCCGTGAAGCCTTCTGGAATGTGCATGTTCCAGGCTGCAACGAACACTACCTTGCCCACATGCTGAAGAATTCTCCCGATTATCTTGCAGAGCTGGACTTTGAGGCCATTGCGGATGGCAAGATCGTGGGGCATATTATGTATGCGTTATCCACACTTAAAGACAACACAGGATTTACCCATAAAGTAATTACCTTTGGCCCGGTTAGCGTTTTACCTTCGTATCAGGGCAGAGGAATTGGCTCGGCTTTAATAACCCACACCAAGGCTCTGGCAGGTAAAATGGGGCATAAGATACTAATAATCTATGGATATCCTGCCTATTATTGCAGGTTCGGTTTTGTGGCAGGGGAAAACTATGGCATCCGGACTGCTGATGGCTTGTTTTCTCCAGCTTTGCAGGCAATAGAACTGGATCCGCGGAGGCGGGAATCCAGCACTATCAGAATCCTGAAGGGATGGCATATAATTTGTTGTTATATAAACAATTATCTGTCGTTCTTCCAGAACTGATATAAGAGCTGGATTCCCGCCTCCGCGGGAACGACACGTAAGCTGAAACGACTCCACCCAGGAGCATTGGAGTGCTATTCCTCCCTGCCCCTATTCCCATATCATTCCCATATCATTCCCAATAATATTGAGAATGATATGGGAATGATATGGGAATGCAAGCAAGGAACAGGCTTGTGTGACCTATGCTGGCATTGCAGAATGATGGATTGTGTTTAGCCCTTCAGGGGCGACACAAATATCGTATCTGTTTGCCTAACCTATAATTGTGTCGCCCAAGGGGCTTGATAATATTACCGCAAAACACGGTGGCTGAAGCCACCGCCTGGAGTTTGGACATAATCTATC
>DIXL01000113.1 GCA_002428685.1 Cloacimonetes bacterium UBA6081 | reverse complement strand
ACCCTCAAAGCGAGCGAAAAGTTCTCCGACGGCACTTTTCCGCTACGCTCCAAAGTGCCGTCGCAGAACTTCAACTGAGATGGTGAGTGGTGCACTTTAAAGTGCCAAAACTGGTGCATATTAAAATTCCGTTGACATTCGTGGTAAAACCCATACCTACAGCTTCGCCCCGTCGCTTATGCAGAGCCCACATAAGGCGATGACACACTATACGCTTAGGCTTACTATGTGCTTAGTGGATAGCGTAATCCAACAAATCGGGTACTTGACGACAGAAAAATAGCTTAACTCTATGTCCTAAAAGCAAAAGAGACCCCGCAATATCCAACCTTTGGTGGATCACGAAGTCAATTCTCTCAGTGCACAAATCATGCATTTTTGTATATATTGCCGAAGCATCTGTCATCTTGTTTATCTATCTCTCAAACATCATTTTCATAGTAAGAACAACGTGGGTTTAGTGCCCTTGGCTGTCAATGTTTTTTTTGCCAATTGGCCAATATTAGAACACAGATAACACTGATTGAGCGGATGTAAGGGATTTGTAAGTTAAGAAGTTAGACAGATTGAGGAAAATATTCTACTAAGCTTTAATAAATACTCTGTCCATGGTAATAAAACGACTATTCACCAATACACAAATTCCTGACGTGTCGTTTCCGCTTTTTTTCTTGTCCGTTCCCGCTTTTTTTCTTGTCGTTCCCGCGGAGGCGGGAATCCAGCCCGGAAAAAGCTCTGGTAGAGCGGCAGATAGGACAAGTTTGCCTCAACATTTTGTATCATCCCTGGCGGGATTATCCAGGGCTGGATTCCCGCCTCCGCGGGAACGACAGGATTGTGCGGGAACGACAGGATTGCGCGGGAAAGACAGGATTGCGCGGGAACGACAGGATTGTGCGGGAACGACAGGATTGTGCGGGAAAGACAGGATTGCGCGGGAAAGACAGGATTGCGCGGGAAAGACAGGATTGTAATGTCATATGAAACTTGACAAGACATTAGCCTAAAAACCAATTTTCTCTACCGATGTATGAAACAGATGTCCCATAGAATCCGGCAATAAATCCATCAACATGCTTTCTATATTAAAAGCTTTCCGTGTCTTCAGCAATAAGAAAAACTCCACACCCCCGCATTTCCCCTTGACAGCATCTGACAAGCTTAATATAATGGCTTAAAATTAAAATGGTGGTATCCAAAATAGCATGGTATCGATAGTCATAGACCAAAAACTCTCTCGTTTCGCTCGGGAAATAAAATTCACTTTCACCTTTATGTTTGACAGTTTAGGCTACAGGTGTCAATTTATTGATGATCTGGAAAAGCTAAAACCCAATGACATCTTTCTGCTTTATGGTTACACAGAATTAACCGTAGAAGAGCTGCAACGTCTTGCCCAGCTTTACATTACCTTTTTTATCCCTTGCGATCCCGATTTCTATGATCCAAAGTCTTATAGTGCCGATCGCCTGCGTCGCAGCATGCGCGAAGTGAAATTACTATCCACCACTCCAGTAATCTCCAACCGCAAGTTTGAATACCCCGCCGAAAACTACTCTGAAAGCGACATGCATGGCGGCAAGATCAATTTTGACCTGGTGGGCAATATCTTTTTACACCTAAGTAATCTGGAAGAAAAAACCGATGCCGGCAGCCTGGAAAAAGGCTATTACCCCGATTCCGCCAGTGCTTTTTATAACTATCGTGAAATCCCAATTGTAGATAACCTCTTGTGGCTGATGGACAGCATGATTAAAGAGCATTGCCGCACCAAAAAGAACATCATCACCCAAAAGATGTTCTGGCCTAATGCCCAGCTTTCTGCCGTCCTTCTCTCACACAGCATCAACGACCTCCAAAAATGGGATTTATCCTCCCTAATTCTCTCCATCGCCGACGATCTGGCCATGTTTTTCAGCCTTAAGTGGAAACAACTTGGGCACATAATATCGGGAAAATTTAAATACCTGTTTACAAACTACGAATTATACTGGAACTTTGAAGAATTCCGCAAGCTGGAACGCAATTCAAACTGCCGCAGCACCTATTACCTTGCCACAGAGGCTAATGAGGAAATTGACTACAGCCTGGAAGATCCCGATTTGCAGGAAGAGATTCAACAAATTATCCACGAGGGTAATGATATTGCCCTTCTGGCTACAGCGGACAAGCTGAACCGCGATGATTTCCTAACCCGCAAACAGGTTCTGCTTCATCAGCTTGGCAAAGATCAGCTTGGCATCAGGCAATTGGGCTATAAAACAAACGAAACTCTGCGAGACCTGCACAATAAAATTTCACCCAGTTTCAGCCAAAGCACTGCTTTCGAAAGCGTTCCCGGCTACAAAAACGGCCTTTCAATTCCCTGGAATCCCTGGATAAACGGAACCAAAGCAGAATATCTGGAGCTGCCAACCGTGTATCGTGATGAACATCTGAAGCTTAGCAAACATAACCACATCCAGCTTGAGGATGCCAAACATCAGATCAAAAAGTTCTTTTCCACCAGCCAACGTTCGCATGGCATTTTCAGCACCGATTTTTCCATCGCCAGTTTCAGCGATGTCAGTTACATGAATAAACTCTATCCCTACCTTCTGGCCCTGGTTAAAAGTGGAAACACCTATCTCACCACTGCCGCAGAACTTGCCAACTGGTGGGAAAAACGCAGCCGGATCACCATCGACGAAGGGGAGTATGAAATCAGTATCTTCTTCCCCGATGATCTGGAGCATTTTGTCCTGTGTGTGTATGGAGACCCAAAGTTCGTGGAAATTGACGGGACTGGTGCCAAAATTGAGGGAAACCTGATACGTTTTTCAAACATCAAGGCTGATTCATTTGCCGTTGTCAGGCTGAATAAAACTGCATGAAGAAACTGTTACACATCCAATTACTCCCTCTGATGTCGGGAGTGCAACGCTTTAGTCTGCACCTATTGGATGGTTTGGATAAAAACGAATTCCAGATTTGGGTAGCCTGCAAACCGGGTGGTGAATTTGTGGATGAAGTTTATTCCCGCGGATTTCATTATATCTCTCTTCCCTCTTTCAGACATCCGATCTCGTTCTTGGACTTGCTTACCTTTGTGCATTTGTTAGGAATAATCAAGAAGCACCGTTTTGATATTGTCCACACTCATTCTTCCAAGCCTGGTTTGTTTGGGCGTCTTGCCGCAAGGATGTGCTCAGTTCCGTTAATTGTGCACACTTCGCATGGAACCGCTTTTCAGCAAGACCAAAGTCCGCTTGTTTACAGGTTTTACCAATTTGTGGAAGCATTGGGAAACAGACTTGGCCACAAAATCATCTTCGTAAACAACTCTGATAGGCTCTTCTGCCTGGCCAAGCACTTAGTATCCAATTCCAAAGCACAGACTATTTACAACGCCATTCCGCCCAAGCTACAAAAACCACTGTCTGATATTGCATCTCTACGTTCGTTACCAACTGGAGAGATCGTAATAGGCTCCACCCTTCGCTTCAGCACCCAAAAGAATGTAATCATTCTTGTGGCAAGTGCTTGCCAGGCATGTAAGCAAGCACCTAATTTGCGTTTCATCATCCTTGGCGATGGCGAACACTACGACCTTTGCAAAAGCATTGTCCACAGCCACAAAATGGCTGATCGCATCTTACTGCCTGGCTGGGACAGCGATGTGCTGCCCTGGTTGAAAGTATTCCATGCCTTTGTGCTATATTCTCGTTGGGAAGCCTTGCCTTACAGCATTATTGAAGCTATGACCTCCGGCCTGCCTGTAATTGGGTCGGACATACCCTCCCTTGCAGAACTGGTAGATAATGATACCGGCTACTTAGTTCCATCAGACGATGATGCCGCTCTGATAAAGGTGTTTGTGGATATTGCCACCGATTTTAAATCAGCCTTTGTAAAGGGTAAACAGGCAGCGCAGCACATCAAGCAACTATGCAACTATGATAAGATGGTGGCAGAATACAGGGATGTATATCTTGGTCAATAACATGTCCGGAGTTCATGCATTAGTTCCTTTCTTCGTATTGTCGTTCCCGTTTTTTCCCCTGTCGTTCCCGCGGAGGCGGGAATCCAGCCCTTTATTAAGCTCTGGAAGAGCGACAGAAAACAGTCTGTACCACTCCTTTTTTATATCATCCCTACGGGATTCTGACAGGGCTGGATTCCCGCCTCCGCGGGAACGACAGGAAAAAAACCTTTCGTATATATGTATGGAGACAAATAAATCATGAAAAACTACTATATATACATCATGGCAAGCCAAAAGAACGGAACTCTGTATGTTGGAGTAACAGGCAATCTCCCCCAACGTATAGAGGCGCACAAATCTCATGCTGTAGAGGGTTTTACAGATAAATACAATGTAACAATGTTAGTTTATTATGAGTTATTCAATGATATTCGGGATGCTCTGGCCGCAGAAAAACGGATAAAGAAATGGCGAAGAGAGTGGAAAATAAATATGATAGAAAAGGTAAATCCCAATTGGGATGACTTGTCCTTACAACCAGGATTTATGGGTGTTTGAATGACTTTCCCGATGTTTTTGTCGTTCCCGTTTTTTCCCCTGTCGTTCCCGCTGTTTTTTTACTTGTCGTTCCCGCGGAGGCGGGAATCCAGCCCTTTGTTAAGCTCTGGAAGAGCGACAGAAAACAGTCTGCACCACTCCTTTTTTATGTCATCCCTACGGGATTCTTACCAAGCTGGATTCCCGCCTCCGCGGGAACGACAGGTATGAAACAATTACTCTGCTTCCCATCACTCCATCACCTCATTACCCATCACCCCAGCACCCCAGCACTAAGGATATATGCCTAACATCTACCTTCTAATCATCCTTGAAGCCATAGCAATCCATTTGCTTACCCATCTGTTGATACCGTTTAATATCAAATTGTCCAATCACTTTAAAATTGTCGCTCTACCCAATGAAAGGCGAATCCACAAAGGCAGCATTCCCGAAGCAGGTGGCCTCAGTTTTGCGTTACCCATCATACTGGCGCAAGCCACTTTTGCCCTGTTCACAGCCGACAAACAAATGGGGCATATGCTGCTGCAGCTTAGTGGAGTAGGCCTTTTAGCCGTTCTCTTTGGCCTATGGGATGATCGCTATGAAAGCCAGGCACGCTACAAAATTGTATGGCAAATTGCTTTGGCAGCCATAATGTATTTCATCGGTTACCGGGTTTCATACCTCACCAATCCCTTGGGTCAGGATTTCGTGCTTGGCTGGCTTTCTTTTCCTGTAACCATGCTTTGGTTTCTGGTGGTGCTTAATGCCATAAATCTGATAGACGGCATGGATGGCCTGGCTTGCGGCATCACCATAATAGTAAGCTTAATCTTGTTAATAGTGGGGATAAAAGAACAAAATCAACTTGTTACCGCCATATCGGCATTTCTGTTGGCTGGCAATCTGGCCTTTTTACGCTATAATTTCTATCCCGCCCGCATTTTTTTAGGCGAAACTGGGGCAATGTTCATTGCGTTGAATATTGCAGCAATTTCCACTGCCGGATCATCACAATTCAAGGGTATTACGTCCATGACCTTAATGATACCTCTCTCTGTTATGGCCATTCCGCTCTTGGATGTAGTTTTGGCAGTATTCCGCAGAATTAAATTTGGCAATATCTTCAAAGCCGACAAAGCTCATATTCACCACACTATGTTGGCTTTTGGATTTTCCCAGAAAACAATTTCGATTATAGTGTATATTATCACTACTCTCTTTGGTTTGATCGCCATCGGCTTTTCGTTAAGTTCCAAAAAACTGCTGTTTTCTGTGCTTTTGGGGCTTTTGGCCATGATGGTAATAGTTGCTTACATAGTTATGCGACAGGAGCAAAATAAATGAAATATAGATACATCTTCATGCTGTGGCTAATTAGCTTAACGCTTTCTGCCAGCACCTGGCAAACCCATACAAACACAGATCATGTATATGATCTGCTCATCGAAGGCAACGACATTTATCTTGGCACTTGGGGTGGAGTCCTAAAGCTGCCTGCATCTTTGGATAGCTCTTCTCCCACGCAATTAAATACCGGTAATGGTCTGATTTCAAACGACATCCGCAGTCTTGCCCATATAGGCTTTTCCAATAGCTTGTGGATGGGATCTTCCGATAAAGGCATCTCCATCAGTAGTCCGCAGGGTTATCAGGAAATAAATTCCGAGCTGGGGCTTCCCTCTTTAAAAGTGAATAAAATTATCGAACATAGTTCTACCATCCTGGTAGCCACATCATCAGGTTTGGCAGTATTTTATTACCTTCCCGGGGTGCTTTTCCCGCTGATGTTGCATCAATACACTTTCGAAAACACATCCGGTGGCTTGGCAGGCAACAACATTCAAGATATGGTTTTGGCTGATAATGGAAACATCTTTTTGGCCACCAGCTCTGGTATCTGTTATACTCATCTGGATTCCTTAGCCGTGGATAGTGCCTGGAAAAGCATCCACACAAACGGATCACCGGTTCCCATTGGGGGTTTGCCCAAACTCTCTGTAAATTCCGCGAAAATTGCCATCGCAGTTGATAACCGTGTTTATGTCCACAGCCTGAATTTATCAAGCGGTTCCTGGCAGGTTTACACCGGTCTCAATGCCCTTAGCGGCACAACTGTCTCATCTGTTTTGATAGAAGAAGATAACCAATTATGGGTTAGTTATGGCATTTGGAATGAAACCCTGTTAACTCTTACAAACCCCGGGGCAATTTTGCTAACTTCCATAGATGTTAACGGAATTCCCACGCAATGGCCAAAAAGCACGCTGGGGCTGGGTTACAGTCCCATCAGCAGAATTGTCCGCAGTGAAAACGACATTTTCCTCTGCAGTTGGGGACAAGGTATATATAAAAAATCAGGCTCGCAGTGGCAAAACTGGACTCCCTCCAACATCGGCTTTCCCAAAATCTCGCAAATTGTTGCCGATAAGAATTATGATTTATGGTTTGCCAGCGGTTACATAGATAACGATCCCGTTCGCAAGGGAACCATGGGCGTAAGCAAACTGGCAGGAGATGAATGGAGCACTTACAACATAGCCAACAGCCCCATTCATACCGATAACATTTTGGGTATTGCCGTGGATAATTTGAACCGTAAATGGTTTGCCACCTGGGACAACACAGATAGCCCAACCGGTTGGGGACGAGGCATCAGTATTCTGGATGAAAGCGGTGAAAACAATCTGTGGCACCATATTGCCACCGATGGCATTCGCACCTACGACAACGAAACAAATTCCTGGGGGCCATGGAACGGTTCTACTACGCTTACAACCTCCACAATTGGCGGCATCTATCCTGCCCAGGATGACCTGATGATGGTGCTTTGTTATGATGGTGCCGTGGATGTATTAAATCCAGCCTTGCAAAAAGTAAGCTCTTTCACTCTGCCAAACAGCGTCCACCAGCAGATTCTATATGCCTATTACAGTGGTGAGAAATATTTCTTTGGCACCAATAACGACCGCGGTCTAACCATCTGGAATAGCAATTCCATCCCCGTAACAGGCGGCTCACAATGGATAATTCCACCCCCTCCGGAGCTGAGTAACTGCATTGTTTATGGTGTGATAACCGTGGAAACTCCCTACGAAGGCAAACAGCATTGGATTGCAGCCAGCACAGGTCTTTTTATGTGGAACGAAACTTCCTGGTATCGTTACGACACCATGATCAAGCGTTTTCGCTTTAATACTTCCACCTATCAATGGGTAAACGACACTCTGTATTACGAAGATGAAGAAAGGCTGTTTGGCTCAGCCCGCACCACGCCAACTTCAATTTTGCTCGATCCCTTTGGACGCATCTGGATTGGCAGCCTGGAAAACGGCATGACCATGTACAATCCCGCTACAGAGCGTTTTACAAATTACTATCAGCCCAACGTTCCCCTGCTTTCAAACTATGTAACCACGCTGGGCTACGATCCCGTGCAAGGCAACCTGCTAATCGGGACTGCTGATGGCTACAACACCCTGAGAATAGGTAGAACCCTAAAACCCGCCACACCTCTTTTAGAGGTAAAAGCCTTTCCCAATCCCTTTAATCCTGCTCTGCATCAAAGCGTGCAGATAGTAAATCTGCCCAAAGACAGCCTCCCCGCAGGAAAAAGCGAATGCCGCATTTACGATAGCTCGGGTGCTTTGATTGCCACGATTAAGGAAAACGTCTTCTCACGCTTTGATTGGAACGGCAAAAGCAGCAGCGGAAAAGCCTGCAAAAGCGGAATCTACTTCTTTGTGGTTGCCGACGAAAGTGGCAAGGTAAAACGAGGCAAACTCGCTCTGATAAATTAAGACTGGCTACAGATTATCCGTGTTAATCCGTTTAGTCTGTTAAATCAGTGATCCTATTCTCCCTTGCTTGCATTGCCATATCATTCCCATATCATTCTCAATAATATTGGGAATGATATGGGAATGATATGGCATTGGTAATATGGGAGGGGCAAATAGTGTCTCGTCAAGCATTCTCTGGCGTGTCGTTCCCGCAGAGGCGGGAACGACAGTGTGGCATAATCTTGGGACGTAAGTAACTTTCCAGGATGCCACATAGACTATGAAGGAAAACAAAAGTATTGACGAAATAAGCAGCCTGAAAGACTATGCTTATTACATAATTATGTCGATAGGAAAAGCAATGTTAAAAGCCAAAATCTTTGTTCAGCTAAAGGCCAGTGTGCTTGATCCGCAAGGGAAAGCAGTTACCAATTCGCTCCATAATCTTGGGTATAACGATGTTTCCGAAACCAGAATCAGCAAATATATCGAGATTACTTTTAGCAGTGATAACCCCCAGGAAGTGGGGACAAAAGTGGAGCAAATCTGCAGCAATTTACTTGCCAATCCCAACACTGAAAGCTATCATTATAAAATAGAAGTGATGGAGTAGAAGTTTGCGGGTTAGCGTAGTAACTTTTCCGGGCTCTAATTGCGATCGTGATGCCTATGGAGTATTCAAGTCCCGCGGCCATGAAGCACAGCTTATCTGGCATAAAGACAGCGATTTACAAAAACCCGATCTGGTAATTCTGCCTGGAGGTTTTTCCTATGGTGATTATCTTCGCTGTGGAGCTTTGGCCAGGTTTTCGCCCATTGTAAAAGAAGTGATTGCCTTTGCCAAACGCGGTGGTTTGGTGATGGGTATCTGTAATGGATTTCAGATACTTACGGAATGTGGTTTGCTTCCCGGCACTTTGCTGATGAATAAATCTCTGGCATTTATCTGCCAGCATCAGTTTGTGCGGGTGGAAACAGCTAACAGTCCATTTACCAAAGGCATAGCTCCCGGTACGGTTTTGGATATTCCCATTGCTCATAAAGAAGGGAATTATTTCATAGATGATAAGGGACTAAAAACCCTGATGGATAAAGACCTGGTGTTATTCCGGTATTGCACTGCCGAGGGTGAGATAACCGACACCAGCAATCCCAATGGTTCTCTGCAAAATATTGCAGGAATATGCAGCTTTGAGCGCAATGTTTTGGGCATGATGCCCCATCCGGAACGCTCTGCCACCGATACTGTCCCTTCTCAGGATGGAAGGCTGATTTTTGAAGCACTGGAAAGTTTTGTTCGCTGACGCCCTGAATCTGCTGATTCCGCCCGCTTGTTTGGCTTGCGGAAGCAGGATAGATGAGCAAAATCAGGTGATTTGCGAAGCTTGTGAAGCAAAAATGATGATGGTGGGAAGTGATACTTGCTCCGTTTGTGGCAGCGAACTCAAAGAATACCCGTGCCGGGCTTGCCTGGAAGAAAGTTTTGCCTTTGATTCCGCCAGGGCGATATTTAAATTCGGTGGCCCCGTAAAAGAATTGATCCATGTTTTAAAGTATAATGGTTACGAATCCCCAGCCGGCTATTTTGCCTTGCCTATAGCCGAACTGATAGAAAGTGAACCTGCCCTGCAAGATCACGATTACATTTGTGCCGTTCCCCTGCATCCGGTTCGCAGACGGGAGCGAGGCTACAATCAAGCAGAATTGATAGCCAGTTGTGTGGCATACCTTACGGGCTTACCCTTTGAAATGCCGGTAGTCCGAAAGGTGAATACGCTCAGCCAAACGCTGCTAAGCAAAGCAAGGCGTGTGAAGAATTTGAACGGAGCTTTCCGCATAAAAAAGACCAGCCAGGTGGCGGGGAAAAAGATCCTGTTGCTGGATGATGTGTTCACAACCGGCAGCACTTTGAACGAAATTGCCAAAACCCTGCGCTTTGCCGGCGCAAGTAAAATTACAGCCATAACGGTTGCCCGGGCCTGATGATGAATAAAGAATATAAAGAGATTCGTCCCGCAACAAGCGAAAGCGACATCAATGAAATGATTGAAAAAGTGGCCAGATTCATTGCCGAACGGCACATGGCTTCGGCTGGAATCATGCTGTTGGAGTCTCTTCGCCCGCTGCATGGCATCGGTTCGCAAGCCTTGTTTTTCATTTTACCTTTTGCTGAAATGGTGTTTGATTCCAACAAGTATCAGCAATTTGCCATCATGATGGAAGATGAGGAAAACCTGAAAAAAGTTATCGCCCGCATGGATGAGCTGGATGAAGAGCTGAACCAGGAACGCAGAAAAGCCAATAAGCTTAAAAATCAGCGACGCAAAGCCCAGATGAAGGCTTTTGTAAAAAGAATAATTCAACCCCGAAATAAAAATGCTTGAAAAAGCGGAGGATATATGCAATACGATGAAAAACGCCTGACCCGCATTGTTGCAACCGATTGTGGCAGCACTACGACCAAGGCGATCTTGATCGAATGGGTGGATGGCGAATATCGTCAGACCATCCGTGGAGAAGCTCCCACAACTGTGGAAGCACCCTTGAACGATGTAACCAAAGGCGTTATCAACGCCACGCAGGAGCTGGAAGAACTGGCCAGACTGAAATATAAAAATCCACACCTGAAATTCATGGAAAATGGTGAATTTGTTATACCCCGCAAAGGCGATATTGGTGTGGATGCTTATGTTTCCACTTCCTCAGCCGGTGGCGGATTACAAATGATGGTAACCGGTGTGGTTGCCGCCATGACAGGTGAAAGCGCAGAACGTGCAGCCCTTGGTGCCGGAGCGATTGTGATGGATTTGATTGCCAGCAACGACAAACGCATGAATCACGAAAAGATTGAGCGTATCCGTCAATTGCGTCCGGACATGATTTTGATGGCCGGTGGAGAAGATGGCGGCACAGTGAAACACGTAGTGGAAATGGCAGAATTGGTTGCCGGTGCTGACCCAAAACCCAGGCTTGGCTCGTCCTATAAGCTGCCGGTTATTTATGCCGGAAACAAGGAAGCTCAGCAAGAAATCCGCAACACCTTGGGCGAAAAAGTGGATTTGATGATTACAGATAATTTGCGTCCCAAGCTGGAAACCGAAAATCTTGGCCCTGCCCGCGACAAGATTCACGATCTCTTTATGGAACACGTAATGAAGCAGGCTCCCGGTTACAACAAGCTGATGGAATGGACCAAAGGGCCAGACCTGGAAAGCGTACCGATTATGCCAACCCCTGCCGCAGTGGGAAACATTATGCAAACCATTGCCAAAGAAGAAGGTATCGAAGTGGTGGGCGTGGATATCGGCGGTGCTACTACCGATGTATTCAGCGTTTTTACCGAAGAACATGTATTTAACCGCACCGTTAGCGCAAACTTGGGCATGAGCTATTCCATCTCCAACGTATTGGCCTCTTCCGGATTGGATAACATCATGCGCTGGGTGCCTTTTGATATTGATGAAGGCGAACTGCGCAATATGATAAAAAACAAGATGATCCGACCCACTACCATCCCCTCGCTGTTAGAAGAACTGGTGCTGGAGCAAGCAATTGCCAAAGAAGCTTTGCGCCTGGCTTTTGAACAGCACAAGCAATTTGCCAGCAGCCTGAAAGGTATGCAGCGTCAACGTGATATTTCCGAAGCCTTCAGCCAATCCACCAGTGGTGCCACAATTGTAAATCTGATGACTTTGGATTTGCTGGTGGGAAGCGGAGGAGTGCTGTCTCATGCACCTCGGCGCAATCAAACTGTGATGATGCTGATTGATGCTTTCCTGCCCGAAGGAGTAACGCGTTTGGCCGTGGACAGTATATTTATGATGCCGCATCTGGGTGTTTTATCCGAAATAAGTATCAAGGCCGCCACAGAGGTATTTCGTAATGACTGTATGGTGTATTTGGGAACTTGCGTGGCACCGGTTGGAAAAAGCAAAATCGGCAAACCCGCTTTGTATGCTAAACTTGATTTGCCCGATGGCAGTAAGTTTGAACAAGAAATCCCCTATGGCGAAATCAGGGTTATCCCTTGCGGCGAAGGCCAGGTAGCCAAAGCTAATTTAAAAGCCCTGGGCGGATTGGTTTTGGATAATGATAAAAACCGCGAGCTGAATATAGACTTGCACGGAGGCGTAGTAGGCATTGTGCTTGACACCCGTGGCCGTCGTCCTTTTGGCTTGCCCACCGAAAAAGTGGAACGTATAGCTGCGCTAAAGAAATGGATGCGCGAACTAAAAGCCTACCCCGAACACATTCTAGTATAGGAGGATAAAATGGGACAAGCATATTCTGCAGGATTAACCGTTACCGAAAGCACAATATTACGTAAAGAACGCATTTTACCCCTTAAAGGCCAGGTGCTGGTGAAAAAAGGGGATATGGTAAAAGCCGAAGATGTGGTAGCCGAAACGCTGCTGCCAGGGAAAGTGGTGCCTTATAATTTGGCAAACAAACTTGGTGTAACTCCGGCTCAATTGGTGAACTACATAAAAATAAAGCCGGGACAGCAGATCACCAAAGATACCATTTTGGCAGAAAATAAAGGTCTGTTTGGCCTGGGGTTTTTTAAAAGCGAAGTCCGTTCGCCCTGCGATGGTGAAGTGGAAAACATCTCTGCCGTAACCGGACAGGTATTGCTGCGTGAGCCACGCATCCCGGTGCAGGTGAAAGCCTTTATGGACGGAATGATTACCGAAGTTATTCCCAATGAGGGAGTGATTATAGAAAACAAAAGTGCCTACATTCAAGGTATTTTTGGCATTGGTGATGAAACTGTGGGCGAACTGAAAATGTTGGCTGATACTCCTGATGACGAGCTTGACAGCGCAAAGATAGATGAATCCTGCCGCGGAAAGATTATTGTGGCAGGTGCTTTTGTGCGTTATCATACTATAGATGTAGCCAGGAAATTTGGGGTAAAAGCCATAATTACCGGCGGTATAGACGATCAAGACCTTAAGAAACTGATTGGGTATGATATTGGGGTGGCAATCACAGGACACGAAAAAGTAGGCCTGACTATTGTTTGCACAGAAGGTTTTGGCAAGATAACCATGGCGCAAAAGACCTTTGATCTGTTAAAGGCTTTCAGCGGGAAAAAGACTTCCATCCATGGCCGCACCCAAATCCGTGCCGGGGTGATTCGTCCTGAAATCATTATTCCCATGGATTTCAATGAGAGCGAACTGATTAGCAAAGAAGCAACCATGCCAATTTTAGAGCCGGGAACCTTAATCCGGATTATCCGTCAGCCCCACTTTGGCAGGATTGCCAAAGTTATTTCCTTGCCTGAAGAACTAACCAAAGTAGAATCTGAAACCCTGGTTCGTATCCTGGTGGCAGAATTTGATGATGGCACGCAACTAAGCATGCCTCGTGCAAATGTGGAAGTGATAGAATCTTAACACATTGCAAATATTATTACTAACACAACGGTTAAATGGGCAGGTTGATGCAACCTGCCCGTTGATACAACCTGCCCGTTGATACAACCTGCCCGTTGATACAACCTGCCCATTTGAAGATCGTTGAATAATTGCCTCTTACTACCTGAAAACCAGTTCCCACCGTTGTCGTTCCCGCGGAGGCGGGAATCCAGCCCTAAGGAATCCCAGAGGGATGACAGAGATATAATTGGAATATAGGCAGTTATCTTCCGTTCCTACAGAACTTGTAAAGGGGCTGGTTTCCCGCCTCCGCGGGAACGACAAACAGTTTTGCCTATGTGCAACAATCCCATTTGACGTTTCGTGGCACACCGCAAATGACTCCTGCTCTAATCAGCTCTTGCTCCACATAAACAGATAAAATCCAAATAACCTTTTCTACAAGAACAGGATTCGGCTTTCTATATGATAGCCTTGCATGGCTTTCAGAGTAGAAAGTGCTTTGGCGTAAGTGCTAAGTTGATCGGAATCATGCACTTCTCCGCTTTTGTAATCTACAATCAGGGCTTCTTTATCAGCTGTATTCAGCAGCAGCCTATCCAAGCGGCAAAGCCCTCCCTTATACAACAACTCCTGCTCTGTGAAGATCTTGTCCCAGCCCGAAGTAAACAGCCAAGGATTTGCCTGACAGGTTTGGACACAGCGGGTTGAGTGCTCAGATATTTCTTTGGCTGTAAGAATCCCCCCGAATTTACGCAAACAACGCATCAGGGCATAATCATGCTCTGCTCTGGTGTTTCTGATGATAAAGCTTAGGTAATAATGCAGTAAATCTCCAATTAAATTCGGTCGGTCGATAAGCCAGATCTTTTTCAGTTCATGATTGGTAGTTGCATCATTCTCCTTAAGGCTATCCGGCAGAATGGTCTTGTGATGCACCACTTTTTGCAGGGCAGATAAGTGATCCAAAATCACCGGAGCCGGTGCCGGTTCAATTGCCACAGGCTTGGTTATTGCGGCCGGAAATTGCCCAACAAGCTGATATATTCCCCTTTCATCCATGGGGCAAGCTTGCATGGCAAGCAGCGCAGCATTGCAAATCTGCAAGGGAAGATTGTTCTCGGTATGTGCAGTGAAATATGTATTCCAGTCATCTTTACCCCGATAGCAAAAATATAGATGCAGCTTTGTTTCTGCTCGCGTGAACGCAACATACAAATTGTTCATTTCTTCCAAACGTTCCCGGTTCTGTTCATTGGTCCACAGATGAGCATAACTGGATGCTTTTAAAACTTTTTCGTAGTGATAGCTGATCCCAAAGTCGCTAACCAGGTGAAAATCTTTGTCCGCATACTGCACTGCCCATTTTAGCACGCTGCTGTCATCGCGGTGCCCGGAAGACAAGTTGTAAAAGACAAACACACGTTTGAACTGCAAGCCCTTGGACTTGTGAATGGTTAGAAGCTGCAAGCTGTCTGTAGAACTGATTGACACCTGTTTCAGGGCATCCGTGGCATAGTTTTCGGAGATAAACTGGAGCAAATCGGGGATACTGCTGCCTTTTTCAGCTTGCCCAATTTCCCAGGCAACCAAAATATCCAACCACCGATGCAAATTCAAATAATCTCTCTGACCCAGGATTTTACTACCCAAGCAGGTATCCATCATAGTGCGGCAAATCTCGGTGGGGCTTTTTTCCGTTTGGCTTTTTGCCAGGGCATGCAGGGTGTGAACCAAAGGAAGCCCTGAAAAGTCTGGTTGTGTGGCAGACAAGATGTCTGCCGCTACGATGTTTGGAGGTTTTACGGCAGACAAGATGTCCGCCGCTACTGTGTTTGTAGCTGCGGACGTCCCGTCTGCAGGATATTTACCGTCCCGTATCCGTTTCAAGGTTTCCTTTAACAAGGCCGTGTTTATTCTCAGATAATCCGAACGCAAAAAAGCTACGAAATCAGTGTAATCTCCCCAGGCAACAAACCGCAACCATGATAACAAAGGGTTGAGGTAAGAATGCTCTGCCAAACTGCGATCGGGCTGATATAAACTGCTGACATCGCTATCGTCCAAAGCTTGTTGAATTCCCTCCAGTTCCTTTCCTTTGCGGCACAAAATGGCTATGGAACCGGTTGGATCATCCTGCAAAGCCGGAACCACCATGCGCTGGACAAAATCTGCAAACATTTCCTGCGAATTGCTTTGCTCCGCTCCAGCAGTGGAATAATTGCGTAAACATAGCTCTACCAAAGCTCCCGGCTCGTTTTTAACCGAAGCACTACTAATCATCTGATATTGCCAGCTCATGCCCTTGCCGGCCAAATAGTTATGCACATTTGGCTGCATGAATACCGAATTGATGAACTGCATTACCGTGGGTCCGCAACGCCAACTCCGCTCCAACCTTTCGGTTTGAACTTCTCCCAGGCTGGGAAAAATGCCTTGCAGATTTAGCAAAAGATCTCGCTGCCCTCCCCTCCAGCCAAAGATGGATTGCTTTTCGTCTCCTACCACAACCAAGCCGCCAAAAGGTTTGGAGCCTTCTCCGGCTGTAAGTTCTTCAATAATCGGCTTGAGGATGTTAAACTGGATTAATGATGTATCCTGAAATTCGTCAATCAGCAAAAAACGGGTGCGATGGCTGAGAAACTGGTAAAATTCTGTGGCAGAAACAGCACTTTCCGGCTCCAGAAAAGGCGGATCGGAGCTGAATAATGCCTCAAAACTGAACCATGAGATATCGTCATAGGTCATGTTTTTGTAACGATAAATCAAGCGGTCATATTCGGTTAAAATGATCTGCCACAGCTCCAGGATTTCTTGCTGCTCCGGCAGATACAGATTTAGCATCAGGTGATCTGCCAGATTCTGACGCGCTATCCTGAGGTTTGTATGTAGGATTTCGCTGTCGTTTGGATATTTCTTCTCACTGATCTTTTTCTTGTTCCAAAAGTGTTCATCCAGAATACTTAGCAAACTCAGGGCTTTGGAAGAGCTGAGGTTTTCCAGGTTTTTCATTATGGCAGCGGGGCTCTTGGCATCCAGCACAATCAAATCGCTAAAGGCCTTATTGAAATAGTCCGGTAACTGCGCTTTATTTTCTGTGCTGCAGATGCCGGAAATGGTTTCAATGATGGTTTGCATGGCATCCAAAAATGCAGCCTGATGGTTCTGTAGATTTCCCTGTGTAGCCAGGCTCAACAACCGTGGATTTTCTGTTTGCAGCTCTGAAGATAAGCGTTTGGTAATCATATAATACAGCCATCGCAGCTTGATTAGCGAAGTGAAAAATGAAGTGTAGGTATCCAGAGAGCGGTTCACCTTGCGGCTTAACAGACGATTTAAACGAATCCTGAATTCTGGTTTCATCAGGTGATTTAGCAGATAGGGCATGCGTTTGCGGATCGCTTCCGTATCAATCTCATAGGTTTCTATATTCCGCAAAGGCCGAACAATGTTTCTAAAGATATGGCTGATATAGCTGTCTATGGTCATAACCTGCATGCGGCTGGCATCACAAATAATTTCGTGGCGTGCGCTTAGCAGTGCATTTAGCTCCGCTTGAGTAAGCAAAGGCGTTTCGGCTGGAACCAGCTGCCGCAGATTTTGCATCAGGCTTTCGCGCTCTTTTTGGTCTTTCGGTTCTTTACCGGTAAGCAAACTAAGCTGTGCCACAATTCGCTGCCTGATTTCTGCTGTGGCTTTACGGGTAAAAGTGAGAGCCAGGATGCTGTCCAGATTGAATTCTGCTTTTCCATAATACTGCAAAACAATTGCCAGATATTCCAGAGAAAGACGGTGGGTTTTACCCGTTCCTGCACTTGCACAAATGATTCGCATGCTATTAGCTGGCATCAGTAACCTCCCGTTTTGCTTTCAATAAATCCGCTCTGGTTATTTTTATCAGCCTGTTTCGGTCGCTGGCTTTTTGGCCTTGAGTGTAACCATTGCATAGCATCGCCAAAAAGATTTCTTTGATGTCCTCTTTTAGCTGCTGTCGTTTTTCAGGCTTACTCATTACCGGCTTTGAATCGGCATCCAAAATATTCCAGAAAACAGCATGAACGTCATTTTCGGGGAAAAGCTCATCCAGTAAATAGTAAAACCACTCATACAATATCAATTGGCGAACATCGTGGTTTCCGGTTTTGAAATCCACTATGTAAACCTGATTATCTGTTTCAATGCGTAAATCCGCTTTACCACGGATGCGCAAAATGTATTCTTTGCCGTCGTGGTAAACAGTTCCCAGGGTTTTATAATCCTTTTCCGCTTCACTCATAGCCTCGGTTTCGGGTATCAATGTAAAACTACTGCGATCAAGATTTTTCTGCACCCAGTCATGATAAAACCTGTAAAGCGATTCGGATAGAGCTTTGGCAATGATCTCGCTTAAAAAATCTGCATTGTAGTTTTTGGGAATTTGATAGCGGAATCTGCGTGAAATAATCAGTTTCTGCAGCTCACTTTCCAGCAATTCCCTATCGCCAAAGATAGCTTCCAGCCTTTCTAATCCTATGTGCCGGCCTTGTAATTCCCCCAAAATTGAGGCAAAATATGCATGCATGATGTTGCCAAACAGCTTGGGGCTAATGGTTTCTACTGCCTCCCAATCCTGATGCCGCAGTTTGCTTTTTTGCTCCACAAACCAAATAAAGGGGTTTTTGAGCAAGCCAATGAGCGACGAGGCACCAAAATCAGCCTGTTGCCGAGGAAAATCTTGCTCTACTTCACAAGGGATGGTAAAAAACTCTGCGGGCGGAATAGTTTCCAAACTGCATAGCTCCGGATCCTGGCTTTCGGGATAGAAGCCAAACTCCTTATAGATGCTGCTTACGGGGATGTGAACAATCTGAAAAAGCGGTTCATTGCTCTGGGATTGCCCCATTACCTGTTCCAATTCACCCAAAAATGAGCTGGGATTAATGTCCTGCTCTGCATTTCTGTAACAAAAACACAGGGCTTGTTTGCTGGTAAACAGCAACCTGAAAAAGTAGTAGCGTTCCCAGGATCGAATTTCATCATAGGTTTTCAGCCCCAAACGAGCACGCTGCGCTTCACTAAACAGCCATACGGGAGTAGGTTTGGAAGGGATTATTCCTTCCACCATCTGAAACAGTGCTACCGTATCAAAACTGCGGTTGCGGGAATCGAGCAGATTGCTGATTTCCCAATCTGGGTTATCCGGCACTACTTTTTGGTAGCTAACGCAGGTGCTTTTTAAATAGCTAAGTAACAATTCCAGCAGGTTTTGGCCAATTTCGCCTTGTGCGAAAACCGCATGCCAGTATTTGATAAGAGAGAGTTTTTCGATGGAGAGAAAATTGGCCACACTGCTCCAAAAACACGCTATGGTGTCGGTGTAAGTAAGCTCTGTAGCGTTTAATATCCTGTTTAATTCCAAACCTTTGGGGCTATCCAGCAGATCACATAAACCGGCTATTGTGTCCACATTTCCAAAAGCTTCAAGCAACCTATAAAAGCCCTCTACTACCGTTTGCAGGTAGCCTTTTTCACCATTGGAAAACAGCTTGGTATCCACATATAAATAGTCAGCATCGATCAGAGTGGCAAGTTCATTTTTGGCACAAATCTCGATGGAAGCATATTCTGCCTCACTACAGCTAACAAAATAACGCATAAACCAGGATGTGGACATCCAATTGGCCAGCAACCTGATGGGCAAAAAGCCACCACTTTCGTTTACGGCTTTAATTCCCTGAGCCATGGCAGAAAGCATTTTATAAATGCTGCTTTGGGAAAAGGGATAATTGGATGGCATGGCAAAGCGTTGTTCAGGAAAATAACGGCTATAGGGTTGGCTATGAAAGCTGCTATCAATAATTGCACAATTCCCAAGCTGTTTATCATGCTGCCAGGCCAGCAATGCCAGTGCCATTTGTGTTTCGTTTTCGGTTTCCAGCACCTTGATATCAGGTTTAGAGGATAGACTTTCCCAGGACTTGCCCAGCTCCACACATTGCATTTTCCAAGCTCCGCTTGCGTTGCTAACTATTAAACCCTGGCTTACGATAAAAACCTGATTTTGGCTGGCTTCTAGTGCCACAATCTGCGCTCTTTCCAAGGCACTATAATAGTATTGATTTACAAATATAACCCGACTATTCTTCCAAGGCACATAAATATTATCTTTGGTTTTGAAGAACATTGGATCGCTAAAACCAAGCGATGCAATGTAATTGTAATACTCGGAACGGATGGCTAAAAGCCTGGTAAGATACACATGTTGCCATTCCTGCAGATGAAAAGTCCCCGAGTCATTTAACTCCAACAGCGAATCCACTTCCACACATTCATCAGCCAACTCTTCAAAGAAATCAAAAAAACGCTTTCCCCAATCCACGATATCGCTATAGGTTAGAATGTGAAAAAACTCTCTATGTGCTTCACCCATTGCCAGATACAGACATAGCAAGCGCTTTTCATCCGTTAGCACAGGCAAATGGGGCACTATCAGGATTTCCTGCAGTTCTTCCACGCTTATAAAGTTACGCTCTGCCAAATCCCACTCTGCAATGAATTCCCCAGTAGCAATGCTTGCGGCTATGCGGGTAGGGTAAACCAAAATGCTATGCGCGATGGCCAGACTACTTACTTTCTGGTTCAAGTTCTCTTGAAAACCTATAGAAATAAACTCCACTTTCAAACCCTCCTTTATAATAGCGGTGAAACCAGGCGACAAAGAGATTCTTTACTTTTTTGAATCATGCTGCGGTGTTCATGTTCCTGCAAACTTAGTTGCGAGCTTTGCTTCAAATCCTCTTCGAATTGCTCTCTGGCAATGCGAGCTATAGAATTATCATAAATTGTGGCTGTCAGTTCAAAATTGTGGTTAAAGCTTCTTAAATCCATGTTTGCTGTTCCAATCAACAGCACTTCATCATCCACAATCATCAGCTTGGCATGATTGAAGCCCCTATTGTATTCCCAGATTTCTATGCCTACGTCCAAAAGCTCGGTAAAGTAAGACCTGGATGCCCAAAAAACCATGAAGTGATCGGGCTTATTGGGAAGTAAAATCTGAATTTCTACCCCACTGCCTGCCGCAGTTTTCAGTGCCGCTAATAGTCCTTCATTCAAGATTAAGTAGGGTGTGGAAATTTGCACGCTACGCTGTGCCGAGGTAATTGCCACAAAATACAATTGCATAATACTTGCATGATCGCTGTCCGGTCCGCTTGCAGCTATTTGCATGGGAAATATTGATCCCTTGGGGTTAAAAATAGGGGGTAAATAACGTATCTGCTGTTCTGGAGTAAATAGATTCTGCTTGCTTACAAACAGCCAGTCCACCAAGAAAATCGCCTGCAAGTCAGTGGCAGCTTCACCTTCTATCAAGGCCACAGAGTCTCTCCAGTAACCAAAGTATTTATGCAAACCCAGGTATCTATCACCAATGTTCAGCCCGCCTAAATAGGCTTTTTTCCCATCTACTACCACCAGTTTACGATGATTGCGATAATTTAAACGGCTGTTGATAAACGGAACCCATACCGGCATAAAGGGTAAAAACTGCACCCCGGCTCTTCTAAGCTCTTTTTTAAAACCTCCCGGCAAGTTCCAGCATCCCACATCGTCATAGATAAAACGAATCTCCACGCCTTCCTTGGCTTTGCTGATCAGGATATTCTTTAATGCTCTTCCGGTAGTATCGTCAGCAATGGAAAAATATTCCAAATGAACGTGCTGTTTGGCCATGCTGATTCCAGCTAAAATTTGCCCAAAAGCTTCAGCAGTATCGGAAAACAACTGCACACTGTTTTCAAAGGATAGCCTGGCCTTACTGTTACTTTCCAATAGATTATTCAATCGGAGCACTAAATTGTTGCGATGTTGCCAATCGTAACTGAGAGGTTTATCCAAATAATGTTCTTTCAAAAGCTGCACATCGGCATAACCCTTTTTGCTAAACAGCCTGCGTTTACGCCAGTTTCGCCCGAAAAGCAGATAAAACGCAAAACCCAAACCCGGCAGAAAGATCAATACCAAAACCCAAGCCAGGGTGTTTGCCGGAGAACCGTTTTCCAGCACAACCACAATAATCATCAGCACTATAGACACGGCAAATAGGATGTTAATTACCCGCAAAGTTACTCTGCTAAAGGTTTCCAGCACTGCTCCCCCAGCTAATAACTGAATTGCGGACGCAATTATAACAAGGGAAAGCAGCAACGCAATAATTAGCGATACACCATCCCAAAACTTGCTGGAATTCAAAGCAGACCTCCTCTTTTGCTGCATGCGTAGTAGCTTGGTAATAGGCTATTCCTCATACACAATTGCAGAAAACCATTTAGGAGCATTATCAGGTTGTCTCTTACAATTGTCAAGCAGAAAAGCGAATGAGGCATCCCCCCATTTTTTTCA